>JBGSSV010000080.1:0-25500 GCA_041736875.1 Chthoniobacterales bacterium | reverse complement strand
ACTACCGCGAGCGGCTGCGGTCGGTGGAAACCTCCGGGCGCACGGCGCTCTTCGGCCTGCTCACGCCGGCGCTCAGCAGGTTGCCCGCGGCCGAACGCGCAGAATTGTGCGACCAGCTCGACCGGCTATCTCAGGTCGGCCTCGACCCCTTCGCCTTCGGCATGTGGTGGATCGTGCGGCGCAACCTGCGGCGCCTCGACCAACCGCCGCGCCGCCGGGACCAACTCGGGCAAGACCCCGCGGCATTCGCCGACGACGCCGCAACTTTGGTGGCGTCCCTCATCTGGACGACATCCTCGGGAGACGACGCCCGGCGATGCTACGACGCAGCCATGGAAGCCAGCCTCTCCTTCCGCGCCATCGCCCCCTACCCCGGTGGCCAGCCGGACACGGCGCAACTCGACCACGCGCTCGGAACCCTCAACAGCGCGTCATTCACCTTGCGCCGCGAAATCCTCGACGCCGCCACCCGTGCCGTGTCCGGCGATGGACGGGTCACGAACGAAGAGGCCGCGCTGATGCAGGTCGTCGCCCTCGCCCTCGATTGCCCAGCCCCGCTGGCCGGCACGGACGACTGAAACCTCAGACGATCATCCCCGCCGCGACGGTCTCGTGGGTTCCGGGGTCGACGAGGACGAAGGAGCCGGTGAGGCGGTTGCGGCGGTAGGAATCGTGGAAGACGGGTGAAGCGGTCCGCAGGGAGACGCGGCCGATGTCGTTCATGGCCAGCGCGGGCACACCTTCCTTTTTGTGGAGCGTCTCGATATCCACCTGGTAACGCAGCTCCTGCAGGATGGCTTTGGTCTCTTTGGTCGTGTGGCGCAGGAGGTATTTGCCGCGTAGTTCCATCGGCTTCTGCGAAAACCAGCAGATCATGGCCTCGACATCCTGCCCGACGGTGGGCGGGTTGTTGGCTTTGACAAGCATGTCGCCGCGGGAAATGTCGATCTCGTCGCTCAAGGTCATGACAACCGACTGTGGGGCGAAGGCCTCGGAGACCTCGGTGCCGCCGGGCAGATGGATCTTGTCGATCGTGGTGGTGAAGCCCGAGGGCATGACACTCACTTGGTCGCCCGGCTTGAAGACGCCGCCGGCCACGCGCCCGGCGTAGCCACGGAAATCATGGTGGTCGTTCGACTGCGGGCGGATGATCCACTGCACGGGGAAACGTGCGTCCACGTGGTTATCCGTCCCGCCGGTGTAGACCGTCTCGAGGTGGTAGAGGAGCGAGGAGCCCTTGAACCATGGCATGTTAGTCGACGGGTCGACCACGTTGTCGCCGTTGAGGGCGGAGAGCGGGATGGCCGTGATCTCGGCAATGTCATCGAGCCGCGAGGCGAACTGATGGAAATCCTGCACGATGCGGTGGAAGACCGCCTCGCTGTAATCGACCAAGTCCATCTTGTTCACCGCCAGAACGAGGTGGCGGATCTTGAGCAGGTTGGAAACAAACGAGTGGCGCTTGGTCTGTTCGATGATTCCCTTGCGCGCATCGACGAGGATGATGGCGAGGTCGGCGGTGGACGCGCCGGTCACCATGTTGCGCGTGTATTGGATGTGGCCCGGGGTGTCGGCGATGATGAACTTGCGCCGCGGGGTGGCGAAATAGCGGTAGGCCACATCGATGGTGATGCCTTGCTCGCGCTCGGCCCGCAGCCCGTCGGTCAGGAGCGCGAGATTGACCACCCCGTCGCCGCGCCGGCGCGAACTCTCCTCCACCGCGCTGAGTTGGTCCTCGAAGATGCTCTTCGAATCGTAAAGCAGACGCCCGATGAGGGTGGACTTCCCGTCATCGACGGAACCGGCGGTGGCGAAACGGAGCAGATCCATCAGAAATATCCCTCCTTCTTCCTGTCCTCCATGGCCGTCTCCGAGCGCTTGTCATCGGAGCGCGTCCCGCGCTCGGTCTGCCGGGCGGCTGCGACCTCGGCGATGACTTCGTCCAGATTGGATGCGGCGGACTCGACCGCGCCGGTGCAGGTCACGTCGCCGATGGTGCGGAAGCGGACGGTCCGACGCTCCGCTTTTTCCGTCGGGAGCATGGTGATGAACTCCGAGACGGCGAGCAGCGATCCGTTGCGGGCGAAGACGTCGCGCTCATGGGCGAAGTAGAGCGACGGCAGGTCGATCTTCTCGCGCTTGATATACATCCAGACGTCCATCTCGGTGAAGTTGGAGAGCGGGAAGACGCGGAAGTGTTCGCCCGGGTGGTGGCGTCCGTTGAAAAGGTTCCACAGCTCGGGCCGCTGGTTCTTGGGATCCCACTGGCCGAAATCGTCTCGGTGGGAGAAGAACCGTTCCTTGGCCCGCGCCTTCTCCTCATCACGTCGGCCGCCACCGAGGCAGGCGGTGAACTTGTGCTCCTCGATCGTGTCGAGCAGCGTGACCGACTGCAGCGCGTTGCGCGAGGCGTAGGGGCCCTTCTCCTCCTTGACGCGCCCGGTATTGATCGAATCCTGCACGTGGCCGACGACCAGGCGCGCGCCGAGATTTTCCACGAAGGCATCGCGGTAGGCCAGAGTTTCGGCGAAGTTGTGCCCCGTGTCGATGTGGAGGAGCGGGAAGGGAATCTTGGCCGGCCAGAACGCCTTGGCCGCGAGGTGGGCCATGACGATGGAGTCTTTGCCGCCGGAAAAGAGCAGCGCGGCATTCTGAAACTGCGCGGCCGTCTCGCGCAGGACAAAGACCGCCTCGGCCTCCAATTGATCGAGATGGTCGAGTTGATAATGCGGCATAACGGGCGAAGTGCTCTTCCTCGTGCGGGAGCCAGGCGGCAGGGTTAGTTCCCTGCAACGCCGAGAGACCGGAGATAGCCGAGCAAATCGGCTGCACATTGGTCCACAGACCGGCTGAGCGTGTCAAGGACGAGGGCGGGGCTCTCCGGCTCTTCAAAGGCACTGTCCCGGCCGGTGAACTGTCCGATCTGCCCCTCCCGGGCCTTGGCATACAGACCCTTCGGGTCGCGAGCGGCGCAGGTGGCGAAGTCCGCCCGGACATAGACCTCGTGAAAGTCCCCCCCGATAATCTCCGCCGCCAGCGCCCGGTGTGCGCGAAACGGCGCGATGACCGAGACAAGCGTGATGATCCCCTGCCCAGCCAGCAGCTTGGCCGTCTCGGCCACGCGGCGCACATTCTCGGTGCGGTCGTCGTCGGTGAAGCCGAGGTTCCGGTTCAAACCGGCGCGCAGGTTGTCGCCGTCGAGGATCACCGTCATGCGGCCCTCCGCATGCAGCGTCCGCTCGACTTCATTGGCGATGGTTGATTTGCCCGAGCCCGAGAGGCCGAAGAGCCAAAGGACGACTCCGCGCTGGCCGAGCAAGTGCTCCTTGGCCGCACGATCAAGGAAGCGCCGCGTCTCGGGATGGATGTTGGTCATAATGCTGCACCGATGTTCCCCCGCGGATCGAGGCGGAGTCAAATCCAATGGCCCAAAGCGCCGCCAGCGAGATCAGAGGAGCATCTCGACCATATGGTCCTGACGATCATCGACGAGCGGGATGCGATCCGATGTGGAGAGTTTCTGGCCATCGAGAAATATTTGCGTCGGGACCTTGGTCTCCCCCGCGGTGCGGCGGACCTCGATATGATATTGGGTCTGGTGATAACGGTAGTGGATCTTGAAGGAATCCCAGCTTCGCGGCAGGCGCGGGACCAAGCGCAGGCTGTCACCCTCGCGCTCGAGCCCGATGAGCGTTTCGACCACGAGGCGATACATCCAGCCGGCCGACCCCGTATACCAAGTCCAGCCGCCGCGGCCGGTGTGCGGGAAGATGCCGTAGACATCGGCCGCGACCACGTAGGGCTCGACTTTGTAGGTGGCGATTTTCTCCGGCGTGTCGCCGTGGCGGATCGGATTGAGCATGGCCATGAGTTCCCACGCCTTCTCGGTTTCGCCCATGAGGGCGAAGGCCATGGTCGTCCAGATCGCGGCGTGGGTGTATTGGCCGCCGTTTTCCCGCACTCCCGGGATGTAGCCCTTGACGTAGCCGGGGTTGAGGTCGGAGCGGTCGAAGGGAGGATCGAAGAGCAGGATGAGGCCGGACTCCGGACGGATGAGGCGGCGCTCGACGGCGGCCATGGCCTCGCGGATCCGGTCCGGGCGGCCGGCCCCGCTGAGGACGGCCCAGCTTTGGGGCAACGCGTCGATCTGGCATTCGGGATTCAGGCGCGAGCCCAGCGGGTCGCCGTTGTCGAAATAGGCCCGGCGATACCATTCCCCGTCCCAGCCGTGGGCCTCGAGGTTCCAACGCAGCAATGCGGCCTGCTCCCGGCATTGCGTGGCAAAGACTTCATCGTTCCGATCCTGCGCCACGGCCCCGAACCGGGTGAGCACGTCATGGAGGAAAAACGCCAGCCAGACGCTTTCACCCCGCCCGTCCTTGCCGACCATGTTCATGCCATCATTCCAATCTCCGCAACCCATGAGCGGGAGACCATGCACGCCAAAGCGCAGGCCGTGTTTGATCGCGCGCACGCAATGCTCGTAAAGAGTAGCCGCCCCCTCCGCGCGGGCGGGCAGATCGTAGTGGGACTCCTCGTCCAGCCGGAGCGGACGGCCTTCGATGAACGGAACCATTTCATCGAGGACCCCGGTGTCCGCCATCGCCGCGACATATCGGCAGGCCGCGTAGGGCAGCCAGAGATAGTCGTCGGAGAAATGGGTGCGGACGCCGCGCCCCTGCGGCGGATGCCACCAGTGCTGGACGTCGCCCTCGCGGAATTGGCGGGCGGCCGCGCGCAGCAGATGCTCCCGGACCAGCCCGGGCTCGGCGTGGACGAGCGCCATGCTGTCCTGCAGTTGGTCACGAAAGCCGTAAGCCCCGCCGGATTGATAGAACCCAGTGCGGGCCCACATCCGGCAGCTCAGGGTTTGGTAAAGCAGCCAGCCATTGGCCAGGATATTGATCGCTGGGTCGGGGGTTTCCACCTGCACGGCGCCGAGCGTGCGGCTCCAATAATCCCAGACCGCCTCAAGGGCGTGGCGGGAGGCGGAGGGGCGGCGAAAGCGTTGGATCAATCCCTGCACATCCTGCACGCTGCGGCCGAGGCCGAGACGGAAGCTGACCTCGCGCTCTTGTCCGGGCTCGAGTTGGAACGGAACCTGCACGGCCCCGCAGGGATCAAGGCCGGCCCCGGTCTTGCCGGAGAGCCGCATGCGCGCGAGCGCAGCCGGATTCCCGGGCGTGCCGTTACGGCCGAAGAATTCCCGCCTGTCGCCGGTGCAGCTTCGGGCGGCATCGTTGACATCAAGGAACGCGATGCGGTCCGGAAACTCCGTGTTGTAAGGATTGCGGGCCAGCAGTGCGCCGCTTTTGGGATCAATCTCGGTGTGGACGTGCGGCAGATTGTTCGGCCGAAGATCACCCAGCACCCAGTCCCAGCAACCGGTCGCGGAGAGCCGCCGGGCCACGCCCGAAAGGTTGCGGATTTTCAGGACGGAAAATTTCACCGGGGCATCCGTGGCCACGTAAACCCAGAGTTCCGTGGCGATCCCCTCCTCGATGTGCTCGAACACGGTGTAGCCGAATCCGTGCCGGATCACGTAGGGCGTGCGGCCCCGCGCCGGCGACGGCGTCGGGGACCAGAAGCGACCGGTCTCGTCGTCGCGCAGGTAGAAAAATTCTCCCCCGGTGTCGCTCACCGGGTCATTCGTCCACGGCGTGAGGCGGAACTCATGGCAGTTCTCCGCCCACGAGTAGGAGGCGCCGCTTTCGGAAACAACAGTGCCGAACCCCGGATTGGCCAGGACATTGACCCACGGCGCCGGGGTATGCTCCCCGGGTTTGAGGGTGATCACATACTCACGACCGTCCGGGGTGAAACCGCCCAGACCGTTGTGGAGAATCAGGTCGCGCCAAGGCAACTCCGGCGATGGATGCACCGGCGCGCGCACGAGCGGCAGGTTCGCGATCGGGGCCTCCTGAATAGCCGGGCGCTCCAACTGCTCGGACAATGTTCCGTTCTCATCCCGCAGGACTACGCGGGCCACGGCCTGCAGCAGCACGCGGTCCTCGTGCGAAATCTGCTCGGCATGGCGGACAAAAATTCCGCCGGGCCGGTCCAACATATGGGCCTCACTGCCGGACGCGATCATCCCGAGAATCTCCTCCTGCAAAGGCTGACGGTAGACGGAATCGTCGTGGTTGAGGATGACGAGATCCACGGCCAACCCTTTCGCGTGCCAGTAGGAATGGGCCTGGATGAGTTGGCGGGCCAGTTCGACGTTGTCCCGTTCGCTCAAGCTGAGCAGGAGGATGGGCAGATCCCCGGAAATCCCGTGGCTCCACAGGCCGCTCTGGCCGCGCCGGTTGGCCAGCAACGCGCTCGACGCCGCCCGGCGCGAGGGTCCGGAATAGATGAGGCTGCTGGCCAGGCGCGAGTAAAGCTGCGCCTCGCCCTCGGTGATGTTGAGCTGCCGCAAGGTGACCTGGCTGTGCGTCCACGCGAGATCAAGCGTCCGGTCGGCCATGCGAACGCTGTTGTATTTGTCCACCACGGCCAACGCCCCCTCGCGGTGCTCGCTCATGCCGAGGACGAAATCCATCCGCGCGCTCTCGCCGGGATGAAGCGTGACCTTGCGCCGCAGCGCAACCACGGGGTCGAGAACCGGGCCGACCGTGTCGGAAAGAGCGTCCGCGACGTCCATGGCGGCCGGCCGGACCAACGTGCGTCCGCGGCCGATGAATCGTGCACGATCGGTCTCGCAGGAAATTTTCCCCTGCTTGCCCCCGTGGCCGACGAGCAGATGGAAGAGCCACGGCGGCCGGTCCGTTTCCGAGCGGGCCCGGCGGGTGCAGAGCAGGGCCGGAGGCGAAGAAAGAAATTCTGTCTGAACGAAAAGATTGCTGAACGCCGGATGCGCCGCGTCCGCCGCCGCGTGCGCCATGACCACCTCGGCGTAGCTGGTCAACTCGACGATTCGCGTCCGCTCCGAGTGGTTGGTCAGCGTCACCCGGCGAAGCTCAAGATCGTCCTCGGGGGAAACGCTGATCTCCGTGTGGCTTTCGATGTCATCGTGGCGCTGGCGGAACTCCGCCCGGGACTGGGTAAAGATCGCCTCGTAATTTTTCGTCGCCCGCAGGGTTGGCTGATGGCTGGCCGCCCAGAAGTCCCCGCTTTCCACATCCCGCAGGTAGATGAACGTGCCCCAGCCATCGAGCGTGGCATCCTCGCGCCAGCGTGTAACGGCGAGATCCTGCCACCGGCTGTAGCCACCGCCGGCGCTGGTGATGGCAACATGGTAGCGGCCGTTCGACATGAGATGGACGTCCGGGGCCGCGCGGCCGGGGTTCTTGATCACCCGCATGGTGTCTTCGTCCGGACCAGCCAGGCGGTCGGCTTTTCCCGCCGACCAATCCTCGGACAAGATGCAGGTGGCCGCCTTCGGCACGCGTTCGTGCAGGAGCAGATTGGAGGCTTTGAGCAAAGGGCAGGCGAGGAAGCGTCTTTGCATCGGCTGACCCCGGAGGACGTAGTCCAGCGCGAGCAGGCTCATGCCCTGGTGGTGGGCCATGAACGAGCGGATGGTCACGCCCGACTGGCCGGGCGGCAAACGCGAGGGCGTGTAGTCCACGGCTTCATAAAAACCGTAGGGACCCTCGCGACCCTGTGACTGCAGACGTTCGAGATTCTCGCAGGCCGCCCGGGGGAGGACCATCAGCGCCATCGTGGTGGCATAAGGCGCGATGACGTGGTCGTCGGCCAACCCCCGCTTCAAGCCCAACCCGGGAACCCCGAAGGCGCGGTATTGGTAGTTGAGTTGGACATCCGTGCGGTTGTAGCCCGATTCCGACACGCCCCACGGAACGCCCCCGGCGCGGCCGTATTCGATCTGGTGCTCGACGGCCCCGCGGTAGGTTTGATCGAGCAGGGTGCTCTCGTAGTTAGGCATAACCAACAACGGCATGAGGTATTCGAACAACGACCCGCTCCACGAGGCGAGGACCGGGCGCCCGTGCGAGGCCTGGAGCAGCCGTCCCAGCGAAAACCAATGGTCCTGCGGAACCTGTCCGAGCGCGATGGCCACATAGCTGCAGAGCCGCGCCTCCGAGGCCAGCAGGTCATAGAAGCCGGAATCCAGCCGCCGCTCGTCGACACTGAAGCCGATGGAAAAAAGATTGCGCCGCTCGTCGAAGAGGAAGGTGAAATCCATGGCCGCCATCTCGAGGCATTCGCCGGCCAACGCCTCGAGCCGGGCGATGCGCTTTCCCGCCCGGTCACTCGCCTCGTGCAGAAGCGGCAGGAGTTCGTCCAGCCATCCCTTCGTCTCGGGTTTCTTCGCGGCGCCGGAAGCCAAGGCCTCCTCGACCAGCGGAGCGAGCACCTGGTCCAATTCCGCCATCTCGCGCAAGGTTGGAGCCGCGTTGAGATGCAAAAGTTGCTCGACCAAAGACTCGGTGAGACCCGAGGTGAGCCAAGGACGCGAGGGGAGAGCCAGCCAGGGGGCAAGGAAAAGCAGATCATCCGCCTGCTCTCCGCTCCCGGCCTCGAGCGCTGCACGCCATTCCTCGGCCGGCCCGGGCGGAACTTTCATCAGCGCCGCGCAGGCCTGCAAGCGCCGGAGACGCTGATAACCCTCCGCTAGACGGACCGGAGGATCGCCCACCAACGATGCGGCCTCGTGCATGTGGGCATCCGGCCAGGCGCCTAGGATCGGGAGAATGTCACCCAGCCCGGCGAAAATTTCGGGATCGAAGATTTCCCGCCCGGCCATTTCCTCCAATCCCGGCCCCAAGGTCAGCAGGTGACCGGCCAGGTTGCCGCTGTCCACGCTGGAAATGTAGAACGGCCGCAACGGCTCGAGCGTCCGGGTGTCATACCAATTGTAAAAATGCCCCCGGTGTTTGCGCAGCCGCTGCATAGTGGCGAAGGCGGCCTCGGTGCGGCTGACGAGCCGTCCGGCGGAAATGTAGCCGAAGTCACGAGCCGCCAGGTTGGCCAGCAGCGCGAGGCCCATGTTGGTCGGCGAGGTGCGCGAAGCCACGAAGGGTCCGGGTTGTTCCTGGAAATTGTCCGGCGGCAGCCAATTCTCCTGCGCGTTCACGAAGGTCTCGAAGAACTGCCAGGTCTTGCGCGCCGTGACCCGAAGAAACCTGCGCTGGTGCTCGCTGAGCCCGGACGGCGGCGGAAGGATCGGCTGGCTGAGGCGCCACGCGATCCATGGCGCGGCGAGCCAGAGGCCGAAGAGCACCATTTCCCACCCGGGCAGCCCGCCCCGCGTCGCGAGGAGAAAAACCGAGCTACCCAAGGCCACGGCCGGGGCAAACCACATCCGGCGGAAGTAATCGCCAAGGCTGTTGGGCGCGGTGCGCTCGGCATCGCTCGACGTCTTCCACTCGAGCAAACACCGACGGGTGAAAATCAGCCGACCCAAGGTCCGCCCGATCGCGTCAGCGCTCAACCAGGCATCGCTCGGCAGAAAAATCACCGCGCTGGCCGCTTGGGCGAGATGACACCCGACCGAAGGCACCGACGCCCGCAGGTGCAAACCCCACGGCAAATCCCGCGGCTTGCGCACCAACTCGAGCAGAATGGTGATCGTCACCGGACCCAGCGCGATGACCAGCAGCGGGACCAACCAGACGCCGGCCCAAGCGAGCGGGCCGAGGATTAGTCCGAGCAGAAAGACCAGCAGCCCGATGGGCACAAGACTGCGCCGGATGTTGTCCGCAATTTTCCAACGCGAGAGCAGGGAAAGCGGGTTGGCTGTGCCTTTGCCCTTGCTGCCGGGAACCCAGGGACCGAGCCACCGGATGATCTGCCAGTCCCCGCGGATCCAGCGATGACGCCGGTCGGCGTCTGCTGCGTAGCGGGCTGGATACGCCTCGTAGAACCCCACATCGCTGATCAGCCCGGACCGCGCATGACACGCCTCGATCAGGTCGTGGCTGAGAATGAGATTCTCCGGAAACCGTGTTTCGGCCGAGCGCTCGAACGCCTCGATATCGTAGATCCCCTTGCCGATGAACGTCCCCTCGTCGAACAAATCCTGATAGGTGTCCGATGCGGCGCGCGTGTAAGGGTCGATGCCGGGATCGCCGCAAAAAAGACGGGCAAACAATGATCGTCCCGCGCTGGGCAGGCTCACGCCCACCCGGGGTTGCAGGATGCCGTAGCCGGCCACAACGATGTTCGTGTGCGGGTCGAAGACCGGGCGGTTAAGCGGATGGGCCATCGCGCCAACCAACTCGCGCGCCGCTCCGCCGGGAAGCTGCGTGTCGGTGTCCAGCGTGATGACAAACCGGAAGGAGCGCAACCGTTCGCGGTTTCCCGTGATGACGGCAAAGCGGTCCGCCGCGCCCGTCAGCAGCACGGCATTGAGTTCCGTCAGCTTGCCCCGCTTGCGCTCGTAGCCCATCCAGCAGCCCTCGCGTTCATTCCAACGGCGCGGTCGGTGCAAAAGGTAAAATCTTCCCTCCCCTTCCGGCGCATATTTCTGGTTCAGGCTCTCGATGCCAGCCAGGGCCAACCCGACCAGCTCATCATCCCCGGGCTGCGTCTCCGTGGCGGCATCGGCAAAATCGGTCAGCAGCGCGAAATGCAGGTTGGCATCACGGTTGGCCAGGTAATGGATCTCGAGGGACTCCAAAAGCGGCGCAACATCGTCCGGCGCGCCCAGAATGGTCGGGATGACCACCATCGTGCGCTGCTCGGCCGGGATGCCGTTGGAATAGTCGAGCCGCGCGACTAACCGCGGGACGATGAGCAAGGCGGAAAGTAGATTGACCAGCATCACGGCCGCCTGGCTGAAGCCGAGAGCGAAGAGAAGGGCGAAGATCGTTCGCAGGCCGGGCGCCATGGCGAGATGCTGCGTCCAGCCGAGGTAGCCCGCGGTGCCCAGCGCGGTAAGCAGGACCACGCCCCCCGCATAAAGCGCCAGAGGGTGCCGGCGAATGGTCCGCGGCACGACGGACCTCCATTCCGGGCGCACCCCGGCGGATTGCTCCAGCGCCGGACGCCCCTGGTCGATCAGACCGTAGCCCACATGCGCGCGGCGATCCGTCCGGCCGTGTTGATCAAAATTCTCCCGCGCCATCCGCACCGCCATTTCGACCACCTCCATCTCCGGGCGCCCGGACGTGCGCGCGATCTCCTCGACCGCATGGCGGTAGGAATCCCGCGTGGCGAAATCCATCCCGGCGTAAATTCCGGCGGGGTCGGTTCGCATGACCCGCTCAACCGGACTCACGCTTTCGACGAACTCCTTCCAATCAATGCCGGAGAGAAGCCGCAGACTGTTGATGCTGTGGCTGACGGAGACTTGATCGGCCGCCTGCAACTGTCCCTCGAGGTGGACGAGCTGCTCCACGGAATCGCCCTGTTCGGCCAGCCTTTGCTCGAGCCAATTCCTCACCCAATGCATGGCGGGAGAGCTCTGCCGCGAAAGCCGCTGGCAAAACTCGGCCACGAAGGAGCTGGAAAGCGTCAGCTCGGATTCCGCCATCTCGGCCACCACCCCCACAACGCGCGAGGGCACGGTTTCGGAAATTTCCTGCAACCGCGCCATCCATTTGTCGGCCAGATCGCGATCATGACGCCCGACCTCCAGGCGGGTGGTCACGCGCTGCAGGTTTTCGATGAGCCCGAGCCGCAACATGATCGGGATGGCCCAAAGTTCGCCGAGCTTGAGCGGGGTGACCGTTTGATAAGCCGCCACGAAAGCCCGGAGCGGATCAAGGTCGAGCTCCGCATCCACGTGGGAAATCAATTCCAACACGATGGCATAGACGCGGGGAAACCCACCGCGGGGGCCATTGGCGATGAGCGGAAGCTCGCGGCTGTAGCCCGGCGGGAGATGCCGCCGGGCCATCTGGATTTCCTCCTCGATGAGGTAGAAATTGTCGAGCAACCACTCGGCCGCGTGGGTGACCCGACGGGCAGGATCGGCCGTCAGGGTCTTCCGGTTGAAGGCCTCGAGGATTTCCGCGTTGTGGTCCAACCGCTCAAGCAGGCGGCTCGTCCCGCGCTTGGTTGAGACCCCGTGAAGCCCGGCCAGCGAGGCCGCGTGGGAAACCAGCTGGTCCAGACTGAACAACTCGCTCCGCAAGGGCTGCTCCCCGCTGGTGGGGCGGGCGGCGAGAGGATTGAGACGCCAGTTGCGAAGCTGCATGGCTTTAATCGAGGCGGCCGGACAGATTCGGCGGACCCCGGCGAAGTCCGGCACGGACGGAAGCAAAATTCTCACCCCGAAGAGCTGGTGGGGTGGCTTTTCTCATCTGGGTTCCAGCGTTCACGCACGACCACCGGTTTTGTGGTGCGACGATCGAAGGTGGAAACCAACCGCCGCTCCGGAAGAGCCAGGCGCTGCCCTAACTAAGCGGCCGGCAGCCCGAAACTGCAAGTGCTATCGGTCCGAACGGCCTCGTGAGCCGCGGGCGGCCTACGGGGTGAGCGTGACCTCGACGCAGTAGAAGCGGGTGCCGTCAGGCGGGGCGGAGGTGTCCGTGAGGGTCACGTTGCCGCCTGTTCCGGCCGCCGGGTTGCTTTGGCCGCCGCCGAGGGCGGTCACGGGCTGCCATGAGCCGCCGGTGAGGATGTCGCGGTAAACCACGCGGTAGTTGCGGCCGGCCACGGTTGCGAAGGTGATGTGGAAACCGCCGCCGTCGCGCACGACCGACGGGCGCGGGCCGGTGCTGGTGGCGTTTTTCGGATCGGAGCCGGCGATGTATTCGTCCCGGTCGAGGAACCCGTCACCATCCCAATCGAGCGCGCCATCGCGGTCGAGGTTGCCGAAGTGCGTCATTTCCCAGCCGTCGGCCATCCCGTCGGGCTCGCTGTCGACCGAACCGCCACCCTCGTCAAACCCGAGAGTGACCACGTGCGGGCCAGCTCCAGTGATTTCAACCTCGACCTGGTGGGTCTGGGCTTGGTTGCGGCGCTGCACGGTGGTGGTGGCGGAGGTGTCAACCGCGGCCGTGTTGATTTGTGGGCCCTCGACCCACGCACGAACCACCTCGCCGCCGCTGCTGTTGGCCACGCTGGCACGGAGGCCTTCGACCACCTCGATGTCGAGGCCGTCGTTACCGCGCATCATGAGGTCGAGCAGGTTCGGAGAGAGACCGAAGCGGACCAGGAGTTTGGATGGTCCGCTCAAGGTGTAGGCGGCCGTGAGGTTGCCGAGGGAAGCCGAGGGCAGGGTGATCTTCTTACTGATGCCGCCCTGGCTAAAGACCCATCCGGTTTCGCCGGGTGCCGGGCTGACGGTGTAGGTCGCATTGACCGAGGCATCGCTGCCATTGGCTCCGGTGACAGTCCACCAATCCTTGAACCCGCTCGTGCGGTAAGCCCCTGCATTCGTCGCGCCCTCGTCTTCGGTGTCCGTGTTGCTGTAGGCGGCAAAGTTGCCGGCCACCTGCCAGACTTTGCCGGCCGGGTTGCGCATCCAGGCTGCGGTCATGCGTCCGCCCTTGGCCTCGAAGACGGCAAAGACGCGGGAGTTGTAGAGGAGGAATTCATTGGCGCCGTCGAGATCGACATCGGCCGCTTCGCTGCCGAGGGTCGAGACATTGGCGGTGGCGGCCCACTGCTGCACGCGCTCGTAGATTTTGGCAAAACGGGCCTGCGCCTGGCTGTTGCGGGCGAAGTCGGCCATCGTCTGGCCGCTCTGCGAAGCCGGATTGATGTAGTCGCCGGTGCTGAATTTGCTCAGGTCGGTCGAGGTGGCGGGGAAATGGAATCCGGTCTGGAACATGGCTCCGCCGATGACGGCGCGGGCGACGCTTTGGAGGTTGGGCGTGGTGACGGACTGCGCCGCGGTCCAGGCGGCATTGGCGTGGCCGTTGACCCCGACCCGGCCGAAGGTCTCGGTCGCGCCGAAATTCGAATCACGCAGGCGGTTATACCAGTTATCGTAATTTTCCGTGCTGGCCCAATCGACCCAGTCCTTGGCCGTCTGCACCAGGGTGCGGCCGGTGCCTTGGTTGACCGTGCCCCAAGTGGTGTAGGTGTTGCCGTCCTGGCCCTTGTAGCTGACTTGGTTGGCCGCGATCTGCTCAGCGGTGACGACGCGAATCCACGGACGGCTGGCCAGCCAACGGACGTTCGCGTCGTAGCCGCCGGCTTTGGCGTGGTCCGCAAAGTCCCCGAAGTCACGCCAGAGGACGACGACCTGATCCTGCACGCTGCTGCGCGAACGGCGCGAGAGGAGTTGGCGCACCGGCAAGGTTGAACCCTCGTCGAGGGTCGAGGCGAGGTATTCGCTCGTCACGTCATGGATGGGGAAGACCTTGAGGTTGTTGACCTCGTTGAGGCGGTAGCCGTCGGTGCCAAGCGCGGACGAGCGCCCGAACCACTTGAGGAGGTGACGCATCTGGTCGGCGAAGGTGTAGCCGTAGCCCATGTTGCGCACGATATCGACCGAGCTGGTGTCGAGGACGCGCTCGGAAGCCCAAAAGACATTGCGCGAGGCGACCGGTCCGCTCGTGCCGTAGATCGTGTCAAGGAAGGTCTCGGAAACCGCTTTGTTCGCGTTGTTGAAGTCCTGCACGAAATATTTCGGCACATGGTCGGCGAAGGTCGAGCCGACGAGCGAGGCGCGGCCCGCGGCGATCAGCGCCTTGAGACGCGCGTTGAAGGTCGGTCCGTCGTTGTTCGGCCAGGCGCCAGGGTTCGGGTTCTTCGCCCATTGCAGAGCCGAGGCCAGCGTCGGCGTCACGTGGAGCGTGAGCGGCGCGTTGTAGGCCTCGTGGGTCTGAAGCAGGCGGGAGTAGCCGACGGGCGCGTTGGTCGTTCCGCCGCGGACAAGGCCCTGCGTGACCGCGGCCGGCTGAATGGCTTGGTTGCCGTGGGCGAGCAACATGACCTTGGACGATTTGTTGCGGTCGTTGAGCTTCTTCCCGTTGTTGCCCTGCGAGAGGTCGCGGCCAAAGTAGTATTCCAGCTTTCCGTTGAGGCGGATGTTGTCCTGGTCCTTCCAATAATCGGAGGCGAGGTAGTCGTCGTAGATCGTGTCGCGAATGTCGTTGCGCCCGGAGAGGTCGCCCGTCCCCGTGCCTGTCGTGTTGGGCATCGTGCTGAAGACCTGGAAGTTGAGTTTGTTCGGGTCGCCGTCCCATCCGGCGTCGACGAGGTGGCGGCGTTCGATGGCGATTTCGACCGCGTCGTAGCGGCTGGACCACTGGACGACGTTCGTGCCGCTGAAGGCTCGCGCTTCCACCCCGCCCTCGGTCACGGGGTTTTGGAACTGCGTGGTCGTGTTCAGCCCGGTGTTGGTGTCCACGAAGATCGACCCGAAGTTCTGCCCGTAGGCGGCAACCACCACCTCCCAGCGCATGTCGGTGGCGACATCGACCGCGTTCGGCATGGAGCGCTCGCCCGAGCCCGGGCTGCCGGTGTCGATGACGATGTAAGCATCGACCTCGCCCTGCCACGCGTTGGGTGCGAGGTCCATGAAGTCCACGCGGAAATAGACGAGCCCGTTGCCATTCGGCCCCTCAGCCCCGCCGTCGCGGAACGAGAAGGCTACGATGTCTCGTGAGTTGTCGTTGCCGTTGGTGCGGTAGACATCGACCGCCTGGCTGCCGCCCTCGTTGTATTCGTCGAGCGCGAGCAGGTCGTTGTGGGTCCAGTCGCTGAACGTGCCAACATTTATTGCGCCCTCGCCCACACCGCTGCCGCCGGTGTTGGTCTGGGTCGGATTGGTGCCTGAGGCCTGCTCCTGGGAGTTGGTGCGGCCATCGCCATCCAGATCGCCGGACGCGCCGTTGTTGGGATTACCCGCGCCGCCCGTGCGCAAGCTGGTCGTGCCGTCGTCCAACGGATCGAGGCCGTATTGGTCCTCCCATCCGTCGGCCAGACCGTCGCCATCGGTGTCGGGGTTGAGCGGATCGGTCTCGGTCCACATCTCGCCGGCGTCGTAGACCCGGTCGAGGTCGGTGTCACCATCGATGCGCCCGTTGAAATTCTTGTCCTCGCCGTAGCCGTCGCTCAGACCATCGCCGTCCGAGTCCGCCTTGGTCGGACTGGTCTCGGCCCACATCTCGCGCGCGGTGAGCGAATAGACCTCCATGATGTTGTTCGGCCAGTCGCCAGCGTTGGGGCGGGCGGCGGTGTATTGCGCGATCGTCGCGGTGAGAGGAAGCGGCAGTCCGTCACCGTCGGTCCAGCCGTTGCGGTTGGCGTCCTCGACGCCATCAGGCATGCCGTCGTTGTCGCTGTCAGGATTGTTCGGATCGGTCATCGTGCCGGCCGCCTGACGCGTGCGGTCGTCGCCGGCACTCTGCGAACCGACCCCGGGGACGGCCGGATGATTCTGCACCACCGCATAAAGCGGCGGGTCAAGATCGCCGAGGAAATTTTTGTGCCCGTCGCCATTCGTGTCGATGTCCGGGTCGGTCGGCGGGTTCGGCGCCACGCGCCAGCCCACTTCGAGGCCATCCGGCAGCCCGTCGCCATCAGAATCGGGGCTGGTCGGCAGACTGCGACCAGACGCGTTGTGGATGTGCACATCGCTGTTGGTCCATGTCTCGACCCCGGTCGTGGGCAGGGCCTTCTGGTTGGTCTCGTTGAGGTCGATCAAGCCGTCATGGTCGTCGTCGTTGTCCGTGATGCCGTCCGGATCGACCGCTTGGCGGAGGATCACCGAGGCGTTGCGCGAAGTCAGGGTAACTTGGCCGTTGAGCGAGGCGGTCGCGCCGATCAGATAGTTTCCCGGGGCGCTAATGGTCCATTGGTAGAGCCATGTCCTCGTGCTGCCGCTGTCGGTGAACGTCGGTGCGCCCGCCGTGGTGATGCCGGTGATGACCGGTGGATCATTGACGCTCGTGTTCGTTTCCACTTGGACGGCATAGGTCAAGGTGTCGGCCCCTGGGCCGTCCGGCAGGACGATCTCGGTCGGCTTGCCGTCGGAACCGAGTTCGGTCGGTCGGCTGATGCGAACGAAAGGTTTGGTGCTCGGGTTGGCTGTGACGAGGCGCGTGGCCTCGCGCTCGCGGCCGTCGGGAAAGCGGTAGACAATCTTCAGCGTGTGGAGGAAGTCGGAGATGTCGTTGTAAAGATTGGGCAGCGGGATGGCCAACTCGTGCATGCCGTTGCCGATGTTGTAATTGATGGTGAAATTGTCGCGTGTCTGGACAACAGCGCCCTCGCCGCTGCCGGACGACTGGCTGGCGATGCTAAAGGTGAAGCGCTGCTTGAGCGTCTCGGGCGTTGTGCCGTCGGCCAGCGCCTGTGTGAAGTGGACCTTCATTGTGTAGTTGTCGTCCACCCGGTCGCCGTCGCGCTGCGGCCAAGCCACGTTGACCCTCTCATCAGGGCCCCGGGTCTGGACCGTGCGGGATAGTTCGGTGACGTGCGCCGCGGCGGCACCGAGCGTCAGGTCGCGTGAGGACGAGGCCTCGAGCAGACGGATCGTGACCGTGCCCTCACCGGGGTTCGGGATGTTGTTGTAACGCAGGCGCCACTCTTTTTGGAACGGGCTGCTGATAGAGGACGACGGGGTTACCTCCGTGGCCTTGGCCCAGCCCTGCGGGACGGTGGCATCGTAGCTGCCGTTGGCATTGATATCCGTGAACGTTTCATTGGCATCGCGGACCCCGCTCTGATTGGCATCGATGAACGGCTCAAAACCGGCGCCGTTGCCGTTGGGCTGGCTGGTGGCCACGTCATCGTTGGACGCATCATCATCCGCAATGTGATACCATACCTCCTCGACGGTCAGATCGGTGCGCAAGACCATCTCGTAGCTCGACCCGCCGACGGTGTCGCCGGCCGCCGGGAAAATGATGCCACCCTGCGGCGTCTGGGCATCGTAGTAGAACGTCTGGGCGAAGGTGTTGTAGAGGGGCGCTTGGTTGGAACCGCGGTTGAGGAAGGCGCGGGCACGCAAAACATGGAAACCCTCGGAGAGACCGGTTTGCATCGCCCAAGCCCAGTTGGCGTAGGGCTGGGTGTGGTCGGGCACGCGGCCGTAGTCGTTGTGCGGAAAGTGCTGAACCGTGGCTGGGTTGAAGTCCGCCACCAGGAAAGTGGTCAGCATGTTTCGTTTGTGATCCGTGGAAACCTGATCCGCCGGCCACCACGAAGAAGTGCCGTTCACGTCGTTCTTGTAGGCACCGACCTTGTAAGTGAAGGTCGATCCGGGTGCGGGCTTAGGGATGGTGGCCGAGCCCCACCAGTCGTCGCTGCCTTGGTTGTGCCGGAAGTTCAGGGCGGCGACCTTGGTGGTGCCACGACCGATGCCACCGGCACCTTCGGGGAATGTGCCATCGGTCGTGTAGTAGACACGCATCTGGAAGCCGGCGCCCACGGCGTTGCTCTTGACCCAAACGACGATATTCGTTCCCGACTCGTCGAACTGCAGATTACCCACGCCGTTGGTGCCGACCGGTCCGCCCACGGTGTCCTGCGGGTCATGGTAAACCCACGACGGAAAGACATTGAGGGTGACGTTGGTGCCGTTCGTCAGGTTGGTCGCGTAGTTGTTGGCGTTGGTCGGGCCGTTGTTGATCATTCCGCCGGCACCAATTGTGCGGGTGTAGGTCTCGGCCCCGCCGGAGCCGAATTTGCAGCGCGTGGTGTCCTTGGCCGCAAACTTCTCCGGATGCTGGCGGTCGGTGAAGGAGGGCTGCTCATAACCAAGGAAAACGTCGGTGCGCAGCCCCGGGGGGTTGTCGCGGAAAGCCGGGTCGGCGCCGAGGCGGTTGGTGCCGTTAAGGTTCACGCCGCCGTCGAGCTTGAGGAGGATGTTCTCGGCCGAGCCGTCGGCGCGGGCCACGATGGAGAGCGGCAAGCCTCCTTTCACCACGGGAACCGTGGTCTGGTAGGTGTAGGCGACCGGGGTCGTGTTGGTCGGGTAACCCCGATTCGGCAGACCGTAGGGATTGAATTGTGGGTCGCCGTCGCGTCCGTCCTTGCGGGTGACCGTGATGCGCGGCACTTCCTCGAGTTGGCCGCTATTGGTGTTGGTCTGATAAAGCGTGATCGCGCTGCCCCAGAGCGTCGAGGCCTCGGGTGTGCGGTAGCCAAAAACGAAGTAACCACCGGGTGGGACCACGCGGGCCGGGAGGGCGCTGGCGTTGGTGTAGAAGCCGGCCATTCCGGGACCGCTCGCGTATTGGTAAAGGAAGGCCCCGGGCGGGAAGCTGGTGGAGATGTTGCGAGCCTGCCCCTGCGCCGTGTTGTCGTTCATCATCACGACCATGGTGACCTCGTCCGCGGCATTACCCGAGCGGGTCGATCCGTCCGGGTTGCGATTGTCGCGGCGTTCGAAGGCGAGGTAGTCGGCTTCATTGATGGAATAGCTTCCGTCCGGGTTGGACGGAGGCCAGAGCCCCTGCTGAAGACCGCGGGCAAAATCTTGATGGATCTTGAGGATGTTCGGAATGCGCGGATCGTTGAACTGGCCGAGGTATTGCGTGTTGGCATGCCTCGGGAAGGCCCCACCCGATTCGCCGAGGGTCTCGGCCTTGTTAAAGCCATCGGAGTAAATAAGCCCCATCCCCTCCCGCATGATGTAAAAAGCATGCTGCCACTCTTTTTGCGCGGCGTAGTCGCTGTCATGGCTGTTGGCGTGGGCCACGCCGAGGCCGGTCGAACTGGCCCAACCCGCCCCGGCCCAACCCGGCTTCTCCAAGCCGTTGAGCGACGCGCTGGGGTTGCCGAGGCGACCATTGAGCGTAGAACGCAAATCGTTGTCCACCAAGCGCATGCCCGCATCCCAGTAGCCGCCGTAGCCGGGTGGCTGGCCGAGGTGCTCGCCGAAAACCATGGCATCGTCGCGGGGCGCCTTTTCGTCGAAGACCGAATTGCGGTGATTGGCATCGGAGAAGCCGCGGGTCAGATTGAACTGCCGCTGCACGCCCCCGAGGTAGCCGGCGTCACTCGTGTCCTTGCTGCCCCCGGACTGCAGCCCGAAAAAGTAGTCCGGCACGTGCTTGACCGCGTCGAGGCGCAAACCATCGGCGCGGGTGCGATCCATCTGCCAGCGAGCCGCGCGGATCAGGTAACCCCCGACGTCCTCCATGTAGGCGTTGGCGTTGTCGGACACGTATTGCCGGGCGTGGAGGCGGAGTTGCTCGGGCGTGGCATTCGTGCCGAGCGCGGCGCGCGCCTGATCGATAAGCCAGCCGAAATACTTCACATTGCCCGAGGCGTCGCGGTCGTATTGATGCGGTCGCTCGAGGTCACGGACGAACGAATACTTCGGGTGGGTGGAACCCTCGGTCGGGCCAAAGTTGGCGTTGGGAGATTCATGCGCGATGTCGATGAGGTCGGCCAAGCCGAGGTTTTGCACCTGCCAAGCGCTGTTCCAATCCCGCGTGTTGTCCCACTTGCGGTAGAAACCGTCCTCGGTTTTGCGCAGGTGGAAATCCTCCGGCACCATGCCCGGATAGACGTCGATCGGCGTGTTCTCGTTGTAGCCGGGCACGTCGAACGCCCGGTGGTTCATGATGTTGTCGAAATAGACGCGGATCCCGAAGCGGTGGGCCACTTCCATCATGTTGAGCAACTCGGCCTCCGTGCCGTAGCGCGTGCGCACGGTGTTGCGCTGGTCTTTGGAGCCGAGGTCGAACGGATCCCAGAGGTCGTAGCCAACCGAGAGCCCGCCCGATCCCTTGGTCGGCGGGGGCAGCCAAAGCGAACCGTAACCGGCTTCGGCCAGCTCGGGCATTTTCTGGGCAATTTCCGACCAAGAGACGTTGAAAAGCTGCAGCATCGCCTCACCACGGGCGGACGGGAGCTGTCCTCCGGTCAAGAGGAGACAGCCAAGCAAAGCGACAACCAAACGACGCCCGACATGGGGGGAAACAAGCATCTGGGGAAAGGTCAATCTCCCATGTTTCTGCTTGATGTCAAGGTTGCGCCCCATGTGTTTTCGAGGATCCAAGGCACACTGCGTGCGCTGAATTACTCTGCAAATTCAGACACTCGTTTGACTGGAGCGTTCAAACTCCACAACAGAAAAGTCCACCCCGAGCCATTTGGCCGTGCCCGGAGGTTGGCGCGAGGCCGCGATTGGCGTAAAAGGCAGATGGCACATGCTCTGGGAACATCACAGCGAGCCCGTGGCACCCCGGCCGGTTTTCGCCCGCCGCATGGGGTTCCAGCTGCTTATTGTCGTGGGCCTGGTGGCGGCGGCTTTGGCGCTCGGGACGCTGGGCTATGTCGCCATTTCCGATCTCGATTTCGTCGATTCGTTCCTCGAGGCCAGCATGCTCATGAGCGGGGCCGGTCCGCTCTACACCGAGCGCAGTTCACCCGACTCCCTCAAGCTCTTCTCCTCGATTTACGCTCTGTTTTGCACCCTGCTCGTGGTCACCATGGTGGGCGTGCTGGCCGCCCCGATCCTCCACCGCGTGCTCCACCGCCTGCACGTCGAACGGGGCAAGTCGCTTTAACCCCGACCGAGTGAGGCTTCGAGGGAGTCGCAGACCGTCTTGAGGACCCTGGCCCGGGCATACCATTTGAAGTTGGCCGGCAGCACATGCCAGGGAGCGTAGGCGGGCGACGTTTCGGCGAACATCTGCTCGGCCGCCTTGATGTAGTCCGCCCAGCGGTTGCGATTGCGCCAGTCCTCATCGGTGATTTTCCAGTGCTTGAGCGGATCTTCGGCGCGCTTTTTGAAGCGGTCCATCTGCTCCTGCTTGGTGATGTGGAGCCAGAGTTTGACGATGATAACACCATCATCATGGAGGACGCGTTCGAACTCGTTGATTTCCGCGTAGGCGCGTTTCCATTCGGTCTTGGTGCAGAACCCCTCGACGCGCTCGACCAGCACCCGGCCATACCATGAGCGATCAAAGATGGCGATCTCTCCGCGGGACGGGAGTTTGTTCCAGAAACGCCAGAAATAATGATGCGCGTATTCCTCGGAGGTCGGCTTGATCGTGGAATAGACACGGAGGTGACGCGGGTCGAGCCGTTCGACCAGGCGTTTGATCGCGCCGCCCTTGCCCGCGGCATCGGGTCCTTCCACGACGATGAGGACACTGCGCTTGGTGTCCTTGAGCGCGTGCTGCAGTTGGAGCAGGCGGAGGTGCCCCTCCTTCATCTTCTCGCGGTAGCGATCCATCGTGTAACTCTTCGACTGATCGAGATCGGCCAGGCGGATGGGACGTGGCGGGTCGACGGCGGGCATGGGGCGGACCATACGCCAGAGCGTTGTCCGAGGGGAAGCCTCGCGGGAAAGTTCCCGGGGCCCGGGACACGGTCCGAAAAAACCCCGCGGGCCTTGCGGCACCGCGGGGTCGGTCCGGGGATACCTAAATCAAGAGTAAGAGGCCTGCGCGCCCTTGAGGTTGCGCTTGGCGATCCAGGGCATGAGCCCGCGGAGACGGGCCCCGGTTTTTTCGATGCCGTGCTTCTCGCCTTTTTTCATCAGGGCATTGTATTTCTTGCGGCCGTTCTTGTCCTCGGCGATCCACTGGCGGGCGAATTTGCCCGACTGGATGTCGGCCAAGGCGACCTTCATGCGCTTCTTCACACTGGAGTCGATGATCTTCGGGCCGACGGCGATGTCGCCCCATTTGGCCGTGTCGGAAATGCTGAAACGCATGCCCGCGATGCCGGCTTCGTTCATCAGGTCGACGATGAGCTTCAACTCGTGCAGGCACTCGAAGTAGGCCATCTCGGGCTGGTAACCGGCCTCGACCAACGTCTCGTAACCGGCCAGCACGAGGGCCGAGGCCCCGCCGCAGAGCACGGTCTGCTCGCCGAAAAGGTCGGTCTCGGTTTCTTCCTTGAAGGTCGTTTCGATCACGCCGGCGCGGGTGCCCCCGATGCCTTTGGCCCAGGCGAGGGCGACTTTTTTGGCCGACTTGCTCGGGTTCTGGTAGATGGCGATGAGGCTGGGCACGCCCTTGCCCTCGGTGAACTGGCGGCGAACGATGTGGCCCGGGCCCTTGGGCGCGACCATGATGACGTCAATGTCCTTCGGCGGCTTGATCGTCTTGAAGTGGATGGCGAAGCCGTGGCTGAAGAGCAGGGTCTTGCCCTTCTTCAGGTGCGGGGCGATGTCCTTGTTGTAGACGGCCGGAATCTTCGTGTCGGGCACCGCGACGAAAATGACGTCCGCCTTCTTCACCGCCGCGGCGGTGTCGAGGACGGTGAAGCCCTTTTTCTTGGCCACCGCGCGGCTTTTGCTGCCGGGGTAGAGGCCGATGATGACCTTGACGCCGCTCTCCTTGAGGTTGAGGGCGTGGGCGTGGCCCTGTGAACCGAAACCGATCACGGCGACCGTCTTGCCTTTGAGGTGCTTGAGATCGGCGTCTTTGTCTGTGTGGATTTTTGCTGCCATGGGATAAAATTTCAGGCGTCGGCCGTGCGGGACAGCGCGACCTTGCCGGTGCGGGTGATTTCGCTGATGCCGAAATGCTGCATGAGCGAGATGAATTTGGTCATTTTGCCCTCGGTGCCGGTGATCTCGATGACGAGTTTGTCCAGGCGCACGTCGACGATCTTGGCCCGGAAGACGTCGCAAATCTGCAAAACCTCCGCGCGCGTCTGCGGCGTCACATCGACGCGCATGAGCACCAGCTCGCGATCCACGAACTCGCCGTCATGGAAGTCCTCCACCTTGATCACATCCACCAGCTTCTCGGTCTGCTTGGTCACCTGGTCGAGGATCTTGTCGTCGCCGCGCACCACGATGGTCATGCGCGACATGGAAGGATCGAGGGTCGGGGCGACGTTGAGGGTGTCGATGTTGAAACCGCGACCGCTGAACATGCCGGCCACGCGGGTCAGCACGCCGAAACGGTTTTCAACAAGGACGGACAAGGTATGACGCATAAGCGGGTCGGGAAGCCTCCCAGATTTCCCGGGGGGCGTCAATCGCCCAGCAACCCTCAGCCCAAACGCCGCGATGCCTCGACCAGGGCCTCGACGGCCGCGTCGGTCTCCGCGGTGGTGTTCATCCGGCTGAACGAGAATCGCAAACTCGACCGGGCCTCGTCGTCGGACACCCCCATGGCGCGGAGGACGTGGGAGGCATCGGGAGATCCGCTGCTGCAAGCGGAGCCAACCGAACAGGCGACGCCGAGCCGGTCCAGACCGATGAGCAATCCCTCCGCCTCGAGGCCGGGCAGGGCGAAGTTGGTTGTGTTGGGCAGACGGCGCTCCGAGTCGCCGTGAAAGCGCACCGCAGGAAAACGCGCCCGCACCGCGCCCTCGAAATGATCGCGCAAGGCGGCGACGCGCGGCATCTCCGCGGCGAGGGCGGCGTGCGCCAGTTCGGCCGCGACCCCGAGGCCGACCACGCCGGGCACATTCTCCGTGCCTCCGCGGCGACCATTTTCCTGACCGCCGCCCCGGAGCAAGGCCGGAAGCCCCAGCCCGGGACGGACATAAAGCGTCCCCACGCCCTTCGGTCCGTGAAATTTGTGGGCCGAAAGCGAGAGCAGATGAACCGGCACGCTCGCAAGGTCCAGGTCGATCTTTCCGGCGGCCTGGACCGCATCGGCGTGGAAAACCACCCGCCGTTCATCCGCCAGTGCGGCCATCTCCACCACGGGAAAAAGCACGCCCGTTTCGTTGTTGGCCCAAACCACGCTGACCATCGCCGTGTCCTCGCGGAAAGCCCGCGCGTAGGCAGCGAGGTCGGGGCACCCTCCGGCATCGACCGCGAGCCACGTGATCTCGCAACCTTCGCGGGCCAATTGCTCGCAGAGGTTTTTCGTGGCGCTATGCTCGATCGTGGAGGTGATGATGTGCCGCTTGCCCGGTTGCGCAGCGAGGGCCCCGCGCACGGCGGTGTTGATTGATTCGGTTCCCCCGCTGGTGAAGACAAGGCCGTCGGGCGCCGCCCCCAGGAACGCGGCGACCTGCTCCCGGGCGCGGGCGACCGCCTGGCGTGCGAAACGGCCGGGACCGTGGGCGCTCGATGGATTGCCGAAGCTTTCCCCGAGGAAAGGCAGCATGGCCTCGCGCACCCGCGGGTCCAGCGGCGTTGTGGCGTTGTTATCGAGGTAGATCATCGGCGCGACGACTTGAGACCGGCATAAATAGGGGCCACCTACCTCAACCCCCAACCTCCCGCGGCCGCTCATACCAGAAGGAGCAGCGGTCGCGCCGCCCGCGGTTACCCGGCCAGGCGCAGATGAGCAGAAGCCGGATGGCCTCCCAAGTGGTGAATTGGGCAACCTTGCGGGCGGACGAGGGCACAGGGTGCAAGAGGACCGCGAACCCGAGCCCGCGCTCCCGGCCCCAACGTTTCAACTCGCGGGCGAAACCCAGTTCCTCGCCGGCATAGACCTGCTCGTTGAATCCGCCGGTGGCCGCCCAACCCTCCCGTCGGGCGAAAAAGAACGAACCGGCGGCGAGATGAAACGTCCGCGCGACCCAGTTCCACGCGGCGACCGTAGCCCGTGTGCTCCGCGTGAGCGGCACGCCTTCCAATTCGACTTGGGCACCTCCGCCGCAGATTGATCCGCCGCGAAGCGCCTCGAGCGTGGCCGCGAGGACCTCCGGCGTGAGCAGGGCATCGGCATCGAGCCAGACCAGCCACTCTCCGTTTGATGCGGCGGCGGCGGCATTGCGGGCGCGGGCGATCTGCCGGTGCGGCTG
>JBGSSV010000029.1:0-5013 GCA_041736875.1 Chthoniobacterales bacterium | reverse complement strand
TTTTTCACGGGATCCGGAAACATCGTCGTCAACGCGTCGAATTCCTCGGCTACGGTTGGGTTCGGAGCCGATAACACGGCCCAATCAACGGCTTTCACCGGGAACGTGCAGGTCCAGTCGGGAACCTTGGTTCTCGGCAGGCAAACTAGCATCTTGGGCGCCAACGGTAACGGGCTTGGAAACCAGACCATCTTCGTTTCCAACAACGCGACCGCGCGTCTCGATTACGGGAATGCGGCCTACAATCAGCTCCAGAACTTCGTCCTTAACGGCACAGGGGCCGATGGCCTCGGCGCTCTTCAGTCACTGAACATTAATTTCGGCAGTGCCGCGATCGGTGGCATCGTGGCCGAAACGGACAGCTTGGTGCTGGTGACGCGTGCTGGCGGAGGACTAAACCCCTTGCGAGTTCTAAACTCCTTGGCGGGAAGTGGCAACCTTACCCTCAGTGGTGGCGCCAACACGGACCGCGGACTCATCCAACTGGAGCGCACGTCCGGCGCACTCACCCTCGGCGGAACCACCTACAATGCCTTCAGCGGCAATCTGACCCTCACGAGCAACGTCACACTCGTCGCCACCGTCTCGAACGCGCTCGGTAACGTTGGGACGCTCACGGTGCTCTCCGGATCGACGAACACCTACAACTCCGGGGCCAACCAGACGGTCGGCGGCTTGGCGGGTGCGGGAACCGTGAACGTGAACGGTAGCACCCTCACCGTCGGAGCTGGCAACGCCTCTTCCACCTTTTCCGGGGTGATCCAGAACACTTCCGGTGCCGGGGCGCTCGTGAAAATCGGCACGGGCACGCTCGTGCTGGGTGCGACCAACACGTTCACAGGTAACATTGCCGTGAACACCGGCTCGCTGGAGCTGGCCACCACTGGCGCGTTGAGCTTCGTCATCGGCGGAGCTGGAACAAACAATGCCGTGAGCGGCGCAGGCAGCACCGCGTTCAACGGAACCTTCCTGGTCAACCTCACGGGTGCCTCGACGAACGCGAGCGACACATGGAGCATCGTGCCGGCATCGGCGGGCTACGGGACGAACTTCATTGTGAGCGGTTTCAGCGGGTCCGGCGGACTTTGGACGAACACGACCAACGGCGTGAATTACGTCTTTTCGCAGACTACCGGCAGCCTGGTGGTCCAAGCCGGGGGTGGCGGCGGCTACACCGGCTGGGTGACGAATTGGCAGTCGGTGTATCCCGGCTTCACCAACACGGCACCGGGGGGCGACCCGGATGGGGATTCGTTTGCCAACGGGCAGGAATTTGCATTTGACGGCAACCCGATGGTGGGATCACCGGCGTTCCTGACCTCGACCAAGTCGGGCACGAATGCGGTCCTGCGTTACGTGCAGCGCAACAGCGGGGTGACCTACATCGTCAGGTCGGCGACCAATCTCGCCACCGGGCCGTGGACGAACGCTTCGGTGACAGTGACCAACGCGATCGACCAGAGCGGAATCAACTTCACCAACGATTACACACGCAAGGAGTTCACGGTGCCTGCCATGGACAAGCAGTTCTTCCGCGTCCAAGCCGTGTTCACGCCCTGAGCGCAGGGAGAGTAATTTGGGGTTGGGGCCGGGCAGGGGTGCGCGGCCCCTCTTCTTGGATCGAGCAGAGCGTGGAGGGACGCCGTCCCCGGCGTCCGGGCCGTGGGATGCTGAGGTTCGCACAGCGGAAAATTATCTCTCACCCAGACAAAAGGCACGACTGCAAGAGGACGAACCGGCAGCGAGGCGACGATGCGGGCGATGAACGCGCGAGAGAACGCGAATCCAATCGTCACCGAGAGACGCATCAACTGAAACCGTCGCCAAGCGGAGATAGCCTACCATAGGCAACTCGAAGGGCGAGCGAAGCGAGGCAACCGGCGGCACAGGCCGAGAGTTCATTTACGTGTAGTCCTGGCGGGTGGTAATCACATCTCTTGCAACCAACGCGTCAGATTTGCTCCCAGAACTCCCAACTTTGGGCCGGGGGGACGCGTTGGCTGTGATCGCTGGCGAGCGAACCGACAGGGACGCCCTCTGCTTTGGGGCTGCAGGCGGCCTCAGAAAGCGACGCGCAGTCCGGTTTCGGGGGCGAAAAAGTGGGCGGCGGCGGGGTCGATGGAGAAGCGACGTCGGGAACCGGCGGCCTCGGCAGCCGCACGGGTGTTGTCGCGGCAAAGGAAGGTGAGGGCGCCGCTGTTGGCGTAGAGGTAGTTCTCCGCGCCCATGTATTCGACGATATCGACGGGGGCTTCGAAGGAGCCGGGTGCGTCCGCGCCGGGGGCGAGCAAGTGGATGCCTTCAGGGCGGACGCCGAGGAGAACGTCCTGCGAGGCGGCGGAGGGGTTTTTGCCGGGGAAGAACGCGGTGGCCTTACCATCCGTTTCGTGGAAGGCGGCCCCGCCGGGGGCGGCTTCGATGCGGCCGCGGAAGAAATTCATCGGCGGGCTGCCAAGGAAGCCAGCGACGAATTTGTTGGCGGGCGTCTCGTAGAGGTTGAACGGGGTGTCAACCTGCTGGACGACGCCTTCCTTGAGCCCGGTCTCGGGGTTGACGACGGCGTCCATGACGACGATGACTTCGCCCATGGTCATGGCTTCGACCTGGTCGTGGGTCACGTAGATGATCGTGGCCTTGAGGCGTTGGTGGAGCTTAATGATCTCGGTCCGCATCTGGATGCGCATCTTCGCGTCGAGGTTCGAGAGCGGCTCGTCGAAAAGGAAGACCTGCGGCTGGCGCACGATGGCACGGCCGAGGGCGACGCGTTGGCGCTGTCCGCCGGAAAGCGCCTTGGGTTTGCGGTCGAGGAGTTGTTCGAGTCCGAGCGTGTCGGCGACTTCCTCGACGCGCTTGCGGATTTCGGCGCGCGGGAAGCGGCGGAGCTTGAGTCCGAAGGCCATGTTTTCGAACACGCTCATGTGCGGGTAGAGCGCGTAGTTCTGGAAGACCATGGCGATGTCGCGGTCTTTGGGCGGGACGTCGTTGACGCGCCGGTCGCCGATGAAAATGTCGCCGCGGGTGATTTCTTCGAGCCCGGCGATCATGCGCAGCGTAGTGGATTTGCCGCAACCCGAGGGACCGACGAAGACGACGAACTGCCGCGCTTTGACTTCGAGGTTGAAGTCGCGGACGGCCGTGACATCGCCGCCTTTGTCGCCGGGGTAGATTTTGTAGACGTTTTTGAGGAGAACTTGGGACATGCGGAGGGGCGGCAGCCGGGTCACGATTTTAGGCGTTATCCTCGGAGACAAGCAAGGTGCGGAGAGCGCGCGTTCGCAAGGAAGCTAATGATTTGGCTGGACTTTACCCTTTTGTTGCAACATTACGCTGAACTTCGTGTGCGCTGCGGTCGCGGGTGCGGGCACTTAGCCGTAACGGTGCATTTGGAGGCTTGAAACTTTTTGGGGACCACGACACGCGAGGCGCGTGTGGTCCCCATTCTCAAAGGCATGCCTCCGGCTCAGGGCACCCGGACGGGGGTGGTCGGGGGGGCGGCGATGGATTGACGGAGGATGACGCGGGTGGGGAGGAGGAGTGCGACTTCCGGATTCCTGCGCATTTCCGGGTGGAGGAGCATCTCGACGGCGATGCCCGCCATTTCGACGAGCGGCTGTTTGACGGTCGCGAGTTGTGGCACGCAGGTTCGCGAGGCGATCGTGTCGTCGAAGCCGGCGACGCTCACGTCGGAGGGAACGCGGATGCCGCTCGAGGCGAGGCCTTCGAGGCAGCCAATGGCGCACGCGTCGTTGCAGCAAAAGATCGCGGTGGGCAACGCGGTGCCGCGACGTTCTTCCATCCAGCGCAGGATCGCCTCGTAGCCGTCCTTCTGCGTGTAGCCCGACGGCACAACGAGGGATTCGTCGCGCGGGATGGCGTGTTCGTCCAGGGTCTCGCGGTAACCCTCGAGCCGGAGGCGCGCACCCTTGAAGACGGGTGGGCCAGCGAGGTGCATGATGCGGCGGTGGCCGCGCTCGATGATGGCTTTGACCATGGCCGAACTGCCTTGTTTCTCGTCCGACTCGATGTCATTCACGCCGGGCAGGACGGCGTTGGAGTGGAGGGAGACGAACGGGACGTAGGACGGGAAGACGTTCGGGCTCGGGCGGATGATGACCGGGGCGACGAGGATGAGGCCGTCGATGCGGCCGTCGCAGAAGTCGCCGAGTTTTTCCGCCTCGCGGTTCCAGTCGTGGAGGGTGAAGACGGTGACGTTTTGGGTGAAGCGGGAAGCGGCTTCGAGGACGCCGCCGAGGACTTCGAGAAAGTAGTAGTTGATTCCACCCGCGTCGACGACGGCGGCCACGCCGATGGTGTTCATCTTCTGCCGAAGCAGGGCGCGGGCGGCGGCGTTGGGGCGGTAGTTGAGCTTGGCTGCGGCTTCCAGGATGCGTTCCCGGGTTTTCGCGGAGATGCGGGACGAAGAGCGCGCACCGTTGAGCACGGTCGAGGCGGCCATGGCGGATACGCCGGCGAGTTTCCCGACCATGGCCAACGTGGATGACTTGCGAAGAGGGGGCGGTTCGGGTGCGGGGGATGGTGTGCTCTTTGACATCAGGCGGCAGCTTCACATTAGCCCTCTACAGGGATTGCGCAATGTCGGAGGCCGTGGATGGCGATCCTGCGGTATGGGGCGAGGGGCGGGATGTTTTGACCGGCGAGCAGCGCGGTTCGGTCGCGATCGAGCGCTACATCAATCCGAACAACCCCAACATCCCGAATTACGCGTCGCAGGGGCTGCCCCGAGGGATTTGGGGGAATTTTACGAATGGCGCTTGTTGAGCAGCAGAATTTTCGCGCCTTAATGAAGGGATGGCGGGCGGCGTCAGCGGGGATTTTCGCCATGCATGCAATGTTGCAACGTTCTTCCGTGTAGCGGAGGATTCAGATTAACCCTTGCCGTCGATGCCGAATAAGACTCACTCCGAAGGCCAACGCCTGACCAGTCCGGTGGACCAGGCGCTGGCGCATTTTGCGGAGCTGCTGGCGGGGGCGGGGCCGGGGGCGGGGCGGTTG
>JBGSSV010000015.1:0-24272 GCA_041736875.1 Chthoniobacterales bacterium | reverse complement strand
ATGGTGCGGGCGCCGTCGCCGCGAATTTCCGAAACGGTCACGCGGGTGCGGAAGCGGGTCTGGCCCACGCCAAGGCCGACGCCGGTGCGCAGCGCGCGGCTGCCTTGGTCCACTTCGAGGATTTCACCCCGCACCTGCCATGTGCCGGTTCCTGGGTTGCGTCCGGCAGTGAGCACGGTGGCTGGGGCCGCGTAGCGCCGCACCTCGGACGCGGTGCGCCGGGCCAGGGTGGCGGATATTTCGCGTCCGAGCGCGGCCTTTTCGGCGCGGGTTCTTTCACCCAATTGGAGGGCTTCGGTGCGGACGGTGAAGGGAGAGACGAAAACCAAGCGGGGCGCAGCGGAAACGGGGGCCCCGCGCTTTTGCAGGTTGTAGACGCCGGTGGAACTGCACGCGGAGAGGGCGACGGCGGTCAGGGCGGGCAGGAGGCGGTGGTAACTCATGGGGCGCCATGTCACGCGGTTCAACTGCGGCGGTCAAGGGGATCCTCCGCGGAGGTTGCCCGCGCCTCCGAGGCTAGTAAATCAGCCCGACCGAGGCGGTGTAGCTGTGGAGAAAATTCGTCCCACCGACCTGACCGATTTCGCCATTGCAGAAAAATCCGGCCGAGGGAATGGCGCCGACGTTCTCGGCCACGGCCCGCGCGTCGTGGTCGGGGCCGCCGAAAAGATTTTGTCCGCGTCCGCTGCAGCAGAAAAGCAGGCTGGCCACGGGCCTCGCCGCGGCGGTGCCGAGGGGCTTGAGCAGCGAGTCGATTTCCTCGGCCGCACTGCCGGCATCGCGCAACTGGTATTGCAGGGTCTGCCCGGCGCGGGGTTGCGCCCCTACCACTACTGCACCGGTGGCCGGATCGGCCCCGAGGATGTTGCGGACCAGGAAATCGCCACGACCGAATTTTTCCTTGTATTCGTTCACGGCCAACCCGGCGAAAATGTTGCCCCGCGCCCGCTGTTTGTCCGCCTCGGCCAAGGTGTCGAAGGCCTGCTCGAGAATTTGGTAGGCCGGACGGGAGCCCAGTTCGAGCAGGAGATGCTCGTCCACCCGCGTGATGGGCAGGGCCTCGCCGATCGGGCGGCAGCCTTGGCTGACGACGGATTTGAGGCCCACGCCGTCGAGGGCGAGGGCCACTGCGTCCGAGGTCTGGCCGATGGTCGGGCCAAAGACCGTCACGTTTTCATCTCCCCGCGCTCCGCTGGCCAGACCGCCCAGCACGGGCACGCCGGGAAAGGCGCCGTTCCACTCCCGCAGCCAGGTGTCGGCGTCGAAGGTGAACGGGCTGGCCAGGGCGAGCCACGCCGCGGGTGGCGGACCGGCTGCGTCCCGCCAGAACCCGGGGTCGGCGGAGCTTTCCACCTGCTCCTGGGCCAGCGGGACAGCGCGCAGCCTGGCCTCGGGAAGGTGGAGGAACAGCAGGGAGAAGCCGGTGGCCATTTCCGCCTCGCGGGCGGTGCCAACCAAGCCTGAGCCGGTGCAGCCAAGGACCAGTGGGGCGTGACCATGGACCGCGACCACTTCCTGAAAATCGGTCAGGTGCGCCGCGTAATCCGCGGAGACGAAAGCGAGAGCAAGCGTCGGGGCGGCACCTAGCTCGGCCCGCAGTTCCTCGGCCGTCTCGCGCACCTTGCCTTCATCAAATTGGTGGAGCACAAGACGCGAAGCGGCGCGATTCATCGGCGCACAATGGGGTTTGTGCCGGGTGTCGTCAACCCGCAGAAATAAAACGGACGTTTGATCTAACGAACTTGCGCTTGCGCTGTCTATATTTTGTGTTTACGTCTTTCCTTTCGGTCCGGTCGCTCCATGTCCGGGTCGCATCCCCCAAATCCTCCCCCCTATGAGCAAATTGCGTCTCCTGGCCTTGGCCTGTCTGTGTCTTGTTGCCGTCTCCCCGTCCCTCCGCGCCGAGGTCATCATCCAGTATTTCGAAACGCGCTGGGACGAGATGTATCAGCGACTCCCGGAGATTTCGGAGGCCGGTTACGAATCCATCTGGACCCCGCCGCCGGGCAAGTCGCCCATCGGCGGCCCTTACCCGTTCGCCTACGGGGGCAACGTTGGTTATAACTCGTTCGACCGCTTTGACTTGGGCGATATGCCCCAACGGGGAAATTGGGAAACCCGCTATGGTTCGCGGACCTCGTTGCGCAACTTGGTGGACAACGCCCACCAGTCGGACATCAAGATTTACCCCGACATCGTCTTCAACCACACGGGCAACGGGCCGGATTTCCGCACGTATCCGGGAATGCAGCCGCAGGACTTCCACATCACGATCGACGGCAGCCAGCCGGGGGGATACCGGCGTCCGCCCCGCATGTTCCAGTGGGATGCCAACAACGGCACCGGCGGCACGCTGCACCAGGAATTGGTCAGCCTGATGGACATCGTGCTGGAGTTCGACAACAGGTTCCAAGTCGGCGGCTCGGCCTCGCAGGGCTACGCGGCGGATCCGACGCCCTTTGTGCGTCATCCGGGCGATTACGACAAATACCCTTACAATCCGAGCGGAGTGCTGCCGACGGAAAATTCCCGCCAGTTCAACGTGCGTTGGATCAACTGGCTGGGCTACGCCATGGACTACGACGGCGTGCGGCTCGACGCGCCGAAGCATGTTTACAAGGACTACTTCGGCATGCCGAACCAGACGCAGTCCCTGCGCGATCAGACCTTCATTTACAACATCCAGAAAAATTTCAACGAGCGCCGCGGCCTGAGCGACACGAATGCGTTCGACGACATGTATGCGAACGACCTGCGCCGCGACGACGCGATGGTCTACTCGGAATTTTTCATCGGCAGCGTCGGCGAGGTGGACTACTGGCGTAATCCGTCCGACCGCGGCTGGGGCATCCAGACGCGCTACCTCGATTTCCCGCGAAAGAAGGGGATGATGCAGGACGCCTTCAACAACGGGAATCTCGCCGCCCTGGCTGGTTTCACCGGCTTCGATCCGACCGAAGGCGTGATGTTTGCGCACAGCCATGACGAGGGTCCGCCGAACAAACTCGAACTCGCCTACGCCTACATCCTCACGCGCGTCGGCGTGCCGGTCGTCTATTTCTCCGGCAACAACCTCAAGCAGTCCGAGATCGGCCGCCAGCAGGGCAAGAACACATGGATGGAAAAAGGTTATGACTACGCGCTCGGCGACACGGTCAATGGCTTCCAGACCGGGGCCATTCCGAACCTCATCTACATCCACAACCAATTCTGCCGTGGGCGGGAATGGACGCGCTGGTCCGAAAACGACTTCTTCGCCTACGAGCGCTACGAGGACCGCAATAACGACGGCAAGCCGAACTGGCCGGACGCCCCGCCGGACACGGGCTTCTTCGGCCCCGACTACGAGGGTCTGATTCTCATCGCTCTCAACGACTCTGGCAACAGCCAGACCCGCAACGGCATCCGCACGTCCTTCGCCCCCGGCACCGTCCTCAAGGACTACTCCGGCAACAACCTCAACACCGTCACCGTCGATGCCAACAGCCGCGTCAACATCACCGTGCCCCCCCGCGGCGGCCAGGGTTGGGTGTGCTATGCGCCATTCAACCCCGACGTGCAGCCTGGCGTGGATCCGTTGCAATTCAGCGGCACGGTCAGCGACATGGCGTGGATCGTTCCCGGCGGCCGCGACGGCGTGGCCAAGCCGCGCACCGTTCGCCGCGTCTCCGGCAACTCGGTGACTATCGACGTTCGCTTCGCCCAACCCGCGCAGGGCGGCGAGACGGTGGACAACGTGCTCGTCAAATGGGGGCAGGGCCGCAACCTCAACGCGTCCGCGGCCGACTTCACCGGCAAGGATGTCGTGACCGGCGGCTTCGAGCAGGCTACGCAGATTGCGCCGGGTCATTGGCGGTTGGTCGCCGACATTTCGGGCGTGCCCGAGGGTCTGCACAACATCAAGGCCCGCGCCTTCAACGGCCGCGCCGGCAAGCCCGCGCTTTTCCAGACCTTCTCCGAGTCGGTTTACGTGGACCGCAGCGGACCGGCCCTGGCTTTTGAGAACCTCAACGAAGGTGAGACGGTCGAAGGGGCCCGGGTCGTCACGGTCAACGACCCCGACCGCACGCTCTACAACCTGACCTACTCGATCAACGGCGGTGCCACCCAGCAGTCCGACATGGTCATCCGCGGCAAATGGCGCATCAGCCTGGACGGACTCCCCGCTGGCGCCAACAGCATCACGCTCAACGCCACCGAGGCCGACTACGGCAACCCGCGCTCGGTCATCAACACCTCGACGCTCACGCGTAATTTCACCGTCGATTCCACGGGGCCGACCATTGCGATGAACCACGCCAATGGCGCGACCATCACCGAGCCGTTTTTCAAGACGGTGATCACCGTGCCGACCGGGCAGGGGATCACGGCTTCGGACATCAAACTTTACTGGAACGGCTACGAGCAGCCCCCGCTGACCGATGCCGGCGGCGGGAACTTCGAGTCCACCTTCGACGGCCGCTACGTTACCGGCGGGGTCAACCGCCAGTTCACCGGCGCCTTCGTCAACGGCCCGCATTTCTTCGAAGCTGTCGTGACCAAGAGCGGCGCGGAGAACCGCGCGGCTCGCAAGGTTGTCTACAACCTCTACGGGCAGAACATGCACGACTCGGACGGCGACGGCATCCCCGATGAGATCGAGCTCTCCGGATTCCTCAACGGCACCAATCCCGGCCCGGACCAGCAGTGGCCCGGAGACAACAGCAAGGATCTGATCCCGAATTACGGCGAGACCTGGTCCCGCCTCAATCCCATGGCGGCAGACACCGATTACGTCCAGCGCTCCGGTGCGAGCGGCAGCTGGGATAGCGACGAAGATTGGGACGGCGACGGCGTGAGCAACCTCCAGGAAGTCGTTCGCGGCTACCGTCTGACCGGCGATCCTTACCGCTACGACATCTACAACAACACGAGCACGCCGCCGGCCAGCTCGGCCTCCGCCGCCACGGCCACGCTCGGCACGGTCAGCGGGGTCAAGACCGTCAGCATCACCTACAACCCGAATGACGGTCCGCTCAAAGGCATCACCCCGGTGCGTGTCCGCATCGTGCCGACCCCCGGCGGGGTTCCGCAGTTCTTCACCATGACCACGGTGAACAGCAACCAGTTCACCTACGCCTACGCCGTTCCGGCCGGGGTGACCTCGATTGCCTACTCGTTCTCGAATGCCGATGGTTCGGTCAACGACACCACCGGAGCCGGTTGGACCATCGCCACACCGGCCGTGCCGTCCTCGGCGACGTCCACCCTCGGGGTTTCCGGGGCGACCAAGACGCTCACCGTGATTTACACGCCGAATGAAGGCCCTCTGCTCGGACTGTCCCCCGTGACGGTCAATTTCGCCCCGACCGGCGGCGGCTCGCCAGCGAGTTTCGCCATGACGTCGCTCGGCAACGGCTCGTTCAGCTTCGTCTACACCGTCCCCTCCGGCGCGACTTCCGTGGGCTACAGCTTCTCCTCGGGGGCGACGAATGACACGACCGGCGGCGCCAACTGGGCTGCCTCGACGTCGCCTGGCTTCAGCATGGATGGCGAGTTCGACAGCCAGAATTTCGTGGTGGCCGACAACGGCATGCGCATCTACGCGGCGGTCCGCGGCACCAAGCTCTACACCGCCACCTGGTCCACCAAGGGCGGAGTCAACGATCACTTCCTTTTCGTGACCGACCAGTTCGGTGATCCGATCAATCATCCGTGGGCCAAGGCGGGCAAGCTTTATGGCAAGTTCGACTTCACCGCGGAGTCCGAGCCGTGGGTTTCGGCCAATCCGACCAACGAATACCGCAACAACTTCAAGACCATGGGCAAGAGTTTCATGGGCCCGGCGGGCAAAGCCCTCGAGAGCGAGCTCGATCTCGTCGAGGTCTTCGGTTCGGTGCCGCGCATCCTCTACTTCGCCACCGCGGCCTACCCGCGGGCCGACGGCGGCAGCATCCTCTCGCAGGCGCCGGCCGTGTGGGACGGCGGCAACAACCTGAACGTGACAGAATTCCAACCGGTCAACACCGCGTCGATCCGCGACGAAAACCTCGACGGAGTCTTCGACCTCGGCACGCCCTACCTTTCGACCCTGGTCGACTCCAACGAAGCCGATGCCAACTACGGCCTGCGGCGCTTCTACCTCGACGAGGTGCTCAAGGACACCGCGCAACTCACCGTCAAGTTCAAGCCGAACACGCCGCCCGGCTCCCTCGTCTCGAACGTCGAGGTTTTCACCAATCTCAACCGCCGCGACTTCGCGGTGTTGGAGGAAAACCCGGCGGCGGTTACGACCACGAGTACCGACACCTACTTCCGTGCCTACCCGATGAGTGGGCCCGACGCCAACGGCTTCTACACCCTGACCCTCCCGGTCAACCGCTGCGGTGCCTACCGCCTGCAGGCGCGCTACAAGGTCAACGGCGGCGATTACATTTACTACACCGACCATGGCCAGCGCCGTGATTGCGCGGTCGTCGTCTCGCCGAAGAAGGCCCTCAAGTCGAACATGTATGAGGTTAATCCGCTGGTCGTTGAGGCCAAGAACACGACGTTCGCCGGTCGCAGCACCTTCCTTGATTTGGTCAACGATCCGTCCATCCCCGCCGAAGTCGGCGGATTCGACGGGCGGCCCGATGCACTGAACAAGGACCACTACAGCGGCGTCGGCATCAACCTGCTCTGGCTCCAACCCATTCATCCGATCGGCGTCGAGGGACGGGATAACAACCCCGAGACCCCCGGCATTCCCTTCGACCCCGGCAGTCCCTACGCGGTGCAGGATTACTGGTCGGTCGCGCCCATGCTCGGACGCGGTGCCGGCACGAGCGCGGCCACGGCCATGACCGAGTTCCAGACCTTCGTCAACCGCCTCGACCAATGGGGCGTGGGCGTGATGATGGACGGCACGTTCAACCACAGCGCGCCGGATGCGGTCATGGGCCAGGGCGCCGTCGATCTCGGTTTCACTGCGGCACCGAACACGCAGATCCGCAGTTTCGACACGCGCTGGTATGCCAAGGAGGGATTCCCGGCCCAACCGGCCGCCACGTTGGGCGAGGTCGCCATCGCCCCGGACCGCAATGACTTCGGCAACTGGACCGACGTGCGCGAGTTCTACTTCGGCAATTACGACACGCTGGTCAAAGCCAAGGGCCTGCAGAATCCCGACAAGTCGTATCCGGACAACGCGCACAAGCAGGAGTTCCTCTTGGAGCGCGATGAGTTCTTCGGGCACACCGACTACACGCGCAAGGTCTGGGAGTATTTCGCCTACTATCCGATCTACTGGCTGGAGAAAACCGGCCACCCGCGCGGGACGCCGAAGGAACAGTCGTGGAAGGGCATCGACGGCCTCCGTTGCGACTTCGCCCAAGGTCTGCCCTCGCAGTTCTGGGAATATTGCATCAACAAGACGCGCAGCGTGAAGTGGGACTTCCTCTTCATGGCCGAGTCGCTCGACGGCTTCCGCGAGGTCGCCGGAAACAAGCGCCATGGCGTGGGCTACCGCTCGTCGCGGCACTTCGATGTGCTCAACGAGAACATCGTCTTCTACTGGCGCGACAGCTTCTTTGGCTATCCGGCCAATGGCGGCGCCGGCACCCCGGCCACCCCGAGCACTGGCGCGACCTTCAACGCCTACGACACGCGCCGCCAAGCCTTCGACAACATCACGCTGCTCAACAACCTGGTCAGCCACGACGAGGTCTTCCCGCACAACGACGTCTTCAGCATCGCCTACGCCTATGCGCAGGTCGGCGCGCTCGACGGCATCCCCATGCTCTTCTACGGGCAGGAGGCCGGCGCGCAGAACAGCAAGACGGCCTACGGCGCGAGCGAGGCCAACTTTGGGACGATCAGCACGAACCGCAACTTCGCCAAATACGAGGCGAACTTCGGCAAGAACATCCCGAACTTCAAGGTCTACAACCACATGACCAACATCTGGAACGGCGCGACCCGCGACTGGGCTCTCCAGACCTTCTACGGCCGCATCAACAACGCCCGCGAGAACTCGCCCGCCCTGCAAAGCCAGAACGTCTACTTCCTCAACAAGAAGGCCTCCGGCGGCGGCTTCAACAACGGCATGTTCGCCGTGGGCAAAGTGCAGCAACCCGGACTTTCGGCCGGACAGCAGGACGTGCGGTTCGTCTTCGTCAACAACAACTACCGCACGCAGACGAACGTCTCCGACGTCTTCGACCTAGACGCCCCCGCGCCCAACAGCAGCGCGAACTACTTCGGCATCGAGCGCGGCAAGTCCTACAACATCAAGGACCTCGTGTCCGACACGCCGACGAACAACGTCTGGACGACCAACCGCACCGGCGCGGACATCCTCGACAACGGCCTCTTTGTCGGCCTGCCCTACAAGCCGACGACGAACTCGACCGCATACCATGCCCATTACCTGCGGTTGGTGGACACCGACCCGGCCGCCTACCCCGATCTCGACGGCGACGGGCTCTACGACCAGACGGATGCCGACATCGATGGCGATGGCCTGACCAACGCCTACGAGGAACTCAACGGCATGAACCCGCGTGTGGCCACCGGCAGCGATGGCCGTGATGCCGACAACGACGGCGACGGCTATTCGAACTACGTCGAATTCCTCGGTGGCACCAAAGCCAACGACCCCAGTTCGGCCCTCCGCGTCATCGAGTTCGCCAAGGGTGGCACCGAAGCCAGCATCAGTTGGAAGAGTGTGCCCGGCGCTGTTTACAAGGTCCGCTACTCCTACGACCTCGCCACCTGGCAAGACGTGGCCGGGGGCCTGGTCTCCGCCGACTCCGCCGCCACCGAAGTGGTCATGACGGCACCTCCGGGCATGACCAAGGTCTTCTACTCCGTCGCCCTGGTTCCGTAACTCGGAACGGGGCGACGGCCCTGCCGTCTTGACAGGCGCGGCCCGGCATCGTCATTTAACACCTCACCCGCCGGTATAGCTCAGTTGGTAGAGCACCTGATTTGTAATCAGGCGGTCGTCGGTTCGAATCCGACTGCCGGCTCCATCCAAGCCGGGGAATCGCGATGGGGCCAAGCGCCGCGGACCGGCGGCAGCCTTTTCCTGCCTCAGGCCGACCGCAGGCGCCGCTCAGGCCACGGCAATGTGGGCGTTGCGGGCGACGCGGAAGCCGTAGAAGACGTTGCGGTAATCGGGGTCGGCCACGTTGTAGCGATAGGTCACGGTGCAGTAGTCCTCGCTGTCGGCACAACTGCCGCCGCGCAGCCGGCGTCCGGAGTAACTGGGGTCAGGGTTCCAGCACCATTCCCAGAGGTTGCCGCTCATGTCGTAGAGGCCGAGTTCGTTGGCCGCTTTCTCGCCCACGGGATGGGCGCTTCCGCCGGAAATATCGAGGAACCATCCGACGGCATTGAGGTTGCTGCTGCCGGCAAACCGGTAGCCCTGGCTCTTGCGCCCGCCCCGCGCCGCCCATTCCCATTCTTCCTCGGTCGGCAGACGGTAGCCGTTGGCCTGGCTGTTGAGCGTGACTTCATTCGAGCCGTAGGGAAATTCGCCGCTCATGAAGTAGCCGGTTTTCCCCCGCACCCCGTAGACCGGATCGAGCCCTTCCATCACGCTCTTGGCGTTGCACCACTTGACGGCATCATACCAGCCGATCTTGGAAATCGGATGCCGGCGGCTCGCGGCCGAGCCGACCTCGAAGCCGAAACCGTGGGTCACGGCCCAGGATCGCACCAGCTGCCATTCCTCGCCGATCACGGCTTGGCGGCCGATCTCGAAGGAGTCGACCTGCGTCCCGGCCAGATCTGAGGTCCGCGGCAGCTGACCGCCCTCGACTGCCGCCATCATGCTGGGGGCCGCGGGTCCGGCCAAGGCGGCGTTGAACCCCGAGAGCAGGCGTCGCCGTTCGCCAAGCTTCTTGATGCCAAGCTCGCGGAGATCGGCGTCGGTCAGGTCCCCCAGAATCGAGTCGGTCACCCCCTGCTCGACGAATTTGTCCAGCAGGGCGGTCAGGCCTTGCTCTTGGAGGATGGTTTCCAGCCGCTGCGTCATGGGGGGTGCCGCGGGTTTCGCGCTGGGGGGGCGCCGTGCCGCGATAGGCAGTAGCGTTGCCAGAATCCCCGGCGGTGAACGAGCGAAAAATTTTACCCGGATCAAAGCGCGGGCAGGATTCCCTCAGCCGCCTGGCAGGGTCAGGCGGTTCGCCGCACCGCATCGGGTCGGGTTTTGTCGACTTTGCAAGATTGACGCCGCCGTCCGTCCCTGCCTCAATTGGAGCGATGAAAACTTCCCAATTGCTTGTTGTCGGCGCGGCCGTCTCCTCGATTTTTCTGGCCAGTTGTGAAACCGACCAGCCCAAGCGCGGCGGCGGTCAGCAACCGGACCGCAAAACCATGTTCCTCCGCCTCGACACTAACGGCGACGGCGTCCTCACGCGGCAGGAATTCATGGCCGGCCCGAACGCCCAGCGGAATCCCCAGCAAGCCCCTCAGGTCTTTCGCAGCATGGATCGCAGCGGCAACGGCACGCTCAGCCGTCAGGAGTTTGTCGCCGGACCCTAGCGCTGGATGACCCGGCCGTCGGCCTTGAGCACATTGACCCCGAGTCTGCCGGGGGCGGCGTGGACCGGCTCGTAGTCGCTGCAAATCGTCAAGCGGGTCACGTTGGGCACTTGGAAGATGCCGCGTCGCCCGTAGATGTTCACGCTGGAGGCGAGTTCATCCTGCACCACGGGATTGAAATGGTAGCTGGAGCCGAATTTTGCCGCGTTTTCCCGGTCGCTCGGGCAGGTCAGCTCCGCCATCGTGATGCCGTAGGGTGAGAGGGTCTCCAAGGCGCTCTTGCCCTCATTGCCCAGACTCGGCGGGTCGGTCTCGATCGGCGGAAAACGGTAGTCGTTCTCCGCGATGAATTGCTGGACGGCCACGCCGATGGCGCGGAGGTTCGAGGCGCACTTGGCCGCTTGGGCGCGTTCGATGGCCGAGGTCACGGCCGGGGTTGCGACCGACGCGAGGATCGCAATGATGGCGATGGCCACGAGCAGTTCGATGAGGCTGAACCCGGAGTTTTTCATTGTCCACCACCCCCGGTGGACTGGCTGGCTTTGGCGGCTTCTTTGCGGGCGAAGTAATTTTTCGACCGTTCGATCCGTTTCTCAGGGGTCCACCTGGACTCGCCGACCAACCGGCGGTCATCCATGCGTTCGCTCATTTCCGGGCTGGTGAAAAATTCCCTCGCCTTGGTCCGTCGCTCTTCCTCGGGGAGGTCGCGCACGGTGTCCCAGAACTTCCGCATCAGGGCAAAGTCCTCGCGCGCCTTCTCCTGCTCCTCCTTGGGCAGCAAGGCGATTTGGGCTTCCACCCGTCCGGCGATTTCTTCGGGGCTGGCCCGCATCCAGCCGCCTCGGTCCCCGCCACCTGCTCCGCCGCGCCTTTCCGCCTTTCCGATCCATGGTCCGCCCCCCCAGCCACCGCCCCGCTCGTCGCCACCCCGGTCCCCGCCGGCCCGCTCGCCCTCGCCGCGGCTGGCATTGGCATCCGGGGAGCCACGAAGGAGAAAAACTTCCCGCACAGTCCCTCCGGCTTTGCTGAACAGCGCGGGAGCGGCCCGGCGCAGCTCCCCTGCTTTCGGGGCCGTGGTTGCTGGATTCCAATCCGTCGGGGCCGCGATGGAAACACCGGTCTTTTGCGCCGCATCCCCGAGAAGGGCCTGTAAGGTTGCGTCCTCGGATGGTTGCCAAACGATGCGACGCAGGTCCAGGGCTGTTCCCACGGGCGATTCAATGATCGAAAAACCGCCGCCCCCGAAGGAAGTCCAGGTTTCGTCATTCTTGCTGGTCGTGAATCCGTCGATCACCTGCTGGATGGCCGCATCATTCGGCGCCCCCAAGTAGGCCAGACGCCATCTGGAGTCGGTGCGGGCGGACACGAGATCGAGCGCGGCGACTGCGGGCACGCGCTTCACCTTGATGGTCACCGGGGTGGCGGGATCGAGATTCGAGGCGATGTCGATACCCCCCTGGCGCTCGATCGAGGTCAGCACCTTGCCCAGCGGGGCGTTGGTGAGATCCAAGCTGACCAAGCCCCAGCCGGAGTAAACATGCCAGATGCCCCAGCCAAGGAGGAGGGCGGCGAGGAGGGTCAGGAGAAAGCGGTCTTTGGTCATGGTAACAGATCATAACCCCGGCCCGGGCAGAAAGTCGCGGATTTTGGCTCAACCGGCCTCCAGCAGGGGAGGCCGGGCAAGCTTCCCGGCTGCGGTTGACGGGGCTTTGCCTTGCAGACGGGCGATCGGCTGCTAGATTGACCTACCACTTTCCTGATGACTGACCGCGAACCCAACGCCGTCCAAGAGGCGAAACTTCATTTTCTTGATTATTGGCGCGTCATTCGGCTGCGCCTGCCGATCATTATTCTCGTCTTCCTTCTGGTCGTGGTGACCGCCGGGGTGACGACCTATTTCCTTCCCCGGCAATACCAGTCGGATGTCATCATCGAGGTCGAGCAGAACGACCAGAAGATCCGCATTTTCCGCGAAGGCTACGAGGGCGGCATGGGGATCGATCCGCGGTTTGCCACCACGCAGTTCCAGATCATCCAGCGCAAGGAGATGCTCTACCCGGTCATCGCCGCGCTCGGGCTGGTCGAGAAGTGGGGCGAGGAATACGGCGTGCGCACCCAAGAGGAGGCCTACTTCCGGCTGCAACGGATGATCGACGTGCGCGAGGTGCGCAACACGAACCTCCTGCAGATCAGCGTAGAAAGCACGAACCCGCAGGAGGCGTCGGACCTGGCCAACACCATCGCGCAGGAATACCAGCGCAAGCGCATCGAGGAGCAGCAGAAGATGCTCAACCGTTCGCTGGCCACGTTGGAGGACGAGGTGGCCAAGCAGCGCAAGAAAGTTGAGACGGCCAACGAGGAAATGGGGCGCATTCGAACCGAACTCGGGATCACCGACCTCAACCCTGACAGCATGGAAGACCCCCTGCAAGCGCAGGAAAAAGTCCTCATCGATCAGGAAAGTCTCGTGGCTGAGGCACGTCTCAAGGCTTCCACGCTCCGCACGAAATACGAGGAGATCGAGAAACTTTCCGGCGATGACCTCATGCGCGCCCTGCCGACGTTGGAGATTCAGGACCAGACGATCACGCAGATCCTGCCCCAGTATCAGGAGACTGCCTCCGAGTTGGCCCGCGCCATGCAATCCGGCCTCGGGGCCCGCCACCCGACCATCCTCGCCCTTGCAGCCAAGAAAAACACCTACGAGACGCAGCTTTCCGAGCAGGTGGCCAGCATACGCCGCACCCTCAAGGCCAACCTTGAGATCACCGAGCGCTCCCTTGCCACCATGCAGGGCGGCTTGGAGAAGGTGCGCGGTGACCAGCGCGACAACAAAACCCGCGGGGCTGAATACGCGCGCTCGAAGAACACCTACATCCAGGCAAAGAAGGTGCTGGAGGCCGCCGAGCTCCGCCTTTCGACCGAAACCATGCAACGCAGCATGCCCATGAGCCCGGCCCGCATTTGGGAAAAAGCTGAGCCCGCCTCCGTCCCGTCGAAGCCCAAGGTGCTGCTCAACATGGCCCTCGCCGTGGTCGTCGGTCTGGTCGTCGGCGTCGGCTTAGCTTTCTTCCTCGAGTATCTCGACACGAGCGTGAAGACGATGGAGGACGTGGAAAATTTCCTCCAGGTCCCCGTGCTGGCCGTGGTGCCGAAGGACATCAGTCTTCTGCTGCAAAACCCCGAGGCCAGTGTGGATGCCGAGGCCTACCGCATCCTCCGCACGAACATCGAGTTCAACCGCCCGTCGGCCGACGCCAACACCATCACCTTCGTCAGCGGTGGCGCCGGCGAGGGCAAATCGACCACGCTGAACAACCTCGCCTTCACTTTCGCCCAAGGTGGCTACAACACCTTGGTCGTGGATGCCGACCTGCGGCGTCCCACCCAGCACCGGTTTTTCGAGCTCGATGGCGATTATGGGCTGACCGATTTTCTCACCACCGAGGTGGACTTGGAGGACGTGGTGCAACGGACCCACGTGCCGAACCTTTTCCTTCTCCCCAGCGGCAAGCTGCCTTTCGATGCGGTCGGGGTGCTGAACTCGCAGAGGATGATGGACCTCATCACCCAGGTGAAAAACCGTTTCGACGTGGTCTTTTTCGACTCACCGCCGATCCTCGGGGTCAGCGACGCGTCGGTCCTCGTCCGGGCCCTCGACCTCACCGTGGTGGTTGTCCAGCATCGCCGCTTCCCCCGGGCCATGCTCCAGCGGGTCAAGCAGGCCGTGCTCAACGTCGGCGGCAACATTCTCGGCGTCGTGCTCAACAACGTCGATGTTCGCCACGATCAGTATTACGAGTATTACACGAACTACTACACCTACTACCGGCCGTCGCCCGACCGGGCGACCATGCCACCGCCCGACCCGGCGGCCGCCGGGACCACCCCCATCACTCCGGCCCGCGCACCCCGCAAGGCGGCCAACGTGACCCAGGATGATGACTATTAAGATGCGCTCCGCCTTTGTTCCTGCCCTTGTCTTGCTGGTCGCTTTCGCGCACCCGGCCGCTTTGCTCGCGCAGGACGTGAACTTCCGCCCCGGAGACGCGCTGGAGCTGCGCATCGGAGGCGTGCCGGCCGAGGAAACCCAGCTGATCACCGGCACCTACACGGTGGACGGCGAGGGGTCGATCAACCTGCCGCACATCGGCAACGTCCGGGCGGCCGGGCTGACCCAGGCCGCCTTGCAGCGAGCGATCGAGGCCGCTTACCGGCAAAAAGAAATTTACACCAACCCGTCGATCACCGTCATGGTCCCGAATGTCGCGCGCTTCGTCAACGTGAGCGGCGACGTCCGCCAGCCGCGACGGGTCGAATACACCCAGGACCTCACCGTGCTGGGCGCGATCAGCGCGGCCGGCGGTTTCACCGAATACGCCGACCAGCGCAAGGTCCGCCTCCTGCGCAAGGGGGCCATCCAGTTGATCGATGTGAAGGCGGTCCGGGGTAACCCGAGCCTCGACATCACCCTCCTGCCCGGCGACCAGATCGAGGTCCCGCAAAGCTGGTGGTAAGCCATCCGCGGGTTACGCGCGGTTGACCTGCCGCCGCGCGGCGTTTGACATCGCCCCGCCCCGTCCCCATAGTCCGCCCTCCTTTCCGCACCTTTTATGGAACACATTCGCAACGTCGCCATCATCGCCCACGTCGACCACGGCAAAACAACGCTGGTCGACCAGCTTCTTCGCCAGTCCGGCACCTTCCAGGCCCACCAGAAGGTGGAGGAGCGGGTCATGGACTCAATGGATCTCGAAAAGGAGAAGGGCATCACCATCCGGGCGAAGAACGCCTCGTTCCATTGGGACAAATACCACATCAACATCGTCGACACGCCGGGCCACGCCGATTTCGGCGGCGAGGTTGAGCGCATCATGAAGATGGTCGATGGTGTGTTGCTCGTCGTGGACGCCTACGAGGGGCCTCAGGCCCAGACGAAGTTCGTCCTGCGCAAGGCGATGGAGAACGGCCTCAAACCCATCGTGGTCATCAACAAGATCGACCGCGAGAACGCCCGCCCCCACAAAGTTCTCGACATGGTCTTCGAGCTCTTTCTCGAGCTGAATGCGACGGACGAGCAACTCGATTTCGCCCACATCTACGCCAGCGCAAAGGACGGCTTCGCCAAGCGCGAGCTGGTCGATCCCAGCACCACCATGGTCCCGCTTTACGAAGCCATCGCCTGGCACATTCCCTCGCCGAAGAAATCTGATGCCGACTATTTCCAGATGCTCGTGTCGAACCTCGACTACAGCGACTACCTCGGCCGGATCGCCTACGGACGGGTCATCAGCGGATCGGTCAAAGTCGGGCAAAGCATCGTCTGCATCCATGCCGACGGCCGCAAGGAGCGTGCCGCCGTGACTTCCATCTTCGGTCACCAAGGTTTGGAAAAAGTGCAGGTCCAGTCGGCCTCCGAGGGTGACATCATCGGCCTGACCGGGTTTGAGGACGTCTTCATCGGCGAGACCCTCGTGGACAACGAGGAACGCGCCGCTCTGCCTTTCATCGAGATCGACCCCCCAACCATCAGCATGCGCATCTGCGTCAACGACTCCCCGCTGGCCGGACGCGAGGGCAAGCTGTTGACCGCCCGCCAGATCAAGGACCGCCTTATCCGCGAAACGCGCACAAACGTTTCCATCCAGGTGAATGAAACCGAGGCTGCCGGCCAGTTCGAGGTCAAGGCGCGCGGGGAGATGCAGATCGCCATCCTCGTCGAGCAGATGCGCCGCGAGGGCTTCGAGTTGCTCGTGTCACGTCCCGAAGTCATCTTCCAGCGTTCGCCCGATGGAGCCTTGCTCGAGCCGATGGAGACGCTTTACGTCGATGTGCCCCCCGACAATCTCGGAGACATCCTCCAGACGCTGGCTGCCCGCAAGGCCGAGGTGACCAACATGGAGCACCACCCGCACAGCGTGCTGGTCGAGGCCGTCATCCCGACCCGCGGCATCATCGGCTTCGAGACCGACCTGGTCAACGCGACCAAGGGCCTCGGCATCGCCTCCCACCTTTTCAAGGAATACGGCCCGCACAAAGGCGAGATCCCCAGCCGCGGCAAGGGCGTGCTCGTCTCGATGGAAGGCGGCATCAGCATGGCTTACGCCCTGGACACCATCCAAGAGCGCGGACGCCTCTTCATCGGACCGCAGGAGGAAATCTACGAGGGCATGATCATCGGTGAGAACTCCCGTCCGGACGACATGCCGGTCAACCCCTGCAAGGCGAAAAAACTCACCAACATGCGCAGTCAGGGCGACGGCAAGGGCATCCAACTGGCCCCGCCCGTTCTCATGACCCTCGAGCGCTCGCTCGAATACATCGGCCCCGACGAATATGTCGAAGCCACGCCGAAGTCCCTGCGCCTGCGGAAAAAAATCCTTGATGCCACGGCCCGCAAACGGTCCTCGGCTAAGGTCGCCGGGTAAACTTTTTCCCGAAGCGGGTTGACATCCCCCCCGGCACGTTGTCCTATTCCCTTGTTCCGATTGTCCGCACCGCTCGTCGCGTCCACTTTTTGACGCGAGGCCAGACGATGGCCTGCCAAGTTCGGCGGACAATTCTCCAAGAACAAAAACGCACACGTATTATCATCACCGGAACCCGGACGGATGTCTGGGTGGACTCAATGGCCGGTTCCAACAAGTGGTTTACAGTCAAGCGCATCAAAGGCGTGCTCGACGCGAGGCAGGGGAAGTTTCTCTCCAGACTGGCGACCGGGACCGTTCCGCCCAACCTCAGTTTTCTTTTTGACCCTCTTACGGCCTAGCCTTTGCCGGCTGGCTGTCACCGATTTCCAACCAACGCACCATGGACGAATCCACCGCCCCTGAACATCCCGCCCCGGCCCTGCCGGCTCACGAACGTCCTCCGGCCCTGCCTGAGCATCGCCCCGACCCCGCCTTGCCGGCCCCCGGCGGCGGACAGCCCCGCGAGGGACGGCGCAGCCGCCACCGTAATTTCCGCCAACGCCGAGGAGGACGCTTCGGCCAGAACGATGGTGGTCAGGATCGCGGTGGGGACCGCAATCAGGACCGCGGGCCGCGCGACAACGGCGATGGTCCGGCCGACGCGGGCGAACCGCTCGACACGGGCGAGCCCGAGGGGGAGCCGGTCTTCGCCGAGGGCATCGTCGAGGTCAGCGGCAAGGGCTTCGGCTTTCTCCGCAACCCCAAGCGCAACTTCACCCAATCGAACAACGACATCTTCGTCACCCCGGAAGTCGTCCGCCGCCACAACCTCCGCGACGGCGTCTGGATCAAGGGACAAATCCGCCGCGGAAGCCGCGGCCCGCAGCTCTTTGTCTGCACCGAGATCGAGGGCGAGGATCCGGAAAAATTCTCCAACCCGCCGATCTTCGAGGAGTTGACCACGATCAACCCCAACTCGCGCATCCGCCTCGAGACCGGACCCGACCGCTACACCACGCGCGTTATGGACATCATGACGCCGATCGGCAAGGGCCAGCGCGGACTCATTGTCGCCCCGCCCCGCACGGGCAAGACGACCCTCTTGCAGCACATTGCCGAGGCGGTGGTGAAAAACCATCCGGAGATGAAGCTGATCATCCTCCTTGTCGACGAACGTCCCGAGGAAGTGACGGAGATCCGCCGCACCGTTCCGCAGGCCGAATTGATGGCCAGCTCGAACGACAGCGACATCAAGAGCCACACCCGCATCGCCATCCTCGCGATCGAACGGGCCAAGCGCCTCGTCGAAATGGGCAAGGATGTTTTTGTCCTCATGGATTCGCTCACCCGCATCGGCCGCGCCTTCAACAACGCGACGGGTGGCGGCGGCCGCACCATGAGCGGCGGCGTGGATTCACGGGCGCTGGAAATTCCGCGCAAACTTTTCGCCGCGGCCCGCAACACCGAGGAGGCCGGATCGCTCACCATCATGGCCACCGCCCTCATCGACACGGGCAGCCGGATGGATGAGTTGATCTTCCAGGAGTTCAAGGGCACCGGAAACATGGAGCTCGTCCTCGACCGCAAAGTCAGCGACCAGCGCATCTACCCGGCGGTGGACATCTTTCTCTCCGGCACCCGCCGCGAGGAGTTGCTCCTGCCCGAAGAGCAGTTGCACAAGATCAACGTCATCCGCCGTGGCCTCGCCGGCCACAAGCCGATCGAGGCGATCGAACGCCTGCTCCACTTCATCCGCAAATACCCGACCAACGCCGAGATGCTCAAGAGCCTGCCGGGGTAGCCTTGCGACCGGTGCGCTCGCGATTTCGTGAGTGGCCTCGGTGCGCAAAAAGTGGCACGGGCATCTTGCCCGTGACGTGCTGACATCACAGGCAAGATGCCTGTGGGACGTCAAAACTCTGCCTCGACCACGCCAATAGCTCGCACTCTTTCGTGCATGGTGGCGCCTGGGGAATTCTTGTGGTCATCCTGAATTTGCGGACGTAAGCTATGGGCATGCCCAAAGCAAAAACGAAATCCGCCCCCAAAAAATCCGTTGCCCCCAAGTCGCGGAAGAAACCACTCCCGGCCAAGAAGGCCACAGCCAAGGCCGAAGCCGATGGGCTGGCCGAGCAGGCGCTCAAGTTTGTCGATGAGGCCGCGGCCCTGCTGCGGGCCGGGATTCGTGAGGGTGCCAAAACGACCTCGAAGTCCCGCAGCGCAGCCAAGCACAAGGCCCACCGTCTCCTCGGTCAGGCCTCGAGCAGCCTCTCGCAAGCTATCGAGGACGGGACTTCGGCTCTGCAGAGCCTTCTGAAGAAGATGTAGTGGGGAGTCCGGCCCTCCGTGGGCCGGAGCGAAGGGGATAGACGGTCCGCTCAAAGGCCCCCGTGCCGGCGGGTCGACATGGCATGGCGGATGCCCATCCAAACGCCCCAGCCCAGGCCGACCGCGCCGAGAACCGGGACGTCCCAGATCTTGGGCGGAATGCCCGAGAGGATCAGGATGGACGAGCAGATCAGAACGGATGCGGTGAGGATGGCGTTGGCCAGGCGGTTGCTGATGTTGTCGAGCGTGCTGCGCAGTGGTTCGAAACCCTTGGGGTCGATCTTGTGCTGAAGCGGGATGTTCAGTTGACCGCGGCGGAGGCGGTTCCACACGATGCGGAAGTCGCCCGGAAGCTCCTCCAAAAAGTCGACCGACGCTCCCGAAAGTTTCTGCAGGATCTGCAGGAGGCGCTGCGGACGGTATCGGTCGGCGATCAGCTTGATCGCATAAGGTTTCCCGATCTGGACGAAGTTCAGGTCGGGATTCAACTCGCGTCCGATCGCCTCGACCTGGGAGAGCGCCTTGATTCCGAGGTAGAAACTTCCCTTCATCCGCAGATGCTGGTTCCGCAGGAGCTCCAGCAGGCTGTTGAAGACGAGCGAAAGGTTGATCTGGGCCAGAGGCTTGTTGAGGTGTTTGCTGCTGAGTTCCTCGACATCGCGGAGCATTTTCACCGTGTCGACGGCGCTCCCGGCTTCCGACATGTCGATCAGGGCCGTCATGACCTGCCGGTTGTCCTGCTCGGCCAGTCCGGCAATGAGATGCGCCACGCTGGAACGGAAGCCGAGGGCGAACTCGCCCATCATGCCGAAGTCATAGACGCCCATGACCCCGCCTTTGAGCACGGTCAGGTTGCCCGGATGCGGGTCGGCGTGGAAAAAGCCATGCACGAGCACCTGCTCAAAGATGAGGTTGGAGATGCTTTCCGACAGCGCCACGGGGTCAATGTCATGCTTGCGCAGCACCTCGGGTTGGTTCACCGGGTAGCCGGTGATGAATTCCATGGTGAGGACTTTTTTGCTGCTGAACTCCCGCAGGATGGCCGGCACTTTGACCGCGGCCGAAGACTCGAACTGGAGACCAAACCGCTCGGTGTTGTCGGCCTCGTTGGCAAAGTCCAATTCCTTGATCAGGGTTTCGGAAAACTCTTTGACCACCGCCACCGGATTCATCGCCGCCAGATCGGGGACATGCTTTTCCACCAACGTGGCAAGGTGGAGCAGGATGGAAAGATCCCGCTCGATGAGCGGCTGGATGTCGGGGCGCTGGACTTTGACGGCCACGACAGCCCCCTCCTTGGTCGTGGCCCGATGCACCTGGGCAATGGAGGCCCCGGCCAGCGGCTTCTCGTCGAAATCCTTGAAGGCGGCGCCCACACTCATCCCGATTTCCTCGGCGAAGATCCTTTTCGCCTCCTTGCTGGGAAACGTCGGGACGCTGTCCTGCAGTTTGCACAGCTCCGCGGAATACTCCGCGTTCACCAAGTCGCGTCGCGAGCTCACGATCTGGCCGAATTTGATGAAGGTGGGCCCCAACTCCTCCAAAGCGAGGCGCAGTCGCTCTTCGGGCGGCTTGGACAGAAGCCCGGAATCGTGGGTGGCCAGTTCCCCGCCCTCGATCCCCATGACCCGCTGGAGAAACACGAGCCGGAGCACATCGGCAAAGCCGTATTTGAACAGCACCCGCATGATCTCGCTGTAGCGCGGCAACTGGGCCGAGAACTCGAGGGCGGTATGAAGGTGGGCAATCATGGAACGACCAATCCATAGCACAGATCAGGCGAGCTAGGCGCAATCATTCGACACCAGCCCTCCATCTACGTGATCGCCGACCGGACGCGGCACTGGCATGCCTCACCGCCGGGGATACCCCAGCAAACTGCTGATTTTTACCCGCTCAACTGTCAGCCATAGACGCTCAACTCGCTACGCATCTTCCTCCCGGCGCAAGCGGCTGCTGAGCCAGAGGCTGAAGAAAAAGAGGGCGAGAAGCAGAACACCCAAGGCCGCACCGAAGGGTTGATTGCGGGCCTTGGTGAACTGGTTCTGGATGACCTCGCCGATCGTGGGGTTGGCCCCGCCACCCATCAGCGTGGTGATGGCGAACATGGCGATGGCCGGGACGAAAACAAGGAGGATGCCGGCGGCGATGCCCGGCTTCGTCAGGGGAAGCACCACTTGGGCGAAGACGCGGGCCGGCCGCGCACCGAGGTCGTAGGCCGCTTCGATGAGCGAGCCGTCGAGCTTCTCCACGCTCGTGTAGATCGGCAGGATCATGAAGGGGAGAAAGTTGTAGACCAAGCCGAGGACGATCGCGAAAGGCGTATACATGAAGCTGATCGGCGTGCTGGTGATTTGCAGGCTCATCAGCAGGCCGTTGAGCAGGCCGTCCTGGGAAAGAATGGAAATCCACGCGTAAGTGCGGATGAGAAAGCTGGTCCAGAACGGAATCATGACCAGCATGATGAGCAGCCCCCGCCAGCGCTCGCTCGAGCGGCCGATGAAGTAGGCCACCGGATAGCCGAGGACCATGCAGATCACGGTGGTCAGGAAGGCATACCAGACCGAGACCCCAAGGATGCGCAGCCACTTCCAATCGAAGGCGCGGACGTAGTTTTCAAGGTTGAAGGAGAAGACGACCCGCCCAAGGGCATCTCGCTCGCAGAAACTGACGACCACGAGCATGAGCGTCGGGACGACGACGAAAAGAACGAGCCATCCGAGCATCGGCGCGACGCACAGCCACGGCCCCAGGCCGGCTCGTCGCTGATGCGACGAGCCGACGGCAAGGGCGGTGGTGGCGGCGGCCGTGACAGCCATGACAGTTACTGGACTTTGATCGTGGTGATGAGTTCGTCCACCTTCGAGCCTTGCTCTCCGATGTCGGTGAACAGCTGCGCCTTGGACACGTCATACCCGGGGGGATAGCTGGCCGGATTGTTCAGTTGCTCCGGGCTCAGCAGCTTGCGCGCTTCGGCGTTCGGGTTGTAGTAGGGGAACTCGTCGGAGATCATTTTGCTGATGTCCGGGCGGAGGATGAAGTTGATGAACTGCTCGGCCGCCTCCTTGTTCTTCGCCGTCTTGGGCACCGCGAGGTTGTCGACGAACATGTGGACCCCTTCCTTCGGCATGACCCATTGGAACTTCGGGTTCTCGGCAAAGAGGATAGCACCTTCGCCGCTCCAGACCACGCCGAGGTCGGTGTCGCCGTTGCTCATGGCCGTCTTCGGGCTGTCGGAATCGTAAACCTTCACCTTGGAGAGCCAGCTCTTGAGCAGCGGGGTGATGGTGGCCAGGTTCTGGTCGGACACGTCGTTGATCGGGATGCCCGCGCTGGCCAGGCCCCAACTGACGATTTCCCGGGCATCATCGAGGACCACGATCCGGCCCTTGTGCTCGTCGGTGAAGACATCCGAGTAGCCGACGATCGGCCCGGGCACGACTTCCGCGTTGTAAACAATGCCGACAAACCCGGCCATCCACGGCACGGAGTATTTGTTGCCCGGATCAAAGGGCATGTTTCGGAACTCGGGGGCGAGGTTCTTCAGGTTGGGGATTTTTTCCTGATCGAGCTCTTGCAGCAGGCCGTCTTTCATCAGCGCCTGGATGGTGTATTCGCTCGGCTGGATGAGATCGTAGGCCCCGCCGCCGGCCAGCAGTTTGGCCAGCATCTCCTCGTTCGACGCGTAGTTTTCCACCGCCACCTTGATGCCGGTTTCCTCGGTGAACTTGTCGATCACCGCCTGCGGGACGTATTCCGACCAGCTGAAGAGTTTGAGGGTGTTTTCGGTTTTTCCGCAGCCGGCGAGGAGCGTTGCTCCGGCGCAGGCGGCGGCCATCAGTAGGTTTTTGTGGTGTGTTTTCATGTGGATTTTTTACGGGTGAAAAATTGGCTGCCAATCACGAGGACGGCGGTGGCGGCGATGAACAGCGTGCTCAGGGCGTTGAGTTGCGGGTTCAGTCCGACCCGCACCATGCCGTAGACCTTGAGGGGCAAAGTCTGCGAGTCCGCCCCGCTGGTGAAGACCGTGACGATGTATTCGTCGAAGGACAGGGTGAACGCCATGAGCCCGCCGGCCACGATGGCCGGTTTGAGGTAGGGCACGATGACCAGCCAGAAGGCCTGCAGCGGGGTGGCCCCGAGGTCGAGGGCCGCCTCCTCCAGCGAGGGGTCAATGCCCTGCAGTCGCGCCTGCACACCGACGAGGACAAACGGAAAGCAGAAGGTGGTGTGCGCGATGATCAGCGTGGTGTAGCCCAGCGGCAGGCCGATGGAGACAAAGAGCACGAGGAGGCTTACGCCCATCAGCACCTCGGGCATGACCATCGGAATGAAGATGAGCAGCCCGAGGGTGCGCTGTGCGGGAAAGCGGTAACGGTAGAGCAGCCAGGCCGCCGAGGTGCCCAGGACCACCGAGAGCAGGGTGGTGGTGGCGGCGACGATCAGGCTGTTCTTGAACGCGTGCAGCAGGACCTGATTCTCGAGCAGAAGGCCATACCACTTGGTGGTGAACCCGACCCACTGGAGATTGAGTTTCGAGTCGTTGAAGGAGAAAACGACGAGGAGAAGAATCGGGAGGTAAAGGAAGGTGAGAACGGCGACAGTCCAGCCGCCGAAAAAGAAACGTTGCACCGCCGGGCTCTGCGGGAGCCACCAGCGCCGCGACGGCGTCACCGGAGTAAAGGCGTCGGTCGAAGCCACATCCCATCAATGGCCCTTTCCGCCCCAAGCTGGCCAGCCTAAAATGTCTCAATCGATCCCTGCTTGTCCGCGGCCGGCCCGCACGGTGTTGCGCATGAGCATGGCGATGGTCATGGGGCCGACTCCCCCGGGCACCGGCGTGATCGCGCGGCACTTCGGGGCGACGGCGGTGAAGTCCACATCGCCGACCAGGCGGTAGCCGCGCGGGTCGGACGGGTCGTCCACGCGGTTGATGCCCACATCGATGACGACTGCGCCTTCGCGGACGTGGTCGGCACCGAGAAAAGCGGGGCGGCCGATCGCGGCGATGACGATGTCCGCCAG
>JBGSSV010000213.1:0-14566 GCA_041736875.1 Chthoniobacterales bacterium | reverse complement strand
TGGCCCTGCCGGCTAGGCGGGCGGCCACGGCGCGGGCAATGCAACCATGCAAGTCATCCCGGTCGCGAAGGAAGACCACGCCAACCAAACCGGCGGGAGGCTCCGGCGGGGTCAGGAGGACCGAGGCCGGACGCCCGGTTTGCAGGCACAGTTCCAGCCGCCGGGCGACCCGCCGGGGGTTCTGGAGGTCGATCACAGCGGCGCTGGCAGGATCGAGCCCGCGCAGTTGGTCCACCATCGCGGGCAAATCAAGCGCACGGACACGCTCGCGCAGGTCCGGGTCGATGGGCGGCAAATCCGGCAATCCCGCCATGAGCGCGTGCAGGTAGAGCCCGCTGCCACCGACCACGAGGGGGATGCGGCCCCGCGACACGATCTCATTGATGACCTCCAGCGCCCGGCCGGAGTAGTGCGCGGCATCCATTTCCACCGTAGAGGAAACGCTGCCGAAAAGATGATGCGGGACGGCGGCGCGATCGGTTGGCGTGGGCTGCGCGCTGAGGACGGGAAATTCGCGGTAGAGCTGGAAGGCATCCCCATTGACGATTTCCGCCCCGGCCCGCATGGCCCACTCCAAGGCCACGGCCGATTTGCCCACGGAGGTGGGACCGGCAACGAAGATGGCCTGCCGCAGGGCCTGGCGGGTCGGTCGGGATTCCTTCACCGGCCAAGAAAAAGTCCGCCCCCGGCGCGGGGCCGGGGACGGACGGTGGAAGAGGCGAGGGACACTTCAGGACTGCGAGGCAGTCTGGTCCTCGGCCGCGTCGGCGCGGAAGTCATCCTCCCCGGAGTCGCGACCGATCGAACGGTCGGGTGGGAGTTTGGCGCCGCTGACGACAAGTTTGCGGCCCATGTATTCCTTGTCGTGAAGTTCGTCGACCGCGCGCTTCGCTTCGGCAATGCCGTTCATCTGGACGAACCCGAAACCCTTCGAGCGTTGGGTGTGTTTGTTGCTGATCACCTCGACATTGGCCACAGTGCCCACTCCGGAGAACAACTCGAAGAGATCGCTCTCGGCAGCGTCGTAGGACAGGTTGCCGACGTAAAGCCGCGGCGTGGTGACCTCGACTGCCTCCGGTTTGCGGACCTCGCGCGGGGTGCGTTCGCGGGGTTCACGGGGCTCGCGCGGCGCGCGGGCTTCCCGCGGTTCGCGTGATTCCTCACGGGCCGGACGATCCTCGCGGGAGGAGCGGTGGCCGTTGGTGGAGGGCTTGGAGGCTTGCGGCCCGAAGCCGAAGAGGGCCTTAACTTTGTCCCACAGGCCGGCCGGCTTGCGGGGCTCGCGGACCACGGGGTAGTTGTCGCTGGAGCGCGGATGGGATGAACTGCGGGGGCGGCCGCCACGACGGCGACGCGGACCCGAACTGGAATGACGTTGTTGCATTGTTTCGATCAATAGTTGATGTGGTGAATCGCGGGGCGCGCCGACCGCGCACGAGAGCCATCCCGCGGGTTGAGGACGGACAAAGCACCGCAGCGGTGCAATCCCCTTCCCGCGCAGCCAAACCGCGCAGGGCTAAGGGTGAATCCGTGAATTTTTCGGGGCCAGCCAAGGCGCCAACGTTCCGCGGCTCCTTGAGCGCCGCCAGAAAGTTGAGCAGGGAGGCAAGCAATCCGGATATGGGGTTCCCGATTTTGCAAGTTACCTGCAGCCAAGAGGAAACAACAATGACCATGCCTCGAAAAAAACACGGGAACATAACCCGCCCCCTTTGGACATGCAACAAAGAAATCGCCGCCCCCGAAGGAGCGGCGAATCTGAGTCACGCGCCCCGGACGGGGCGGAGATTATTCCTCCATGCCGGGAGGCGGCGGTGGAGCGCCGGGCCCGCCGGGCATGGGAGGCGCACCGGGTCCACCAGGCATGGGCGGCTCACCGGGAGGCGGCGGCGGGGGGCCGAGCTTCTGGAGCAGCGGGGCGAGGGCGGCGTTTTGCTTGGTCATGGCGGCCTGCATGGCCTCATACATGGCGCGCCCGGCCTCGCGTTTGGCTTCCGGAGTCGTGGCATTCTTGAGTTTTTCGCGGGCGGCCACGACGGAAGGGTCATCCTTGGCTGCATCGCGGGCGGTTTTGAGAGCCTTGCGTTCCTCCTCGGTCAGTGATTTGAACCGGTCACGCATTCCCTCGAAGCGGCCGCGGGCGCCTTTGACCTTTTCCAAAACGGGAGCGAGGCTCGGATCGGCCGAAAGGATTGCCGCATTCATCGCGCCCTCCAATTGCTGGTCGATGGCGCGACGCGCCTCGAGCAGAGAGCGGACGGTGGAGTCCTGTTCGGCTTTCTTGCGGGCCTCGCCGAGGCGCTTGGCTTCGTCCGGGGTGAGGCCGGCCATTTCTTGTCCGGGAGGCGGGCCGTGTTTGTCGCCCTTGGGCTTCTTGCCGCCCTTCTTGTCGCCCGGCTCGACGGGCTTGTCGGCAAGCGGCGTGGGTGATGGAGTTGGAGTCTGGGCGGAGGCGCGAGCCGCAACCGAGAACATGAGCGCGGCGCAGAGGAGGCCGGGAAGGATGAGTGATTTCATAACGACAGGTTCAACCCCGGGAGCCGCGGTTGGTTGCGGCATTTCCGGCTGATCCGTCCGCGGGCTGGCCGGCAGGGCGAGGAGGAAGGTGCAGCCGGCGCCGGGAACACTCTGGAGGGAAACGGTCCCGCCGTGGGCTTCAATCACATTTTTCACGATCGAGAGGCCCAGTCCGCTGCCACCGGTTTCGCGTGAGCGGTGTTTATGCACGCGGTAGAAGCGCTCGAAGATGTGCTCCTGATCCTCGTAGGGAATGCCCGGACCGTTGTCGCTGATCTGCAGGTGGATATCGGGGCCGGCCTGCTCGGCATGAAGAACCACGGTGAGATCGCGCCGATGCCCGTGCTTGAGCGCGTTTTCCAGCAGGTTGAACAAGGCCTGCTCCAACTTCGGCGCATCGGCCTCGATCGTGAGATCCTCGTCGTCCGAACTCAGCCGCACCTGCACGCCCTGCGCGCGAATGGTCTCATCGAAGTGCTCGACCGCGCGCTGAAAAAACTCGCGCACATTGATCTGCTGGAGATCCAGCGAAGCCGAGCGCGACTCGAGGTGTGAGACGGTCAACAGGTCATCGATCAGGTGCTTGAGGCGATCACCATGTTTGAACATGACCTGCAGGGCACCGGCAGCCATGGCCCGGTCCTCCAACCCATCGTCGATGAGGGTCTCAAGGTAACCATTGATGATGGTCAGCGGGGTGCGCAGTTCGTGCGACACGTTGGCCACGAACTCCCGACGCACGCGCTCAAGGTTCTTGATCTTGGAAATGTTGTGGACCACGACCACGGCACCCCGACCGCCGTCTTCCAGGACAAGCGGTGAAACGCTGAGCTCGAAGACCCGTTGGGCCGGACCGGTCTGCAGGACGATCTCGCCGAGCTGCGGCCCGGCGGCGGCGAGTCCGCGCCGGACCAACTCGTGAATCTCCAGGCTGCGGAAGGCCTCGAGCACGGTGCACCCGGCGGGCGAGGCCGGCAGCGCGAACGTGGTCTGGACCGAGGGGTTGGCCCGTTGGATGCGCAGGTTGCGATCCACGATGAACACGCCCTCGAAAATGCTGCCCAGAATGGCGTCGAGCCCGGAGCGGTCGTGGCTGGCCGCGCGCTCCAGTTCGCGCAAGCGAGCAGCGATCGATTTGAGATCACGCTCGGCCGCCCGGAGTCCTCGGGGCAGATCGAGGAGCAGGGGGATGTTCAGTTGTCCGCGGGCGACATGGAGAAGCCCCTCGCGCAGACGGATGATGCCGGCCACGTAGCGCCGGGCGGCGAGACCGATGACGACCAGAACCGCGGCGAGAATCCAGAAGGTCAATCGCCCTCCTCCACTCGGAAACAGTAGCCCTCGCCGCGCACCGTTTCGAGCCGGCGCGCCTGCCCCCCCAGCTTGCCCCGCAAGCGCCGCACGTGCGTGTCCACCGTGCGGCTGTCGGTCACATTGCGATAACCCCAGACGTCGCGCAGCAGCACCTCGCGGGTCAGGGGCTGGCCGCGCTTTTCCAGCAGCATGGCCAGCAATTTGAACTCGATGCTCGTCAGGTCGAGCTTCTCGCCGTCGAGCGTGATCTCGAAAGTTCCGCGATCCAGCTCGAAGGGTCCGGCGGAGAGTTTTTCCCCGCTCCCGGTCGAGCGCAGACGGCGCAGCACGGCCTGCACACGCAGGACCAGCTCGCGCGGGCTGAATGGTTTGACGACGTAATCATCGGCCCCCAATTCCAAGCCGGCCACGCGGTCCTTGGGTTGGGCTTTGGCCGTGAGCATGATCACCGGAATGCCCGCCGTGCTTTCCCGGGATTTCAACTCGCGGCAGACATCCTCACCCCGCATTTCCGGCAGCATTAGGTCGAGAATGACGGCATCCGGCCGCAGCTCGCGCGCAGTCTTCAGACCCGACAAACCATCCAAGGCCACCAGAACGCGGAACCCCGCCTTGCTCAGGCTGTGACGGACCAGATCCATGACATCCGCCTCGTCCTCAATCAGCAGAACGGTGTCCTCGGATGAAACAGCTTCACTCACTCCGCTGACGCTAGAAAGTGGCGGCCGGGCGGCAAGACAAAACCTGCCTCAATGATCGAGACCAAGCAGATCTCCCGGAAAAAAAGTGAGCCGCCGGAGTGCCCGGTCAGAAAACAAGAAAACTGACCGGTCCGGCGGCTCTTGGCGCAAACCAAACCGATAACTTTGACCGCCGCGGCCGGCGGGTGTTCAAATTTTTTTTTGCCGCGTCCAGACGGGCATGAATTCCTAATGCGAGAAAACTCTCAAATCTTTGCGCGGAGGCAATCACGCTTTCCTCCGCGCCGCCGGCTGCTAGGTTCGGGCGTGCTTGCGATGAAATTGCTCCCGAGGCTCGCCCTGCTTGTTTTCTTCACCGCCCTCGCCGGCTGCGCCCGGCTGGATAACCGCCATGTGATGCACATCAGCGTGGCGGACCAAAAAATGCTCGTGACCGACCGGGGCCGGGTCGTGGCCGCCTACCCGGTCTCCACCTCGAAATACGGCCTCAGCTCCGCGCCCGGCAGCTACGCCACCCCTCTGGGACGCCACCGCGTGGCCAAGAAAATCGGCGGGGGACTCCCGCAGGGTGCGGTGCTCAAGTCGCGCCGATTCACCGGCGAAATCCTCCCGGTCGACGCGCCGGGGCGCGATCCGATCGTCACCCGGATCCTCTGGCTGCGCGGAACCGAAAGCGGCAACCGCAACAGCTTCGACCGGCTCATCTACATCCACGGCACCGCCGAGGAAAAAAACATCGGCCTTCCCGTCAGCTATGGCTGCGTGCGCATGCGCTCGACGGACGTTGTCGCCCTCTACGACCGCGTGGGCGTCGGGGCCCGCGTGGACATTTTCCGCGAACCTCTGGCCGAGCGCCTGCCGAAGTTGGTTGCGCCGGATCCGGCTCCGCCGGCCGCGCTGTAGTTGCAGCGCCTCCACCCAGAGACCAAACAGCCTGGCCGGTTCCACAATTGAGTTCCCCCCGGACTCTTTTGGTTGACCCGACCAGGCTGCGGAGTTTTGGCTCCTTTACTTGATCCGCTTTGGGCGGACGAGAATGGATAAAGCAACCTCCGTGCCAAGTTGCCGCGGATTTTTCCCCGACTCTGTTTGCGTTGCCGATGGTGGTGGAAAAAAGCCGATCGTGGTTGATTTTTGCCACCAAAAGTTGGCGCTTGCCGTGCGGACCCGGGGGCGTGTTTGGTAGCCGGGTGCCTCGAACTGTCCTCGCCGCCTTCCTTTGGACCGCTCTGGTGGTTTGGGCCGGGGGCATTGTCTGGCTCTCCTCCCTGACCCCGGACGAGCTGCCGAGCGCGGCCTTTCTTGTCTCGGATAAAATCAACCACTTCGTCGCCTTCGCCGTCGGCGGATGGCTGGCGGCCAGCGCGCTGCGGACCAGCCGGGCGGGTGCGCCGGTCGGCCGGCAGATTCTCCTTGCCGTCGTCCTCGTCGTCGCGTTCGGCGCGTTCGACGAAATGAGGCAATTGCTCACGCCGGGCCGGACGGGCGGCGATTTTTATGACTGGATTGCGGATTTCCTCGGCGCGGTGGCCGGGGCATCCTTGGTGCGACTCACCCATGACCACCTCGAGCGTCTCATCCCGCGTCCGTAAACTCCGCGAAGAAATCGCCCGGCACGACCGCCTCTACTACGCCGAGGCCGCGCCGGAAATCTCCGACCGCGACTACGATGCCTTGCTCCGCGAGCTGCAGGATCTCGAGGCGGCGCATCCCGAGCTGCAAACGACAGACTCCCCCACCCGCCGCGTGGCCGGCCAACCGCTCGAGGGCTTCACGCCCGTGCAACATCTCGTGCCGATGCAGAGTCTCGACAACACCTACTCGATGGAGGAGGCCGACGCTTTCCTCGCGCGGGTCGAGAAACTGCTGCCCGGCCTGCCACTGCGCTGGACGATCGAGCCGAAGGTGGACGGTGTGGCCCTCTCCCTAACCTACCGCGACGGACAGCTCGAACGGGCCGCGACCCGCGGCGACGGCACGACAGGCGATGACGTGACGCAGAACATCCGCACGATCCGTTCCATCCCGCTCCAGCTCGCAGGCCCCGCACCCGCGCTGCTCGAAGTCCGCGGCGAAGTTTACCTCCCGAAGAAAAAGTTCGCCGCCCTCAACGACGAGCGGGAGCGCGAAGGTGAGGCGCCTTTCGCCAACCCGCGCAACGCCGCGGCCGGGTCACTCAAGTTGCTCGACCCCGCGATGGTCGCACGGCGCGGGCTCAACGCCGTCTTTTACGGGCTCGGAGCAATCGAGGGAGGTAGCGGACCGGAGACGCAAGCGGGACTTCTGCCCTGGCTGGAGCAGGCCGGACTGCCGGTCGTGCCGAAGTTTTGGACGGCCGATGATGCCGAGGGCGTGCGCGCGGCCATCGCGGCTTTGGACGAGCGGCGGCACGACTTTCCTTTCGAGACCGACGGGGCGGTGATCAAGCTCGACGACTTCCGTCGCCGCGCCCAGGCCGGCAGCACCGCCAAGGCCCCCCGGTGGGCCATGGCCTTCAAATACGAGGCCGAAAGGGTCCGCACCCGGCTCAACGCGATCACCGTGCAGGTCGGCCGCACGGGCGCACTGACCCCGGTGGCCGAACTCGAGCCCGTGGTGGTCGCCGGCAGCCGCGTGGCCCGCGCCACGTTGCACAACGAGGAGGAAATCACACGCAAAGACATCCGCATCGGCGACTGGGTCTTTGTCGAAAAAGCGGGCGAGGTCATTCCCGCTGTGGTCGGGGTCGACACGGCGGCGCGCACGGGGGCGGAGCGAATCTTTTGCATGCCGGACACGTGTCCCTCGTGCGGCACCGAAGTGTTTCGCGACCCCGACCTCACCGCGGTGCGCTGCCTCAACCCCGACTGCCCGGCGCAAATCCGGCGGCGTCTCGAGCACTTCGCCGCCCGCGGAGCCATGGACATCGAGGGACTCGGCGAAGCCATGGTTGACCAGTTCGTCACAGCCGGACTCGTCAAATCGCTGCCCGACATTTATGCGCTCGATCCCGCGGCTGTCGCCGCGCTCGAGCGCATGGCGGAGAAAAGCACCGCCAACCTGCTGGCCGGGATCGAGGGCAGCAAGACGCAACCGCTCTGGCGTCTGCTCTTCGGGCTCGGCATCCTTCATGTCGGCGCGGCCGCCGCGCGCAAATTATCCGGCCGCTTCCACACCCTCGACTCTTTGGCCGGGGCGGAAACCGCCGAACTCGAAACGACCGAGGATGTCGGCACGGTCATGGCGCAGTCGATCCGCGACTTCTTCCGTCTTCCGCACAACCGCGAACTCGTCACCGCCCTGCGGCAGCACGGCCTCAACTTCGGCGAGCGCGACGAGCGCACGGCGCCGACCGCGCAACCCCTCGCAGGCGAGACCTGGGTCCTGACCGGCACCCTCAGCCGCCCGCGGGACGAAATGGCCGAGCAGATCCGCCGGCACGGCGGCACGGTCAGCGGCAGCGTGAGCAAGAAAACGAGCTTCGTCCTCGCCGGCGAGGAAGCCGGGAGCAAACTCGAGAAGGCGGTGAAACTCGGGGTTGCGGTGGTCGATGAGGCTGAACTGCAGCGCAGGCTTGGCGCGTAGGTCCCATAAGACCTATAGGACTTATGCGTCGCACAACACGCTTCTCCCGCTCATGAAACTCATCTCCTGGAACGTCAACGGCCTGCGCTCGATCCTCGGCAAGGGGTTGCTCGACTTCTGGGCGGCGGAAAAGCCCGACGTGCTGTGCCTGCAGGAAACGAAAGCCCGGCCGGAGCAGGTGGCCGAGACAGGCTGGCCGCAGGGCTTCACCCCGCACTGGAACAGCGCGCAGAAGCCCGGCTACTCGGGCGTGGTGACCTTCGCCCGGCAGGCACCCGCGGCGGCAACCCTGGGCCTCGGGCAGGAAGAGCACGACCGCGAGGGGCGCGTGGTCACGCTGGAATACGACGAGTTTTTCCTCGTCAATGTCTACACGCCCAACTCGCAGCGCGAGTTGACCCGCCTCGACTACCGCACGCGCGCGTGGGAACCGGCGTTTCGCCGCCATTTGCGGCAACTCGAGCAAACCAAGCCGGTGATTCTCTGCGGCGACCTCAACGTGGCCCACACCGAGGACGATCTGGCCAACCCGAAGGCCAACCGCAAGAACGCCGGCTTCACCGACGAGGAGCGCGGCGAGTTCCAGGCTTTGATCGACGCCGGGTTTGTCGACACTTTCCGCCTCTTCACCCGGGGCAATGGCCACTACACGTGGTGGAGCTACATGAACCAGGCACGTCCGCGGAACATCGGGTGGCGCATCGACTACTTTCTGGTCTCCCCCGCGCTGGTCCCGCGGGTCAAAGCCGCCCGCATCCTGCCGCACGTCGCCGGGTCGGACCACTGCCCGGTGGTGCTCGAGTTGCGCTAGGGAAACAACCCGCGGTCGCGTTTGGCGGCGAGGACGCGCTCGATGCCGATGGCCATGGCTGCGGTGCGCATGGCGACATCACGTTCCTTCGCGCGCTTGATCGTTGCGCTGAAGGCATTGTCGAGGATGCGGAACAGGCGGTCGGTCACCTCGATGTCGGTCCAGAAAAAGCTCTGCATGTCCTGCACCCATTCGAAGTAGGACACGATCACGCCGCCGGCATTGCAGAGGACATCGGGGATGAGAAAAATCTCCCCGCGCCGCTGGTTCAGCACCTCATCGGCCTCGGGCGTGGTCGGACCATTGGCCGCCTCGGCCAGCACGCGGCAGCGCAAGCGTGCGGCGTTGGAGGCGTGGATCACGCGCTCGACCGCTGCGGGCACGAGCACATCGCAGGGCAGGGTGAGAAAATCCTCGGACGGCACCCGTTCGCCTTGGGGAAAATCGCGCAGGGTTCCGTGCGCCGCGACATGCAGGTCGGCCGCCGCCACATCCAACCCCTTGGGGTCGTAAAGGCAGACCGTGTGATCGCTCAGGCCGGTGATTTTCAGACCGGTCTTGTAGGCCAGCCCGCAGGCCGTGACCGAGCCGACATTGCCGAAGCCCTGCACCACCGCGGTGCATCCGGACGGGGCGATGCCGAGGTGCTCGAGGGCACGCTCGATGAGAAAGACCACCCCGCGTCCGGTGGCCTCGCGCCGCCCCGAGATGCCGCCGATCGAGACCGGCTTGCCCGTGACAATTTCCGGCACGGCATGCCCTGCATGCATCGAGTAGGTGTCCATGAACCACGCCATGACCTGCGCATTCGTCCCCATGTCCGGGCCCATGATATCCGTGCGCGGCCCGACAAACGGGATCATTTCCTGCATGTAACGCCGCGAAAGCGCCTCGAGTTCGCGGCGGGAAAGGTCGTTGGGATTCACGCCGACTCCGCCCTTGGCCCCGCCGTAGGGCAGGCCGACGAGGGCGCATTTCCAACTCATCCAGATGGCCAGCGCGGCTGACTCGCCGATTGTCAGGGCGGGAGAAAACCGCGTGCCGCCCTTGGTCGGGCCGATGCTCAAATGGTGCTGCACGCGGTAGCCATGGAAGACTTCGACGCGGCCGTCGTCGCGCTGCAGCGGCAGAGAAACGGTGACCGAGCGCTTCGGCTGGATGAGCCGCTCGCGGTGCTGCTGGGGAATTTCGAGGTGATCGGCCAAGACCTCGAATTGCCGCACGGCCATGCGGAAAACCGGGTCGGACGAGTAAAGGCTGTCCACGAGATTCTAGGGGGTGAAGTCGAGCAGGTCCTTGATCTTATCCATCGTTACCCGGCCTACACCGGGAACCTCGTTTAGATCTTCGGTCTTGGCATAAGGACGGCCCTCAACAATCCGCTGGGCCAGCACCGGTCCGACGCCGGGCAGGCTGTCGAGTTCATCTAGCGAGGCGGTGTTGACCTTGACCGGTCCGTCCGGGCGAAGCCCGAAATCTTCCTCGGTTTCGCGCACTTCCTGACGCCGTGCCTCCCGCAAGGCGGCCAGCTTGGCCGGGTCCGTCTTGGCCCACAGCCCCTTCTTCTGCAAGGCGGCCTGCAATTCGAGATCGTCCATGTGCGCCCGGGCTTCCTCGATCGTGGTCCCGTCCGGCGGGGTCCGTCCCACGCCGTAGCTCCGGGCCAGGCCGAGCTCGAGCAGTTGTTCACCGAGATCCTTGCCATCGGCGGTGGCGACAAAAGCATAAACCCGTTTCCACGAAGCGCGCCCGAGGGCGCTGGCGAAAATGGTCTGGACCGTGAATGGTTTGGCCAGCAGCCGGGCCACCTCTTCCTTGGCTTGTCGTCCGCCCTCCATCGTGACCTTCGGATCCTCCAAGCCGAAATGGGCCGTCTGCTCGCGCAGGCGACGCTGGTCGGTCTCCTGCTCGGCGGTGGTCTCCGGGCAATCGACAAAATACAACCGCACCACCTGCTCGCGCCCGGGTTCCAACTCGACGAGGAAGCTGTCGCCGTCGGCCCAGTCAGACCCGAGGTAGCGGCAGTTCGTGAATGTTTTCATCTCCGCCACGGGAACCGCCGAAGCAGTGGCCGCAGCAAGGAGCAGGCAAAAGGCGGGGAGGACGCGCATGGACCAATCGTAGCACAACCTGACCGCACGACCAGCACGGCGGAGAGCGCTTATTGATTGGTAAAGGTGACGCGGAAGAAGTTGCTGGTGCCGCCGTTGGGGACGATGAACTCGCGGCGCTCGTAGTAGTTGGAGAGCAACAGACCGCTCTGGTCGGCCGCGTTGCTCACGATCACGCTGCTGTTGGTCCAAGGCCCCGTCGCAAGGTTGGTCGTGGTCTGCACGGTGTAGTTCGTCGTGGCTCCCTGAAGGCCGGTGAACTTGAAGACCGCGTTGGAGCCGCTGCCGGTTGAAGCGAGCATGGCCGGGCTGCCCACCGTGGGGTTGCCGTCGAAGGCGAACTCGGTCGCGTTGTTGAACAGGTCGCCGTCAGGATCGGCCGCGGTGTTCGTGTTCGTCCCGGAGAGCGACGGATAGTTCGTCAGCCAGTTGCTGTAGGTGAGGACGGAGACAGGGGCGTTCGAGCCGACGCTGGATATGCCGTTGAAGAACTCGATCTCGACGACCCAGACATCCGGGTTGTTGTTGGTCGCGCTGGACGGCTGGATCTGCAGGATGTTCGTGCCGGCGTAATACTGCATGCGGTCGTAGATCGGGTGGTTGTAGGTCACCGCGGTGGACTGGTGGATGGCATTGCCCCACTGGCTGAGCTGCGGCGAGGTGTTGACCTGGCTGTAGGACGCGCTGTTCGAGTTCGCCGCGGGGTATTGGTTGCCGCCCCACCACGCGCCGCTCGGGCTGTCGCCAAACGCGGCGTTGGTCGAGTTGGTGGTGTAGTAGGGGTTGATGTTGGTGCTGTTGATGAAGCCGAGGGCGAAGCCGGCAGCGAGGTCGCCGATGATGCGGCCCATGACCTTGGCCCCGAACGAGCTGTTGTAATACGAGGGGGTCAGGCTGGTGTTGGTGGTGTTGGTCGGGCCGGTGCCGGTGCCGTTGGCGATGTCGAACCACGGGCCAGAGACGGTGAAGACCGGGCTGGCGGCCACACCGTTAGTGGGCGTGAAACCGGTGACGACGGGCGCGGAGGGGCCTCCGGCGGGGACGGAAGGATTCTGCGCCGCACCGCCGTAGCCGGTGACAGCGAAGTTGGACGCGCTCTTGCCGCTGCCGTTGGCGGTGGTCACGACGATCGGACCGGTGACCGCGCCGAGAGGGACTGAGGCGGTGATGTTGGTGGCGTTGGTGGCGACGATGAGCGGCGAGGGCACGAGGGTGTCGCCGGGGCCGCTGAAGGCGACCTGCAAGGCGGCGAGGAGGTTGCTGCCAGCGATCGAGACCGTGGCGCCGGCGAGGCCGTTGCTGGCGTAGGCCGTGTAGCCTTGGACGTTGGTGATGAGGGCGGCGAAGCCTCCGTTGGTCAGGTTGTTGGAGGTTCCGACCGCGACGTAATTGGCCGGGGTGGGCGCGAGATAGACCGCGGAACTGGCCCAGTTGTCATTGGGGCCGGCGTCAGCCCCGATCTCCAGGACGAGATTGGTCGCGTTGGTGGTGTAGGTGGCGGTGCTGCCGGGCTGGTTGGAGACGGCCAGCGAGCCGGTGAGGCGCAGGGCGTTGTTGCTCATGACCTCGAGGTCGAAATCGTAGTAGAAGAAGAAGATCGGATTGCTGCCGTTGCCGGTGCCGATGGTCGAGTTGGTCACGCCGGAGGCACCGATGAAGTCCTTGATCTTCGCCTTGCGTCCGGGTTGCGCGGCCTTAACGGCGTTGAAGTAGGCTCCCAGCGTGGGAAAGGAGTTCTGCGCGTCGCTGAGGAACGGAGGGTTGGTGAAGAGCGGGGCGACGAGGGTGCCGATACCCGCGCTGCTGGGGCCGGAAACCATGACGGGCTGCCCGGAGCCGTTGGTGATGACGGCGTTCGGGAAGGAGTTGGTGAGTTGCTGGACGAGGTTGGTCAGGGTGGCGCCGACGGCGGACAGGTTGGTCCAATTCGTCCAGCCGCCGATCTGGTAGAAGGCCAGGGAGTTGCTCGGGAAGATGCCGGCGGAGGCGTTGGCGGGCGTGTTGGTGAGGGCGCGGACAACCATGGGGATGGAGAACTCGTTGATGTAGGTCGTGTCACACTTGTCGGCAGGATTGCCGGAGAGGGTGAGCTCGAAGGGCGCCCACTCGTAGCCGAACCACGGACTGTTCAGCGCGCTGGCCGAGGGGCGGGCGTTGTTGGTGGAGCTGATCGGGCCGCCGCCGTAGCTGAGATACCATGCGGCGTTGGGGAAATTGGTCGTGTAGAAGGCGTAGTAGGGTTTGCCTTGGGCGTTGGTGCCGGAGACGCCGAGGTCCGAGAGGCGCACGGTCCACTGGTTGCTCGTGGCGATCCAATTGGTCCAATTGTTGATGTTGGTGCCGTTGGTCCACCAGAACCCGTTGCCGAAGTTGGTGGCGTCATAGGTCGTGCTCGCCGGGAGGATGTAGACCTGATCCGCGGGGTTGGTGCTGGAGTTGTAGAAACGAACCTCCAGGTGCGGCGGACCGGGCTGGGGCGGGGTGACGACGATGGCGAGGTTGGTCACGGCCGAGGTGCCTCCGGGGGGATTGGTGACGGTGATGCTGAGGATGTTGGTGACGGGGTTGGTGAAAACCCCCGGGGTGAAGGCGAGGATGAGGTTGTTGGAGACGTTGGTGGCCGCCCCGGTAAGACCTGGGTTGCTGATGAAGGAGAACCCGGTGACGTTGGTCGGCGTGCTCGCGCTGACGAACGTGGCGGTGGACTGGATGACGTTGGTGACGGGGAGGTTCGAGTAGGTGATCTGGTTCGAACTGACCGGGACAGTGATAGACGCGGGCCAGTTGGTGTCGAAGCCGGCGGTCTGGGCCCGTGCCGACGGAGCAACGAAGAAGAACGCAAGGGCAACGGCAGCAACGAATCGTAGGATCATTATTGGTAAATCGCGGTTGCCTTCGTTAGGGACAAGCCAAAAAGCATGAGGGAGCGTGAAATATTCGTAACCGCTCATGCTTGGCGGCAATGCATTGCGGGGACCGGGCCGGACCGGGGGTGCTCGTTGCCCTTGGCATCGGCATATCTCCGGAGCTAAGATTGGCACCATATGAACATGACGCGCACCATTTTTGTTTTTGCCTTCGCCTTTGTCCTGCTCGGGGTAGGAGCTTTTGTCGCCACCGGGATGGAACACAAAACTGCTCTGATTCCCGCGGTTTTCGGGATCCTGCTGGTCGGGGCCGGGGCGCTTTCGATCAAACATCTCAAGCACGGCGGCCATGCCGCGGCGCTGATCGGGCTGCTCGGCTTTCTCGGGACCTCGAAGAGTCTCTGGAAAATCGGCCAGCTATACAGTGGCGCTCTTGAGCGGCCCACCGCGGTGATGGTCCAGGCTGCGTTCGCCATCCTCTGCTTCGCCTTCCTCGTGCTCTGCGTGCAGTCCTTCATCGAGGCACGCAAGGCCCGCGCCTGATGGTCACTCCCCGCTGCCACGCGGAGATCGACCACGACGCGCTGCGGCACAACGCGCGCGCCATCCGCACCGCCATCGGCGACCAACCCGGCATCATTGCCGTGGTCAAGGCGGACGGCTACGGCCACGGCGGGCCGG
>JBGSSV010000189.1:0-28555 GCA_041736875.1 Chthoniobacterales bacterium | reverse complement strand
CCAACATACGCAGCTTCACTGAGGTTGCTCCAGATGCCACGATACAGTTCCAGATCATTGATTTAGGACAGCAGTTGTACATCTGGGTGGCCGTCGGCGGTGCTAAGTTTCAGAACCTGTACTTGGCAATACAGTCCAGGCTGGCTGAGGAGCTCTTTCTGGATGACGGTCTGGCCGGTCCCGCGTTTCGCGTAAAGGATGGCGAGCAGCAGAGTCAGGGCAAAGAAGACGATGCCGAGCCAGACGGTGAATTTCTGCAGCACATGGGTGGTCTGGGCCCCGAAAATATTCTCGGTCATCCCGCCGCCGAAAGCCGCGCCGAGGCCCTCGTTTTTCGGGCGTTGCATCAAAACCACACCAACCATCAGCGCGCAAACGAGCACATGGAAGGTGACCAGAATGGAGATCAGAACCGACATGAACCGCACAAAATGACAGGACCCGGTGGCTTTGTAAAGAAGCCGTCCGGGGGGATTCCGCGTTGATCTTTGGGGCGGGAAAGCCCTATGTCTCCATCTGTGAATGTCAGTGACCTGAGGGAAATCCTGCAATATGTGCCGCGCTTCCGCGAAAAGATCTTCGTCGTCGCAGTGGATGGCGAGGTTGCGGCCTCGCCCAATTTTGCCAACATCCTGCTCGATCTCGCCGTCCTCCGGTCGCTCAGCATCCGCGTCGTGCTCGTCCACGGCGCCAGCCATCAGGTGCAATTCGCCGCCCGGCAGGCCGGGGTCGCGGCGAGCAACACGGACGGCACCGGCATCACCGACCAGGCCACGCTCGAGGTGAGCATCGGGGCCGCCATGCGGTTGACCCACCAAATCCTCGAGGGCTTGGCTTCGGTCGATCTGCGGGCGGCCTACGCCAACGCGATCATCGCCCACCCGGCCGGCATCCTCGGCGGGGTCGATCAGGGCTACACCGGACGGATCGAGCGGGTTGACGTGAAATGCCTCCACATGTTGCTGCACGAGGGGATCATTCCGGTCGTCCCGCCGCTCGGTTTCGACGGCGAGGGCCACACCTACCGGGTCAATTCCGACCACGCCGCAGCCGAGTTGGCCGAGGCGGTCCAGGCGGCCAAGGTGATTTATTTGTCGGCCGACACCCGGCTGCCCGGCGGCGGCGAGCTGCCGCAGCAGTTGTCCATCCTCGAGGCCGAGGATCTGCTCAAGAAAAGAAAGAACACGGACGGCGCCAACCTCTATTCCAAGATCGATTACGGCGCCAAGGCCTGCCGGCAGGGCGTGCCGCGCATCCACATTCTCGACGGACGGATCAACGAGGCCCTGCTCGACGAGGTCTTCAGCAACGAGGGCATCGGCACGATGATCTACTCGAACGAATACCAGCAGATCCGGAAAATCTTCAAAAAGGACGTGCGGGCGATCATGTCGCTCATCCGCCAGTCGATGGACAATGAAGAGCTCGTCCGGCGGACGCGGGCGGACATTCTCGACCGCATGCAGGATTACTGGGTGCTGGAGATCGACGGCAAGCTCATGGGGTGCGTCGCGCTCCATGTCTATGCCGGCGAGGCTTGCGGCGAGTTGGCCTGTCTTTACGTGCAGAAGAACCACGAGAACGAGGGCCACGGCCGGAAACTCATGGCCTTCACCGAGAACCTGGCGCGGGAAAAAGGCCTCCGGCAACTGCTCGCCCTGAGCACACAGGCTTACAAATATCTCCAGCTCAAAGGCGGATTTCGCGAGGTCGGACCCGAGGTGCTGCCGGAGGAGCGGCGGAAAAAATACGAGGCCGGCGGGAGGCAATCGAAGATCCTCGTCAAGGCGCTCGCGTGATGCGCCGCGACCGCCGCCGCGCAAGTCCGTCCCACACGCGCCCCGCGCATCGCGCTGGAGGGTCAAGTGCTTTTGCGGGAAATTTTTTGCGGCGCGCAATAATCTTGAGCCGCGTTTTTCACGCCGATACGCTCAGCGCTTGTGACGCCGCGGGACAAGCAAACAGGATGTGAACAAGTTGTGAGCAAGAGTTTGGTTAAAAATCCCCGCCGCCCCGCAAACCGCCCGGATACTGGTTTTCCGGTGCCGTCCGGCCCGCAATCCGCTTCAATGCTGGCCTGCGGCGCGGCCGAGTCAGTTTAAACGCCCCCGACAGAAGGAATTTATGCCCCGTGTAGCCCCCAAGAAATCACTTTCGCGCGCCTCCGTTTCAGGTTCGCCCCGCCGGAACCGCCGGACCGAAAACTCGGCCCCTCCCGCTGGGGAGTCCTCCCTTCCCATGGTGAATAACTCGGCCTCCACAGGAGAGCTCGAAGCCCTGTGGGGCCAGATTTCATCGGGCCTGAAGGCCGAGTTGGGCGAGGGTGTCTTCGACCGCTGGTTTTCCACCTTGCGCCTCGCCGGGGTCACCTCGAAGTCGATCCGCCTGGCCATCCCGAACAGCATTTACCAGGTCTGGATCGAGAGCAATTACTCCGCCCAAGTGCAGGCCGCCCTGCTCCCGGTCTTCGGGGCCAAACGCTCGCTCGAGTTTGTCGTCGAGAATGGCGCCGCCGTGGCGGCGGTGACGGAGGACGCACCTCGGGCGGAGGAGCCCGCGGAGAAAACCGAGGAAGCCTCCGACGCGCGAGGCCTCAATCCCCGCTATGTTTTCGACACCTTCGTGGTCGGCTCGAACAGCGAGTTCGCCCACGCCGCGTCCCTCGCCGTGGCCAAGTCCCCCTCGCGCACTTACAATCCGCTCTTCATCCACGGCGGCGTCGGCCTCGGCAAGACACACCTGCTGCACGCCATCGGTCACCATCTGGCCCAAAGCCGCCGCGGCGCCAAGGTCGCCTACGTGCGCAGCGAGACCTTCACCAACGAGTTTATCCAGGCGATTCAGGTCAACGGTCTGGTCAAATTCCGCAAGCGTTACCGTCAGGCCGACATCCTCCTCATCGACGACATCCAGTTCCTCGCCGGCAAGGAGCGCTCGCAGGAGGAATTTTTCCACACCTTCAATTCCCTCTTCGAGGGCCGCAAGCAGATCGTCCTCTCCAGCGACCAACCGCCGAGCGAGATCGCCCAGCTCGAGCAGCGCCTGGTCTCGCGCTTCGAGTGGGGTCTGACCGCGGAACTTCAGCCGCCCGACATGGAGACGCGGCTGGCCATCCTGCGCAAAAAGGCCGACGGCCTGCAGGTCAAGCTTCCTGCGCCCGTGCTGGAGTATTTGGCCCACCGGATCAAGTCGAACGTCCGCCGCCTCGAGGGTGCCCTCCTGCGCGTGGCTTCCTTCGCCTCCCTCAGCGGACGCTCGCTCAGCGACGAGTCGATCGAGCACCTCCTGCGCGACATCCTGCAGGAGGAGGCGCGCCGGGCCGTCACCATCGACCAGATCCAGCGCAAGGTGGCCGAGCACTACGATGTCCGTCTGGCCGATATGACGAGCAAACGCCGCCCGGCCAACATTGCTTTTCCGCGCCAGATCGCCATGTCCCTCTCACGTCGCCTGACCAAGTGTTCCCTGCAGGAAATCGGCGAGGCTTTCGGCGGTCGCGACCACGGGACGGTCATCCACGCGGTCAAGACCGTGCAGGCCCGGCTGGACAAGGAGGAGAACCTCCGGCAGGTCGTGCGCTTCCTCGAGGCGGCGCTGCAACGATGAAATTTGCGCCTTTCGCTTTGACAGCGCGGGGGAATTTGCCGAGATAAACCAACTCGCCGCCCCGCGGCAGGCATCCAACCATTCCATGAAATTCACCATCACGCAGGAGGCGTTCTCGGACGGCCTGCAAAACGCGGTCAGTGCGGTTAACCCCCGCAGCACTCTCCCCATCCTTTCCAATGTCCTCCTGCAGGCCGCCGAGGACCATCTGACGCTGACCTCGACCGATCTCGACTTCACCGTGCGGACCAAGGTCGCGGCGAAGGTCGGAAAATCCGGAGCGACCACGCTGCCGGCCAAGCGCCTGAGCACGCTGGTCAAGGATTTGCCGCGGACCGAGATCGAGGTCGAGGTGGACGCCAAAAGCCAGGCTACGCTGCACAGCGGGGCCGGTGTTTACAAAATTTTCGGCCTGCCCGAGGCGGAGTTCCCCGGCCTGCCCGCCTTCGAGGAGGCGGTTGAGTTCAAGCTCAAGGCGGCCGACCTCAAGGACGGCCTGCGCAAGACGCACTACGCCATCTCGCTCGACGAGACCCGGTATGTGCTCAACGGCATTTTCTTCTCCTTCAAGGCCGACAAGCTCACCCTCGTGGCGACCGACGGCCGGCGTCTGGCCCTCGCCGAGGTCAACGACCTCGAGATTCCGCCGAGTCAGGAACGCGAATTCATCGTCCGCACCAAGGCGATCCACGAACTCATGCGCGCCCTCAAGGACGACGGCGAAGTTGTCATTCGTCTGGCCCAGAATCTCGTGCAGTTCGATTGCGGTCCGACCACGCTCATCTCCAAGCTGGTCGAGGGCAACTACCCGAACTACGTGCAGGTCATCCCGACCAAGGTGAACGAGCGGGTCACGGTCGAGCGGGAGTCGCTCCTCAACGCCGTGCGCCGCGTCTCCCTCCTCAACAACGAAAAGACCGCCTCGGTCCGCCTCAGCTTCGCCAAGGGCAACATCGATATCACGTCGAACACCCCCGAGGTCGGCGAAGCGCGCGAGGCCCTGCCCGTGAGCTACAAGGGCAAGGACATTTCGATCTCGTTCAACCCGGAGTTCCTCATGGCCCCGCTGCGCTACCTGCAGGAGGACGAGGTGCATTTCGAGTTGATCGACGACATCAGCCCCGGCGTGATCAAGATCAACGCCCCCTTCGTCTACGTGCTCATGCCCATGCGCGTCGGCGGGGCCTGACGATATCGTGCGGATGAGTCCCTCCGCCCTGCGCCGCGCGGTCTTGGTTCTCGCAGGTTCCGCCCTGCTTGTGCCCGCGCCTGCCGCCGCGCAGACCGGGGTCAAGATCAGCGCGGACGAAGCCGACCGTATCGGCCAGCGCATCTGGCAGAACGAGTGCGCCGGCACCCGCGATGGCCTGACCTCGTGGAACAAGGGCGAAAATTTTGCCTCCCTTGGGATCGGGCATTTCATCTGGTATGTGGAGGGTAAGCGCGGGCCGTTCAAAGAAAGCTTTCCCGCCCTGCGCGATTACCTCAAGGAGCAGGGAGTCAAACTGCCCGCCTGGCTGGCGAATGCGAAGGCCTGCCCGTGGCCCGACCGGGCCGCCTTCATGGCGGACTTCCGCGGCCCGCGGCTCGAAGAATTGCGCTCGCTTCTCGCCTCGACCGTCGGGTTGCAGGCCCGCTTCGCCGCCCTGCGCCTCGAGGCGGCGCTGCCGACCATGCTTGCCGCCGCCCCGGCTGCGGAGCGGGAGAAAATCCGCGACAATTTCTACCGCGTGGCCAACGCGCCCGGCGGGCTCTACGCGCTGATGGATTACGTCAACTTCAAGGGCGAGGGGACCTCCCCGACCGAACGCTACGACGGCCAGGGCTGGGGCTTGCTCCAAGTGCTCGAGGGCATGCCGGAGGATGGATCGGCCACTGCCGGGTTCGCCCGCAGTGCCGACCGCGTTCTGACTCGGCGGGTCGAGTTGTCGCCGCCGGCCCGCGGCGAGGCGCGCTGGTTGCCCGGTTGGCGTAATCGCGTGAACAGTTACGCCCGCTGAGATGGCTGCTGTGACGCGCGACCAAGTGGTCGAAGTGCTGGAGCGCATCGCCCTCCTGCTCGAGTTGCAGGGCGGGAACCCCTTCAAGGTGCGGGCCTACCACAATGGCGCACGCGCTTTGGAATTGCTCGAAGGCGACCTGGCCACGCTCGTGCGCGAGACCGGCCTCAAGGGCGTGCCGGGTATCGGTGAGGCTTTGCGGGACAAAATTTCCACCCTCGTCCTGACCGGCCACCTGCCCTACTACGAGGACCTTTGCGCGCAATTTCCGCCCAAACTTTTCGAGCTCTTCGACGTGCCCGGGCTCGGACCGAAAAAAATCAAGGCGCTCTACGAAAAGTTGGAGGTCGCTTCGCTCGTTGATCTCGAGAAGGCGTGTCAGGACGGCCGCGTGGCTTCGCTCGACGGATTCGGAGCCAAGACGCAGGAAAAAATTCTCCAAGGTCTGGCCTCGCTCAAGCAAGGGGCCGGCCGCCATCTGGCCTCGGTGGCCGCGCGCGCGGCCAACACGTTCCTTGACGACTTTCGCACCCACCCGGCGACCATCCGCCTCGCCATCGGCGGCAGCACGCGGCGGCGCAATGACACGGTGCATGACATCGACCTGATTGTCTCGACCCGCGAACCGGCGGAGATTTCCGCCGCCTTCCGCGGTCATCCGCTGGTCGCCAGCGTGATCGCCGCCGGCGAGACCAAGTCGAGTGTCATGCTGCAGGAGGGAATTCAGGCGGATTTGCGCGTCGTCAAGGATGAGGAATTTCCCTTCGCCCTTAATTATTTCACCGGGAGCAAAGAGCACAACATCGTCATGCGCGGCCTGGCCCAGGATCGGGGCTGGACGCTCAACGAATACCGTCTGGCCCCCTCGGCCGACGATGCTCCGCCCATCCCCGCGATTCGCGAGGAGCGTGACCTCTACGAGTTGTTCGGCTTTGCTTACATCGAGCCGGAGCTGCGCGAGAACCGCGGAGAATTCGAGGCCGCCCGCGGGCATCTCCTGCCGGAGTTGGTCAAACTGGAAAACCTGCGCGGCACGTTTCATTGCCACACCCGCGAGAGCGACGGGCGCAACACGCTGGCCGAAATGGCCGCGGCCGCGCAGGACCTCGGCCTGCAATACCTCGGCATCGCCGACCACAGCAAATCATCCGTCCAAGCCAACGGCCTCGATGCCGCGCGGCTGGAGCGGCAGATCGCCGAGATCGAGTCGCTCAACCGCGGCTTCGACGGCTTCCGCCTCTTCAGCGGAACCGAGTGCGACATCCTCAAGGATGGCGCGCTCGATTTTCCCGACGACCTCCTTGGACGGCTAGACTATGTCGTGGCCAGCGTCCATTCCTCGTTCACCCTCGGCGAGGTCGAGATGACCAAGAGGATCATCCGCGCGGCCGAAAACCCGCACGTCACCATGCTCGGGCACCTGACCGGACGCTTGCTGCTCCGCCGCGAGCCCTACGCGGTCAATATCCCCGCGGTGCTCGATGCCGCCGCGGCCACCGGGACGATGATCGAACTGAACGCCGACCCGCACCGCCTCGACCTCGATTGGCGCTGGTGGCGCCTGGCCCGCGAGAAGGGGGTCAAATGCGTGATCAACCCGGACGCCCACTCCGTCGAGGGGCTGGCTAATCTTTACTTCGGGATCGGCGCGGCACGCAAAGGCTGGCTGACGAAGAAGGACATCGTGAATTGTCTGCCGCTGCAAAAAATCACCACGGCCCTGGCGGCCAAACGGAAGGGCGCATCCGCATGACCACGGCCGAATTCCAAAGCTGGCTGCGCTGCACGCGCCGCGAGGTCGAGAAGGCCCTGCGCACCAGCGTGCCGCCGGCCCGCACCAAGCCATCGACCATCCACCGGGCCATGCGCTACAGCCTGCTGGCCGGCGGCAAGCGGGTTCGTCCCGTCCTCTGCTGCGCGGCGGCCGAGGCCTGTGGCGGCAATGTGCGGGACGCCCTCGGTGCCGCTTGCGCGGTGGAAATGGTGCACGCCTATTCCCTCATCCATGACGACCTGCCTTGCATGGACGACGACGACCTGCGGCGCGGCCAGCCGACTTCGCACAAAGTTTTCGGCGAAGGCATGGCGGTCCTCGCCGGGGATGCGCTGCTCACCGCGGCGTTCGGTCTGCTGGCTGACCTCAATCTCCGCTCCACCCGCTACTCCGCCGCGGATTTGGTCCGCGAGCTGGCCCGTGCGGCCGGGTCACACGGGCTCATCGCCGGACAGGTTGCCGACCTCGAAGGCGAGAAGCGCTGTCCGTCCGAACCCCAGCTCTACTACATCCACGCCGCCAAGACCGGCATGTTGCTCCGCGCCGCCCTCAAGCTCGGTGCGATGTGCGCGGGCGCGACGAAAACCCGGGTCGGCGTGCTCGATCGTTTCGGCTTCGCTCTCGGCCTCGCCTTCCAAATCCAGGACGATGTCCTCGATGCCTCGCAGAGTGCGGCCAAGCTCGGCAAGACGGCCGGCAAGGATTCTGCCGCCGGAAAAATGACCTTCCCCGCGCTCTACGGCTTGGAAAAATCGCGCGAGCTGGCCGTGCGTTGGACCGATGATGCCATTGACTCGTTGCGTCCGCTGGGGCCGCGGGCCGCGGCCTTGCGAGGCGTGGCGGAACTGCTGCTCCGCCGGGAAAACTAGGCTACCAAAGCCGCCAGCCGAAAATGATGAAACCCTTGGGCTTGCCCTCGTCGTTCGGATCCCACGAGGTGAGGTAGCGTCCGTCCCCGTAGCCCTTGGCCGCCATCGGGTTGATCAACTGCCACGGCTCCTTCATCTGGAACGCCGCCGCGACCACGCCCTCCACCGCGGAATCCGGATCCAGCGGCGTGATCGGTTTCGGCGGCGGGGTCAATTCACGCCGCGGTTGGCGCGGGGCGATAAAATCCTGAGCCAGGCAGGAAGCCGCGAGTCCGAAGGTCAGCACAAGTATGGTCCATCCGCGCATCCCTCTCCTTTAGGGTGCGGTGGCGTCGCGGGCAACCCATAAAATCGCTCTCGCCTTGCCTCCGCTTCGGCGGAATCATTGTGGGAGAATGGATTACCTGACCAAAGCCCGCCGGGTCATCGGCATCGAGGCGGACGAATTGCGGCGGATGGCGGAGAACCTCGACGGGGAATCGTTCACCTCTGCCGTCGAGGCGATGAAGGAGTGCGTGGAAAAGCGCGGCAAAATCGTCGTCTGCGGCGTGGGCAAGTCGGGCCACATCGGCGACAAGATCGCGGCCACCCTGACCAGCACCGGCTCAACCGCCGTCGTCCTCAACTCGCTCAACGCTCTGCATGGCGACCTCGGCTTGGTCGCCGATGGCGATGTTGTCCTCGCCCTGAGCTATGGCGGCGAGACTGCTGAGTTGCTCAACATTCTCCCGCCGCTGGCCCGTTTTGACGTCAAACTCATCGCCCTGACCGGCCGCCCGGACTCGACCTTGGGGCAGGCAGCGGACATCTGCCTCAATGTGGAAGTCGCGCAGGAGGCATGTCCGCTCAATCTCGCGCCGACTTCGAGCACCACGGCCATGCTGGCCCTCGGCGACGCATTGGCCATGGTTCTGCTCGAAGCCCGCGGATTCCAGCAGGACGATTTCGCCCGCTTCCATCCCGGCGGCACCCTCGGCCGCGTGCTCTTGCGTCGGGTCAATGAGATCATGCGCCAAGCCACCCGCCTCGCTGTGGCGCGCCCGGAAGACACGGTGCTCGATGTGCTCAAGTGCATGACCAAGTGCCGCACCGGCGCCGCGGCCATCGTGGACGAAGACGGCCGTCTCTGCGGCGTTTTCACCCACGGGGATTTTGCCCGCCATTACCAGTCCACGACCGACCTCGGCGCGCAGGCGGTCGGCGCTTTCATGACCACGTCGCCCATCGCCGTCGGGGGAGACAAGCTTGCCGCTGAGGCGTTGCACGTGCTAAAGAGTCGGCAAATCGACGACCTGATTGTGGTGGACCAGGACAACCGGCCGATCGGGGTGGTCGATTCCCAGGACTTGTCCCGCCTTCCCGGCGTCTAATCCGTTTCGCTTCCCAACCAACTTAACTTTATGCCCGCTGCCAACGATCTCCGCAAAGGAATGGCCATCAAATACAACAACGACACGTATGTTGTGCTCGAAGTCCACCACCGCACCCCCGGCAACCTGCGCGCCTTCGTGCAGGCCATCATCCGCAGCATCAAGACCGGCAAGTCCAGCGACGTCCGGTTCAGCTCGACCGAAAAGGTCGAGTTGGTCGACCTGCAGCGCCGCCCGGTTGAATTCAGCTACAAGGATCATGACGGTTACCATTTCATGGATCCCGAGAGCTACGAGACGATCGAGCTCGACGAGGCCCTGCTGGCCGCGGCCAAGAATTACCTCGTGGAAAACCTCAAGGTTGAAGTCCTCTACGCGGAGGGCCGTGCGGTCGAGGTCGAAATCCCCTCTTCAGTAACCCTAAAGGTCATCGAGTCGCCCGAGGGCCTGCGCGGCGACACGGCCAGCAACGTGCAAAAGCCAGCCACGCTCGAGACCGGCCTGATCGTCAATGTCCCGCTCTTCATCAAGGAGGGCGAAATGGTCAAGATCGATACGCGCAACGGCGCCTACATGGGCCGCGCCTGACCCGGCCCCCGCCCATGGCCCGCCGCGCCCGCCGCCCGAACAAGCCGCGGGGCAACCGTCTCAACACCTCGTTCGCCGCCGCGGAGAACGAGGAAGGAATCGTCGTCCCCGTCCGCTGGGTCAAATTCGTCGTCGGCCTTTTCCTCCTCGCCCCCTGCTACATCCTGACCGCGGCATTTTTCGGCGCGTTGACCCACGCGACGGCCCGCAATTTCTGGGCCACGGCGGAGTTCTGGTTCTTCGGCCTCGGCTCGATCCTCTGGCTCATCATCTACTTCGGGCTGCCGCGGCCGCTGGTCCTTTATGTCTTTGGTCATGAGTTGACCCACGCGCTGGTCGTGTTCCTCATGGGCGGCAAGGTTTCGCAGTTTCGCGTCGGGCGCGACGGCGGCCACATCGTCTCGTCGAAAATCAACACCTGGATCGCCCTCGCCCCGTATTTCATCCCGATCTACAGCGTCCTTGTCATCGGGCTTTATGGCCTGGCCTCGCTCATTTTTGATCTCACGCCGTATCAGGAAATCGCCGACGGTGTGCTCTATGGGTTGGTTGGCCTCACGTGGGCGTTCCACGCGACGTTCACTCTCTCGATGATCCCCCGCGGTCAGAGCGACTTGGCCTACGGCGGCACGTTTTTTTCGCTCACGGTCATCTATCTCATGAATGTCCTGCTCCTCTCCCTCCTCCTCATCATCGCCACACCGCTCGTCAGTTTCGTTGGTTTTGCGCAGGAGCTGTGGGTTCACGCGGAAATTTTCGCGGTCGACGCCGCGCATTTTTTCGAGCTTCTCCTCCGCGCTGCCGGGGTTTGAGCCCGGGAGGGGCAGAATGGGACCGCGGCTTGCCGGCTGCCTTGCCGGAAACCTCGTTCCAAGCACCAACCCGAACCTCAGCACAACCACTGCCCCGGCCTATCCGGCCGCGTGCTCGGTCGAGCGCACGCGCAGGGTCAGCAGGGCGGCGAGCAGGAGGCACCCGCCGCCGCCAACCACGACCCAGAGCGAATCGATCTGGGGAAAATGGAGCAGCACCTCGCCGAGGCCGAGGGCCACGGTGATCTGCGGGAGGACGATGAAGAAATTGAAGACGCCCATGTAGAAGCCCATTTTTTCCGCCGGCAGGCAGTTGGCCAGCATGGCGTAAGGCATGGAAAGGATGGAGGCCCAGGCGATGCCCACGCCGACCATCGAGACGAGGAGCACTTCTTTCTGCGTGATGATGGCAACCGAGGCGAGGCCGAGACCGCCGAGGATGAGGCAAACGATGTGGATCGTCTTGGCCGAGAACCGGCTGGCCAGGGCCAGCAGGATGAAGGAGAAAACGAAGCAGACTCCGTTGTAGACGGAGAAACTCACGCCGGTCCACTGGCCGGCCTGGGCCACGAGGTCGGCGTAGCCCGGCGTGTCCTTGACCGCGCCGAAGACATGACGCGCAATGGCCGGGGAAAAATAGATCCACATGCAGAATAGCCCCATCCAGGTGAAGAACTGCACCCAGGCAAGCTGGCGCATGGTCTCGGGCATGGTCTTCAAGCCGTGGATGAACTCGCGCACGAATCCGCCGACCCCGCGATTCTCGGCCTTCATTTTCTCGAAGGCCGCGAGATCCTCCGGTGGATACTCCGGCGTGGTGAAAATCGTGTAGAGCACGGCGAGCAGGAATGCCGCCGCCCCGGTGTAGAAGGCGATGTGCACGGCCGGCGGGATCTGACCTTCCGGTGCCGTCCCCGCCACCCCGAACCAAGTGGTCAGGACGAAGGGCATGGCGGAGGAGAGGACCGCACCGAGTCCGATGAAAAGGCTCTGCACGGCGAAGCCCTTCTTGCGCTGCTCCTCGGGCAGTTTGTCCGCCACGAAGGCGCGGAAGGGTTCCATGCTGATGTTGACCGAGGCGTCGAGAATCCAAAGTAGACCGGCGGCCATCCAGATCGCGCTCGAGTTGGGCATGAAGACGAGGGCGGTCGAGGCGAGCAGCGCGCCGACGAGGAAATACGGCCGCCGCCGCCCGAGGCGGTTCCACGTGCGGTCGCTCATGTAGCCGATGATCGGCTGGATCACGAGACCGGTCACCGGGGCAGCCAGCCAAAGGAGGGGCAACTCGGATTCCGAGGCGCCGAGCATCTGGTAAATGGCCGACATGTTGGCCATTTGCAGGCCCCAGCCGAACTGGATGCCAAGAAACCCGAACGACATGTTCCAGATCTGCCAGAACGAGAGATGCGGCTTTTTTTGCATAGGGGGAGCGCCTCAAGGCCTAAACAAAACAATTCGTCGCGGCAAGCGTGGCGGTGCGGGGTTGCCCCTCCAGCCTCGATCGGGGTCTTCCAAGGCCCGCAGGTGAACATCCCGCTTGCGCAATCGGCGAAGCAGTCACAGATTGGGTTTCGATGAGCACTGCCCTCCGCCTCGTCACGGCTGCTGCCTGTTTGGTCGCGGTTGTTACCGCTCCCACCCAAGCCCAAACGAATATGCCGGTGGTCACCTCGGTGCAGCACACCAACGGCACGCTCAGGCTCGAATGGATCGGCAGCGGGACGAACGCGGTTGCGGTGCAGAGGCGTGAGGCACTGGCTGCCGGTTCCTGGAGCAACATCGCCAGCAACAACCTTGCGGGCACGCACACCGACACGAACCCGCCCGCGGGCGTGGGGTTTTACCGTTTGGTCGTCGTGGAAGGGGCCGCAGCGCCGCCCGAGCCGCCTGATCCGGCTGTCATGGGGCTGGTCCCGGCGGGGAGTTTCGACATGGGAGACAAGGTGGGTGATGTCGAGGGAGGGGACGGAGGAGCCGATGAACTACCCGTCCACACCGTCAACTTAAGCGCTTTTTACATGGACAAATTTGAGGTGACGAAAACGCTGTGGGACGAGGTGGCGACTTGGGCGGCGACGAACGGTTACGACATCGATTCGTCGAGCGCCGCAGGCAAGGCGTCCAACCATCCGGCACAGGACGTGACTTGGTTTGAAGCGGTGAAGTGGAGCAATGCGCGCAGCCAGAAGGAAGGTTTGACCCCGTGTTACACGGTGGATGGCGGCGGTATTTACAAGACCGACGACCGTGACGACGTGGTTTGCGATTTTGCGTCCACCGGGTATCGTTTACCCACGGAGGCCGAGTGGGAGAAAGCGGCGCGGGGCGGCTTCAGCGTGAGGCGGTTCCCATGGGGGGATACGATCGCCCACACCCACGCGAACTATCTCAGCTATCAGGACGCGGCTTTCGACGTGAATCCGACAGCTGGGCCGCACCCCACCTACGCCACTGACGACCCTCCCTACACCGCCCCGGTCGGAAGCTTCGCCGCCAATGGCTATGGCCTCTTCGACATGGCGGGGAATTCCTTTGAGTGGTGCAACGACCGATTCTCGTCGGACTATTACGGAAGTTCGCCGAGCACCGATCCGCCGGGGCCGGTGGCGGGCGCAGATCGCGTGCTGCGCGGGGGATTTTGGGGCGATTCCGCGTTTTTCTGCCGCATCTCGTCACGGGGCCCCAACCCGCCTACAGCCGGAGTTTCAGTCATCGGCTTCCGCTGCGTCCGTCGGTGATTCAGCTCCGGCCGGGTGCTTGGTCGCTGCGGCGCAAATCTCCGGCAACCGCCAGCTTTGGCACGGACGTTGCTCTTTCTGTCATCGGCGGGGCAATTTTTCTTTGCGCCCGCCGATCAATTCCCTAATTTCGCACGTTCGCCGGAACCATCCTGACCAAGCCAATGAAAAAGCCCGAGCGCCAAGGCCTCTACGACCCGCAATTTGAACACGAATCGTGTGGAGTCGGCTTTGTCGTCAATCGCAAGGGGCGCAAGTCCCACGAGATCGTGCAACAGGGCTTGCAGATTCTGGTCAATCTTGAGCACCGCGGGGCCTGCGGCTTCGAGGAGAACACTGGAGACGGGGCGGGCATCCTCATCCAGATGCCCCACAAGTTTCTCGCCGCAGTGGCCGGCGAAGACGGCATCGAGCTTCCCGCCCCCGGCCGTTATGGCGTGGCCATGGTTTTCCTCCCGCCGGACAAGCAGTTCCGCAAAAAAATAGAGGAGCGCTTCGAGCAGGTGGTGCGGGCCGAGGGCCAGAAGTTTCTCGGCTGGAGAACCGTCCCGACGGACAACTCCACGCTCGGCGAGACGGCCAAGTCGGAGGAACCGGTGGTGCGGATGGCCTTCGTCGGGTGCAACTCGGCCATCACGGACGAACTGGCCTTCGAGCGAAAGCTTTACGTCATTCGTCACCGCCTCTTCAACGAGATCCGCTATGCCGGCGCGCCCGGCGGCAGCTTCTTCTACCTTCCGAGTTTTTCGTCCCGCACGCTTGTCTACAAGGGCATGCTGACCACGGCGCAGGTCGCGGAGTATTATCCGGATCTGGCCGACCCGCGGATGGAAAGCGCGTTGTCGTTGGTGCACTCGCGTTTCAGCACGAACACCTTCCCGAGTTGGGACCGCGCCCACCCCTATCGCTACGTCGCGCACAACGGTGAAATCAACACCCTGCGCGGCAACGTCAACTGGATGAACGCCCGCGAGTCGCAGTTGGCCTCGCCGCTTTTCGGCGACGACATCGAGACGCTCAAGCCCATCGTTCATCAGGACGGCAGCGACTCGGCCATGTTCGACAATTGTTTCGAGTTCCTCGTCCTCTCCGGGCGGCCGTTGGCTCACGCCGCAGTTATGATGATCCCCGAGCCCTGGGCCAAGCATGATACGATGCCGGCCGACCGGCGGGATTTTTACGAGTATCATTCGTGCCTGATGGAGCCGTGGGACGGCCCGGCGGCCGTCGCCTTCACCGACGGCACGCAGATCGGTGCCGTGCTGGACCGCAACGGCCTCCGGCCCTGCCGCTACTACGTGACCAAGGATGATCTGGTCATCATGGCTTCCGAGGTCGGCGTTCTCGACATCGCGCCCGAACGCGTCGAATCGAAAGGACGCCTGCAGCCCGGCCGCATCTTCCTCGTCGACACGAAGGAGGGGCGCATCATCGCCGACGAAGAAATCAAGGAGAGCTTGGCCAAGGCCGAGCCCTACGGTCAGTGGCTCAAGGAGAATCTGCTCAAACTGGAGGATCTTCCCGCCGGGGCCGAGCCCTCGCATCCCGACCACGACACGGTGACCACGCGGCAGTTTGCCTTCGGATACACGCAGGAGGACCTCAACCTCATCATCGCCCCGATGGCCCGCACCGCGGTCGAGCCGATCGGTTCCATGGGCAATGATTCCCCGCTGGCCACGCTCTCGGACAAGCCGCAGCTTCTCTACAATTACTTCAAGCAACTCTTCGCCCAGGTGACCAACCCGCCGATCGACTCGATCCGCGAGGACATCGTGACCTCGACGATCACCACCCTCGGCTCGGAGGGGAACCTGCTCGACCCGACGCCGAAAAGTTGCCGCCAGATCCAGCTGGTTTCGCCGGTCATCACCAACGAGGAGTTGGAAAAACTGCGCGCCGTCAACGAACCGGGCTTCAAGTCCGCCACCTTGCCGATTCTTTACGACGTGAGCGGCGGTGGCCCCGCGCTCGAGCAGGCGCTCAACGATCTTTTCGCCGCGGCCGAGCAGCACATTGCGGACGGCGTCAACATCCTCATCCTTTCCGACCGCGGCCTCAACGAGCAGCAGGCGGCCATCCCCGCCCTCCTCGCCGTCTCGGGCCTGCACCACCACCTCGTGGCAAATGGCACGCGCACCCAGGTCGGTCTCGTCCTCGAGTCCGGCGAGCCCCGCGAGGTGCATCACTTTGCCTTGCTCACCGGTTACGGCGCGGGCGCGATCAACCCCTATCTTGTCTTCGAGTCCATCGAGGACATCATCCGCCGACAGAGCCTCACCGGCATCGATCCGCAAAAGGCGGTCAAACAATACGTCAAAGCCGCGGTCAAGGGCATCGTCAAGACGATGTCGAAAATGGGCATCTCGACGATCCAGAGCTACCGCGGCGCGCAGATTTTCGAGGCCGTCGGGCTGAACAGCGAAGTGGTGGACACCTATTTCAAGTGGACCGCCTCGCGCATCGAGGGCATGGACCTCGCCGGGATCGCCCGCGAAGTGGCCATGCGTCACCGCCGCGCCTGGCCCGGCCGCGACTACCGTGACGACGTGCTCGACGCGGGTGGCGTCTACAAGTGGCGTCACGACGGCGAGCACCACGCCTTCAACCCGACGACCATCCACCTCCTGCAGCACGCCTGCCGGACGGGCGACATGGACGTCTTCCGCCAATACACCGCATCGGTCAACGATCAGTCGAAAAAACTGGCCACCCTACGCGGCCTCATCGACCTCGAGTTTTCCGAGGACGGTGGCATCCCGATCGAGGAGGTCCAGTCGGTCGAGTCGATCATGCAGCGCTTCAAGACCGGGGCCATGTCCTACGGCTCGATCAGCCTCGAGGCGCACGAAACCCTCGCCGTGGCCATGAACCGCATCGGCGGCAAGAGCAACACGGGCGAGGGGGGCGAGGACCCCGGGCGCTACATCGCGGAGCCCAACGGCGACTCGAAAAACAGTGCGATCAAGCAGGTCGCCTCCGGCCGCTTCGGCGTGACCAGCTATTACCTTTCGCAGGCCAAGGAGTTGCAGATCAAAATCGTCCAGGGCGCCAAGCCCGGCGAAGGCGGACAGCTTCCCGGCACGAAAGTCTACCCGCCCATTGCGAAGGTGCGCCACTCGACCCCGGGGGTCGGCCTGATTTCGCCGCCGCCGCACCATGACATTTATTCGATCGAGGATCTGGCCGAGTTGATCCATGACCTGAAGAATTCCAACCGCCACGCCCGCATTTCGGTCAAGCTAGTCAGCGAGGTCGGCGTCGGCACCGTGGCCGCGGGCGTGGCCAAGGCGCATGCCGATGTTGTGCTCATCAGCGGTTACGATGGCGGAACCGGTGCCTCGCCGCTCTCCAGCGTGCAGCACGCGGGTATGCCGTGGGAGCTCGGGCTGGCCGAGACCCACCAGACACTCCTGCTCAACAACCTCCGCAGCCGCATCGTGGTCGAGGTTGATGGACAGCTTAAAACCGGACGCGACGTGGTTATCGGCGCCCTGCTCGGCGCGGAGGAATTCGGCTTCGCCACGGCGCCGCTCGTGGTAATGGGCTGCATCATGATGCGGGCCTGCCACCTCAACACCTGCCCGGTCGGCGTGGCCACGCAGGATCCGGAGCTGCGGAAAAAGTTCACCGGCAGCGCCGATCACGTGGTCAACTTCATGCACTTCATCGCCACCGAGGTGCGCGAACTCATGGCCAAGCTCGGCTTCCGCCACCTCGATGAGATGGTCGGACGGGTCGACCGCCTCTCCATGCGCAAGGCCGTGGACCACTGGAAGGCCGCCGGCCTCGACTATTCGCGCATCCTTTACACGCCCGAGGTGGGCGAGGAAGTCGGCCATTACTGCACGATGAAGCAGGACCACGGGATCGAGAAATCACTCGATATCACGACCCTGCTGAAACTCTGCCAGCCCGCCATCGAGCAGGGCCAGAAAGTCCAGGCCCGCCTGCCGATCAAGAACGTCAATCGCGTGACCGGCACGATCCTCGGCTACGAAATTTCCAAAGCCCACGGGCTCGAAGGCTTGCCCGAGGACACCATCAGCCTCGAGTTCGTCGGCTCGGCCGGGCAGAGCTTCGGTGCCTTCGCTCCGCGCGGCCTGACCCTGCGGCTGGAGGGCGATGCCAACGACTATGTCGGCAAGGGACTGAGCGGCGGCAAGATCATCGTTTATCCGCCGCCGGACGCCACCTTCCCGGCGGAGGAAAACATCATCATCGGCAACGTCGCCCTCTACGGCGCGACGGACGGCGAGGTCTACATCCGAGGCATGGCCGGCGAGCGTTTCTGCGTCCGCAACAGCGGCGTCCGCGCCGTGGTCGAAGCGGTGGGTGACCACGGTTGCGAATACATGACCGGTGGACGCGTCGTCGTCCTCGGGCCGACCGGGCGCAACTTCGCCGCGGGCATGTCGGGCGGCATCGCTTACGTGCTCGATGCCAAGGGTGACTTCCACACGCGGTGCAACATGGACATGGTGGACCTCGAACGCTTGGAGAATCAGGAGGAGATCGCCGAGGTCAAGGCCATGGTCGAGCACCACGCCGAGCTGACCGGCAGCACACACGCGAAAGCGGTGCTGGCCGCGTGGGATCAATCGCTGAAGAACTTTGTCAAAGTGCTGCCCAAGGATTACAAGCGGGTCCTTATGGCCATGGACCGCGTCATCGCCTCTGGTCTCAGCGGCGAGGAAGCCGTCATGGCCGCCTTCGAAGAAAACGCCCGCGACCTCGCCCGCGTGGGTGGCAACTGACCGACCATCATGGGAAAACCAACCGGATTCATGGAGTTCACCCGCGAGCTGCCGCGGGATCGTTCCCCGCAGGAGCGCATTCGCGACTGGGAGGAGTTTCACGACCACACGCCCGACGCCCAGTTGCGGGATCAGGGGGCACGCTGCATGGATTGCGGCACGCCGTTTTGCCAGACCGGGATGATCCTCAAGGGCGCGACGAGCGGTTGCCCAATCTACAACCTCATCCCCGAGTTCAACGACCTCGTCTACCGCGGCCTCTGGCGTGAGGCTCTCGACCGGTTGCACAAGACCAACAACTTCCCCGAGTTCACCGGCCGCGTCTGCCCGGCCCCCTGCGAGGGAGCCTGCGTTCTCGGCATCATCGAGCCGCCCGTCACGATCAAGAACATCGAGTTCTCCATCATCGAAAAAGGCTTCGCCGAAGGCTGGGTTGTCCCGCAGCCACCCAAATCCCGCACGGGCAAAAAAGTTGCCGTCGTTGGCTCGGGCCCCGCTGGTTTGGCCTGCGCCGACCAGTTGAACAAGGCCGGGCACCTTGTCACCGTCCTCGAGCGCGCGGACCGCATCGGCGGTTTGCTGACCTATGGCATCCCCAACATGAAGTTGGACAAGGAAGATATCGTGCAGCGCCGGGTGAACATCCTGGCTGCCGAAGGCATCGAGTTCGTCACCCACGCGGACGTCGGCCGCAGCTATCCGGTGGAAAAACTCCGCCAAGATTTCGATGCCATCGTGCTTTGCTGCGGCGCCACCCAGGCCCGCGATTTGCCGGTCGAGGGCCGCGATCTCGCGGGGATTTATCCCGCGATGCAGTTTCTCACCACCAACACCAAATGCCTGCTCGACGGGAGCGCCGTCCCGGCCGACCTCAGCGCCAAGGGGCGTGATGTCGTGGTCATCGGTGGTGGCGACACCGGGACCGATTGCGTCGGCACCTCCATCCGCCAAGGCTGCCGCAGCGTAACCCAGCTGGAAATCCTGCCCAAGCCGCCGGCGAGCCGCGCGGCCGACAATCCGTGGCCGGAGTGGCCTAAAATCTACCGCATGGATTACGGTCAGGAAGAAGCCGCCGCGCTTTTCGGCGCCGACCCGCGGGTCTATTGCACCACGGCGAAGAAATTCACCGGCGACAAGCAATGCCGCATCAGCGAGATCCATACCGTGCAGATCGAGTGGACCCTCGATGCCCAAGGGCGTTATTCACCCAAGGATCTTCCCGGCACCGAGAAGATCATTCCTGCGCAACTCGTCCTCCTCGCCATGGGTTTCCTCGGGCCCGAGAAGCCCCTGGTTGAAGCCCTTCAGCTCGAGACGGATCCGCGCTCGAACGTGAAAGCCGACTATGGCAAGTTCGCCACCAGCGTGCCGGGGGTTTTTGCCGCGGGCGACATGCGCCGCGGGCAGAGTTTGGTTGTCTGGGCGATCAACGAAGGCCGCGCCGCCGCCCGCGAGTGCGACCGATTCCTCACGGGCTTTACCAACCTGCCCTGAGCGTGGAATCCGGCTTGCCTTTGCGACCCGTTCGCGGGAATGCTCCCTCCATGCGTTACGCCCTCCTCGCCCTCCTCCTCGCCCTCACGCCGGCCTTGGCGCAAGAAGTTCTTCCCGCCGTCGTGACGCTCGCGCCGGCAGCAGCGCCGGCCAAGCCCGCCGTGAAGATCCCCTGGGGCCTGACCATCGATCAATACCGGCTGGTTGATCCCTCGCGCCGTCCGGGTGGATCCACCTTCACCTACCAGCGCGCGCGCGGCCGCGGCCCCTTCGGAAACTTGCTCGAGCACGTCCCCGGTGGCCCGCAGCGTTCCGTGGCCAAACGGATGCAATGGTGATGGCGTCTCTCCTCCGCCTTGTCGCCCTCGTTCTCCCGGCCCTCCTCAGCGGGTGCGCGATGATCGAGTTTTAAGCCGGCATTTGCCGCAAGCGAGATCCTCGCTTCACCCCCATTCCAGGCGGTTGGGCGATTAACTCCGCCAGTCCAGCGCGCCTTTTTTGATCGCGTAGATGTAGCCGAAGGTCAGCACGCTGACGAAGCCGGCCATGCTCCAAAAAATGATGCTGCCGTGCTGGGCCAAAAAGTCGCGGTAGATGACGGCCCATGGATACATGAAGACAATCTCGATATCGAAGAGGATGAAGAGCATGGCCACGAGATAGAACTTCACGCTGAACCGCGGAGCGGCGGCCTCGCGCACGGGCATGCCGCACTCGTAGGCCATGTCCTTGTCCGCGTTGCGTTTGCCGACGCGTCCGACGGCGAGGCTGGCGGCAAAGACGGCGAACGCAAACCCCAGCGCCACCAAGGTGTGGAGGGCGAGCGGCAGGTATTGCTCGGTCAGCATGTCAGCCGACTAGCGGGCCGCGGCGTCGGCGGGCTCGAGGGCATTGGCCAAGGAGGCCAGCCCGCGGTATTTCTTGCCGGTCTTCTTGACCATGCCGCGGGAAACCAGATTCTGCAGTTTCTCGTAGGCGCGCAGGCGGAGCATTTCTTCTCCCCCGCTGGCCGCGTTGCGTTTCCGCAATTTCTCGTGCACCAGGTCAAAAAGTTGCTTGAACTCAAAGGACGTTTTCTTCGATAAAACGCTGACCAATTCCTCTGTGACCAAGTCGGGAAGTCGCCTCGAAAAAGCACTTTTTCTCTGAATCGGCATAAGACGTCACTGTAGCACCGGCCCCCGCCAACACCAGCAAAAAATCACCATCCGGGACGCAAGGGCGAGAAGGAGAGTTTGAACAAAATTTCCTCAATTCTTCAGAGGCCGCCCTCTGAGTCTCCGCCCTGTCGGAGAAAACGGCGAGGGGGCAACTGCTCGCGGCAATAATTTGACAATGCGTTCCGACCGGCCCTAAGTTGCCCGCGTCTCAAATGCCTTCATCTTCCAGCGAGCCGTCACCAATCGATCCTCGCCGTGCGCAGTTTGAGGATGCGCTCAAGCATCTGCACGAGGCGGAGTATGCCGAAACCCCCGCGACCATGGCGAGTCTGGCGGGTGCCTTGCATGTCCCTTTGGAGCGGGCGGGTGAACTGACCGGGCAACTGGCCCGCTCGGGTTTTGCCTTCTCGAGCGGCGAAGCCATCGGCCTGACGGACCGCGGCCGTGAGCAGGCGCGGCAGATTTTGCGGGCGCACCGGATCTACGAGACTTACCTGGCCCACGAGACCGGCGTGGCGACCGAAGACTGGCACCGGCAGGCCGACCAGGCCGAGCATCGTCTGTCCCCGGAAGCCGTGGATGCCTTGGCCGACCGTCTGGGGCGTCCGCGCTTCGATCCTCACGGGGATCCCATCCCGACCCGCTGCGGCCTGCTCCCGCCCCGGCGTGGTTACTCCCTGCTTGATTCCGCCGTCGGGTCGCACGTGCAGGTCTTGCATATGGAAGACGAGCCCGCAGGGCTTTACCGTCAGGCCGCCTCAGCCGGGATCATGCCCGGGTCGCGTTTGACCGTGCTGGAAAAAGGCGCCGATTTTCTCCGACTGGCCGTGGAGGACCGCGTTTGCGAGCTGCCTCTGGCGGTGGCCCTGGCCCTTCATGTCGAGGGCTGCGAGGCGGCGCCGCCGATGCGCCCGCTCTCGGCCCTGCGCAACGGCGAGGCGGGTTCGATTCTGAACCTTTCGCCATCGATCATCGGCGGCGAGCGCCGCCGGATGCTTGATCTCGGGCTGGTCCCGGGCACGCGGATCGAGCGGGATTTTGACAGCATGCTGGGCAGCCCGACGGCTTACCGCGTGCGTGGCGCGACGATCGCCTTGCGGCGGGAGCAGGCGGACCGCATTTTCCTCGAGGCCTGATTTTATGTCTTCTTCCTGCGCCCCGACCGCCTGCGAGAACTGTGGCTCCGCCCGTGCGGACCTGCGGCGGCTCGGGCTTCGTCTCGGGCGCTGGGATTACTCGGTCGCCCTGGCGGGCAATCCCAATGTGGGGAAAAGCACGGTCTTCAACCTCCTGACCGGTCTGCGCCAGCACACCGGCAATTGGCCCGGGAAAACGGTCAGCCGCGCCGAGGGCGCTTTCGATCTTGATGGCAAGCGCTACAAGATCACGGATCTGCCCGGCACTTACTCGCTGCTTGGCGCCAGCCCGGACGAGGAGGTGGCGCGGGATTTCCTGCTCTTCGGTCGCCCGGATGTGACCCTTGTGGTGGCCGATGCCACTTGTCTGGAGCGCAACCTCGCGCTCTTGCTGCAGATCATGCAGATCACCGGGCGGGTGGTCCTGTGTCTCAATCTGATGGACGAGGCGCGCGCCCATGGCATTGATGTGGACGTGCGTGGGCTGGCGCGTGATCTGGGACTTCCCACCGTCGCCACTTCGGCGCGCCGCGGGGAGGGCTTGGACGAGTTGCTGGGCGCGATTCGCGATGTCGCCACCGGTGCCTTCGTGCGGGCGGCGGATCCTCCCGAGATCACGCCGGAAGCCCTGCGTGGTCCGGTCGGTGAACTGGCGGGCCAGTTGCGCGCGGCCTACCCGCTGATGGAGAATCCTGCCTGGGTGGCGCTGCGTTTGCTCGAGGGGGACCGGCGCGTCATTGCCGGATTGGAAAAGGGTGAATTCGACGGACCCGCCTTGGAGGGGACAACAGCCAGCGTATGATGCCGTCGCAGGACATTCTGCGCCACGCGGAGGCGCTGCGGTGGAAACTTCCGCCGAACTTCCAGGACGAGGTGGCCGGTCAGGTCAGCCGTGAGGCTTCCGCCTTGGCGGCCCGGCGCGTGCATCGGCCCGGTGGGTCCGGGCGTCTGGCGTGGCAGCGCCGGCTTGATCTGATTCTGACCGGCCGCTGGACCGGCATTCCGGCCATGGCCCTGCTTTTCGCCGCGGTTCTCTGGCTGACCATTGAGGGAGCCAACGTCCCCTCGGGCATGCTGGCCAGCCTCTTGGTCGACACCTTGCATCCCTGGCTCAAGACCACCGCGCTGGCCGCCGGGGTCTGGCCGTGGCTGGCCGGTCTGGTCATTGATGGTATGTATCTTTCCGCCGCGTGGGTCATCAGCGTCATGCTGCCCCCCATGGCCATCTTTTTTCCCGCTTTCACCCTGCTGGAAGATTTCGGGTATCTGCCCCGCGTGGCCTTCAATCTCGACCGGCTGTTTCAAAAAGTCGGCGCGCATGGCAAACAGGCGCTGACCATGACAATGGGTCTGGGCTGCAACGCCGCCGGCGTGGTGGCCACGCGCATCATCGACTCCCCGCGGGAACGTTTGATCGCCATCATCACCAACAATTTCTCGCTCTGCAACGGACGCTGGCCGACCCAGATTCTGCTCGCCACCGTGTTCGTCGGTGCTCTCGCGCCGCCCGCCGTGGCCGGCCTCGTGGCCGCGTCCTCGGTCTTTGCCGTGGCCGTCCTCGGGTTTTCCTTCGCCCTCGGTTCCTCCTGGGTGCTCTCACGCACGTTGCTCAAGGGCGAGTCGTCGGCTTTCAGCCTCGAACTCCCGCCCTACCGTCCGCCCAATCTCCTCCGCACCCTCTACACCTCGTTGATCGACCGGACCATCTTCGTCCTCTGGCGCGCGGTCGTCTTTGCCATCCCGGCCGGCGCGGCCATCTGGCTCATCGCCAACATCGACGCCGGCGGTCACAGCATCGCCTGGTGGATGGTCACGGGCCTCGATCCGCTGGCCTGGGTCATGGGCCTGACCGGGGTGATCCTCGTCGCCTACATCGTGGCGATCCCGGCCAATGAAATTGTCGTGCCGACCATCCTGATGCTGACGGCGCTGCTGGCCGGACCGATCGCGCCGGACGCGCCTGCGGCCGGGGTCATGTTCGAGACCGAGGACCATATTCTGCATGGGATGCTGACGGCGGCCGGTTGGACGACGCTGACCGCGGTGAGCCTCATGCTCTTCAGCCTTTTGCACAACCCGTGCTCGACCACGCTCTATACCATCTACAAGGAGACCGGCAGTTTGTTCTGGACGATGGTGTCCGCAGGTTTGCCGCTGGCCCTGGGCTTCATCGCCTGCACGGCACTGGCCTTCGTCTGGCGGGCGTTGGTCGGTTGATCAGTCGCCCAGCTCGCGCACAAGGTCGCGCACGGCCAGAGCGACATGCTCGGTTCCGCTGCGGGATGGCTGGCAGGGGCCGCGGTGGCCGCCGCCGAGCAGGCGCAGGATGGCATGGGGCCGGCCCGGGATGTCGTAGACGTTCCAATAGCGCAGCTTGCCCGAGGCGTGCAGGGCCTTGGCCAGGGAGAGGAAACGCTCCTCGATCATCGGCTTGTGCTCGCTTCGGCAGAGCGCGATGACCAGGTCGGCCTCGGTCAGGTCATCGACCTCGATCCGCCGCGGGTTGCGCGGCTCAGCGGCCAGTTCTTCCAGTTGGGCCTCGCGCAGATAGGCAACCGCGTGCTCGGACAATCCACGCAACTCGCGGGCGTCGATCAGCCCGCGCGAGTAGGCCTCCCAGCCCAGATTTTTCGCGGCGGCCTCGTGGTTGAAAAGAATCTCGGCCAACCGGCTCCGGTAATAGTTGCCGGAGCAGATGAAGAGCACGCGCTTTTTCCGGGGCTTGGTCATGTCGCTTGAAGTTGCCTGCACGCCTCGTAAAGCACAATCCCAACCGAGGTGGCGAGGTTGAGGCTGCGGGCGCCCTCCGCCATCGGAATGGTCAGAAGACTGGCGGTCTCCGCCGCGAGCAGGCTCTCCGGCAGGCCGCGGGTTTCCCGGCCGAAAACCAGATGATCGCCGTGGGAAAAATCGGCCGACCAATAGGAACGCCGGGTTTTGGTGGTGAGGAAATGAAACCGCGCGCCCGCGGCTTCCGCCCGCAGCGCGGCCAGCGAGGCCCATCGCCGCACGTCGCATTGCTCCCAGTAATCCATGCCGGCGCGGCGCAGCGCGGTGGCGTCGATCTCGAAACCCAGCGGTTCAATCAGGTGGAGCCGCGCCCCGGCGGCCAGACACGTGCGCGCGATGTTGCCGGTATTCTGCGGGATTTCCGGTTCGACCAGCACCACGTGCAGCATGGACGTCAGGCGCCGCGCTCGTTGATCACAAGCGACTTCAACTCGGTCATGTCCTCCATGGCGTAGCGCACGCCCTCGCGTCCGAAGCCGCTGTCTTTCACCCCGCCATAAGGCATGTTTTCCGTGCGGAAGGTCGGCACCTGATTGATCAGCACGCCGCCGACGTCGAGCTGGTCGTAAGCCTGCCAGATTTTGGTCTGGTCGCTGGTGAACACCCCGGCCTGCAAACCGAACTTCGAATCGTTGACCGCCGCAAGCCCGGCCGAAAAATCCGCGTAGGGCTCCAGCACCACGACCGGCGCGAAGGCCTCCTCGCAGGAGATGGATGCGCGCCGTGGCACGTGCTCGAGCACGACCGGGTGGAGGACCTGACCCTCGATCTTCCATGGAGTCAACAGTCGCGCTCCGTGACTCTGGGCCTCTTTGACCCAGCCCACCACCTTGTCGAGGGCGTCCTTCGTGATCATCGGGCCGACCAGCGTGGTTTCCTCGCCGGGGTCGCCGGCCTTCGCTTTGGCGGCGACCTGGGTGAGGAACTCCGCCTTGAAGTCCTCGTAGATTTCCGCGTGGGCAAAGATGCGTTGCACGCTGATGCACGACTGGCCTGCGTAGGCAAAGGCGCCCACAGCCATCTTGGCAGCGTGTTTTTTCCAATCCGCATCCGGCTCGACCACGCAGGCCGCGTTGCCGCCGAGTTCGAGGGTGACCTTCTGTTTGACCGCCTGCGTCTTGAGTCGCCAGCCGACATCGACTCCGCCGGTGAAGGAGAGCATTTTGACCCGCGGGTCGCGCAGCAGCGTGTCGACCTGCGAGTGGCCGAAGGGAATGAAGGAGACCTGTCCCGGCGGCGCGCCGCATTCGGCCAGCACCTCGCCGAGCAGAAGCGCGCAGAGCGGGGTCTTCATCGCCGGCTTCACGATCATCGTGTTGCCGGTGGCCAGACACGGCGCAACTTTGTGGGCCACGAGGTTCAAGGGGAAATTGAAGGGGGTGATGCCGAGGATCACGCCGAGGGGAAAACGCCTCGCCAGACCTGAATGTCCTGCGCCCGCCGCCGTAGCCTCCATTTCGATCGGATGACCATTCGGTTCAAGGGCGGCGGCGGCCGCCAACTCAAAGGTGGCCTGCGCGCGTTGCACTTCCATTTTCGCCAGCGTGACCGGCTTGCCCGCCTCGGCCACCATCAAGGCGACAAAATCGTCGGCCCTCCGTCCGATCGTCGCGGCGATCCGTTGCAACAGCCGTGCGCGCTCGATCAGCGGCGTGCGCCGGGTCCGGGTAAAAGTTTCCTCCGCCAAGTCGAGGGTGCGCATGATTTCCGCCGTCCCGGCCAGGCAGACTTCGGCGATCAGCCGCCCGTCATAGGGATTGTGCACCGGCGCGGTCTCCGGGGTGGTGACCTCGACGCCGCCGAGGAGAAACGGGCGCGGGGTCATAGCCGCTCCGTTTCGCGCCGCTCGACAAAGATCGGTAGGCCCTCGTGGGTGAAGTGGTTCATCAATTCATCCGGATTGAGCGCCTCGGGCATCATGACCCCGCGCTCCTTGATCTTGCCCTCGATGAGCAGCCGTGCGGTCAGGGCGGGCGGAATGCCCGTCTGCACGAGCGTGAGGGAGTATCCGTGCTTCTCGTAGCAATCGCGGTGGCTGTCCATCGTGTAGATGAAATACTCGACGCGCCGACGTCCGTGCGTGCCGCGCACTTCCGTGCCCACGCAGGAGTAGCCATCCACGGTGGGGCCGAGCTGCGCCGGCTTGGGCAGTGCGTGTGTGGCCACGCGGACGGGCGCAACCTCGACGCCGTCCACCTTGACCTTCTTCCATGTGTCGAGGTCGAGAAGTGCGAGGGAGCGGGAGAGATGCACCACCTTGTCGCTCACGCTGTATTTGAAGACCGAGTAGCGGACGCCTTTCTGGACGAAGGGGGGATAGATGCCAAGGCTGACGCCCTCCTCGTGGGCAACCGCATAAGTAGGCTGGAGGCCGATCGGCTCGGGGAATCGCACCCATTCGAATTCGGATTCCAACGGCTTGCCGGCCGTGACCCGTCCGTTCTTCACGAAGTAGGGCACGGCACCGAGTTCTTCGAAGAATGTCTCGGGCGAAAAGAGGACGGCAAAGCGGTAGCCCTTGACCTCCGCATTGTCGGCATCGAGCACGCGGATGCTCGTGGCGGTGTCCAGGCGGTCCATGGCCCACCGGGCGAAAACATTGACCGCGCCGGGATCCATGCCCATGCAGAGAATGCCGGCCAGCCCATTGTCCTCGAAGATGCCGTTGAAGGCTTCAATCTCCGTGTCGAACGAATTCTTCGACGTTCGCCGCGCCCCCGGCGGGGCATAAATGTCCGCGGCCATGTCGAGGTAATGCGAGCCCGCCTCGGCGCAGGCGGTCAGCACCGAGTGGTTGGTCGAGCAGACCGCCGCGTTGCAGGTGACCTTGACGTTGTGCTCCTTCATCAGCGCCGTGGTGGCCTTCACGTTCATGGCGTCCGCCTCGACGACGACAAAGCGGTTGTTCGGGATTTTTTTGGCCAGTTGCGCGGCGAAGACCGTGTCGCGGTCCGCCAGGATGATCCGGTCGATGCAGTCGTATTCGTGGAGTTTCTGGGCGATGACCGATCCCACGCCGCCCATGCCGATGACCATTGCGTTTGCCATAAAAAAGTCGGACCGGCATGCGCCTCATTTTGGCTCCGCCGCCCGGCTCCAAGATAGCCTCGCGGATGCCGGAGGCAAGGCGAAACCTCGGGCCCGGTGTCCGGCAAGGCTCTTATTTGCTGCTTTCGCGGGCGGCCAAGGCTCCGAGAACCGCCAGGCCTCTCAAGGTCCACAGCGAGTCAACCGCCACCCGCCGGCCTGCCCATTTGGCGGCGAGGGCACCGTCGCCACCGGTGAAAATCACGCGCCTCCGGCCCCTCCCCAGGGTGGTAGTCAGGTGGGAAACCAGGCCGGCGTAACCTCCGACGACCCCGGCCCGCAGGGCTTCGTGGGTGGTTCGTCCGATGAGGCCTCGGGGCGGCGAGGCCATTGTGGCGAGGGGCAAGGCGGCCGTGCCCGTGGCGAGCGCCGAG
>JBGSSV010000173.1:0-11857 GCA_041736875.1 Chthoniobacterales bacterium | reverse complement strand
CTTCCTCGAGGCCCGCGACCTCGACCCCATGCCGTGGCGTCCGGTTTCCCAGACCGAGGACGCCATCCGCGCCGCCGCCCGCGACCGCGGCGTGCCGCTCTGTGATGTGGCGGAAATTTTCCGCACCGAAAGTCCCGAGGGAGCCACGGGTTGGGCTTTGCTCGATGACCACGTGCATCTCTCCCTTAGCGGCCAAGCCCGCGCCGCCCGGGCCATGGTCCAGACCATGGGCGAACTGCCCGCGCCCCTGGCGGTCGGCGGGGAGGACCTGGCCAAGCTGCGCGATGACGCGACCTACGCGCAGCAGTTGGGCACGAATTTCTACGACGACTACCGCGTCAACCACACCCTGAGGGTGCTTTTCGGCATCCCGTTCATGAAGAAGACCAACGCCGAGGCCGCCGCGCGCTTCGAGGAAGCCGTGCGGGCAGCCGAGGAAAAAATGTCGCCGTCCATTCTCGAGGTCGCGCGGCAGTGGCAGACCTTCAAGCCCCATGCGGGCGGCTTGCGTCCGCTCGCCGGCATGGTCGCCCGCGTGCTCCTGCGCGAAGGCAGAGCCGCCGAGGCCCTGCCCCTCTACGAGTTGGCCGCGCGCCAGGTGCCCGACTACACCTCATGGTATCTCGAGTATGTTTACTTTGCCTTGGCCTGCCGGCAAAAACTCCAAGGCACGCTCACGCCGGAACAATTGGCCGAAGCCGCCGCCGCCATCACCCAGGGCGAGTTCCTCCTCGCCAACGGGTTTTCCGAAAGCGGACTGACTGAGCGCTACATCGGCCGCCTCCATCAACTCCGCAGCGAGTGGTCGGAGGCCATCCCATACCTCCTCGCTGCCCGCCCGAAGATGAGCGCCGAGGACCTCGTGGCCACGGACCAGGCCCTCATCCTCTCCTACCTCAAGACCGGCCAGACCGCCGCCGCCTTCGCCGTGGCGGACGACGGCATCGCCAACAGCGGCCGCTTCTCCAACCACTACCGCCAACTCCGCGCCGACATCGAGCGGTCCGCGCGGTGACACATTTCGGAGTGCGGTCGCCGCGGCGACCGCCGTGCTTTCATGGTAGAAAGGGCGCTACTTAACGCGTAAAATTTCCTAACCAACCACCAGCCATGAAGCCAAGAATCTGCACCCTCCTCGGCCTGACAGCAGCCCTCGCGGTCCAAGCCTCCGCCCAGACGGTCGTGTTCAGCAATAACTTCGCCACGGGTTACACCAACGGCAACTTGGTCGGTCAGAACGGCTGGACCTTGACCGGCAGCGCGACCAACAACCCGCTCCAGATCACCAACAGCCGGGCGGTTATCGGGACATCGGGGCAGGATGCCTGGAACGCCTTCAGCACAGTTCTGACCAATGCTGACTACGTGGGTGGCTATGCTCTCACCAAGATCTCGCTCAGTCTCGACTCTGCGCAGGCGACGGGAGACTACTTTTTCCATCTTTCCTCACCCACGAACACAACCACCGCCTTCTACCAACGTCTTTACGCCCGCTCGACAAACACCGGGTTCCAACTCGGCATCTCCGCCTCCTCGACCAACTTGGGGAATCTAGCCAGCTACGGCTCCACCATTCTTAGCTTTTCCAACACCTACACCGCTGTGCTGAAGTGGAATTTCGTTGCCGGTGGCTTCAATGACACCTTCAGCCTCTACGTTGACCCCGTCGGCGATCTTGCGACCAACCCTGTCTACGCAACGGCGACTTTTGCCACCAACGAACCCACCAACCTCGCCGCGGCCAACTTCCGTCAAGGAAGCGCGGCCAATGCGCCGGTGGTCAGGGTTGACTCCATCACAGTCGAAATCGTCCCCGAACCCTCCACCTTTGCCATGCTGGGCCTCGCGGGGCTGGGCTTCGCCGGATACATGCTCCGCCGCCGCCGTCGCGGCTAAGGCCCGTCGGTGGGTGGATCGCGTGCCGGCGCTGGCGCCTGCCTGACTCAACGATTGCCCACCGATCGGCGGCGGATGAATCGAGTCGTGCTGACGACATCCCCCGGCCCGCCATTTTTCCTTTGCGCGGGGCGGGCGAATGGTTGAGGTTTCAGGTAGCAGCCAACCTCCACCCATTGGCCCCATGAAAAAAACATTTTTGGCCCTTGCGGCCGCCTCGGTCCTCCCCTTGGCCATCGGGCACGCGCAGTCGCCCTTCACCGCGACTTACACCTTTGGCACCAACGGCAACACCAACAGCTTTGCCTACAATGGCACACCGGTGGCCGGGTTGACCGTGAGCAATCTGGTCAAGAGCGCTGGCATCAACACGTCCTCCAGCGCCGACAATTTTCGCGCCTCGGCTTGGACGACCTTGGCGTCAATCGACACCAACGAATATATCGGCTTCTCGGTGACTGCGGATGCCGGGCTGACTTTCAGTATGGCCGATTTCAATTTCGGCATCGGCCGAAGCGCTGCCGGCACCAGGCGGTGGGCTTGGTATGCCAGCACGAACAACTTTGCCTCCTCTTTCGTCCTTTCAAATTACACCACGCTGAATCCTTCTTTGACCCAGACCAACGGCGTCTTGACCAATCCCGACGCGAACAGCGGCTGGACCAATAATGTCCTCGACTTGAGCAGCCTGACCAATCTTTCGACCATCGAATTCCGGCTCTACAGCTATGATGCTGAGCAAGCCTCTGGCACTGCGGGCCTGCAGGGGGCCTTCACCTTTACCGGGACGGTCAATACGTCCGGCTTGAGTTGGTATGCCGATGGCGTCAGCCCCGGCGGCACGGGGACATGGTCGACCACGGCGAGCAACTGGTTTGATTCGACTTCGAGCAGCTTCGTCGTCTGGGGTTCATCCAACCAAGCGTCCTTCGGCTCCCCGGGAGGAACGGTGACGGTTGCGCCGGGGGGCATCACCGCGGCCGACGGCCTCGATTTCCTCGCCGCCTACACCCTCGACGGCGACGTCATCACCCTCGGGAGCGGGGCCAACACCATCAGCGTGACCCCCGGAGTCACGACCGTGATCAGCAACGAACTGGCCGGAACCCTGACCGGCCTGACCAAAAGCGGGGCGGGGACTTTGGTCTTGGCCGGGAGCAATTCGTTCAGCGGCGGCAGCGTCACGCTTTCCGCCGGGACGCTGAGCATCGCGTCCGACCGCGCGTTGGGAAACACGAACAACGACTTGGTGGTCAACGGAACCTTGCGGACCACGGTGGCCATGGTCGGATCCAACGGTCTCTCCGCCGGCCGCGACCTTTCCGGCGCGGGCACTTACGACATCACCTCGTTCCTCACGGTCCACGGCAACGTCTCCAATTCGGCCACCACGCTGGTCCATACCGGCACGCTCGACCTGCTCGGTGCGGTGCGCGGACTCGGTGCGCTCACCGTCAACGCGCCCATGATTCTCAGCGCGGCCGGCGAGATTTCCGCCGCCTCGGTCAACACCGCGGGCGTGACCAACGGCACGGTGGACATCAGCCCGGCCCTCGCCTTCACGGTCACCGGGGACAAACCCATTGTGGCGAACACCAACGTGACCGTGGTGCTCAACGGCAATGTTTCGGGTATTCCCGGCCACCGCCTGGTCAAGGCGGGCGATGGCCAGCTGGCCCTCAACGGGAGCAACAGCATCCTGGGGGTGCGCATCGGCGTGGCCGCGGCCAGCCCGACCAACGGCGGCATCGTCATTCTGAACAACGCCAACGCCGCCGGGACCGGCCAGATCCAGTTCAACTACGGCACCCTGCGCACAGACCAGACCAACGGCCTCACGGCGACCAGCGGACTTTCGATCGGCGGGCGCGACGGGGCCGTGGCCGTGTTCGGCGGCACGTCGAACCTCAGGTTCAACGGAACCAACTCGTTTTTCTGGGCCCTCGGCACGAGCGGCGAGATGCGGTTGGACGTGGACAACGAGACGACCCTGGCCGGCGCCTTCGACGCCAGCGGCGGTTCGGGCTCGGCCACCGGCATCACCATCGGCGGAGCGGGGTTGCTCGTCCTCGACGGCAACGCGGCCGCCCTGACCGAGCCCCTGACGCTGAGCAACGTGGTCACGCTGGAACTCAACAACGTCCTCGGTGGCACCGTGCTGGTCCGCCCCGGGACGACTCTGACCGGCATTGGCACGGTCAACGGGGGGATCACGGTGGACGGCGTCATCGCGCCCGGTTCGGCCGCGGCCAGCGGCAACCTGACTTCGCTGGGCGCGGTTGTCATGAGCAACGGCACCGCGCAGTTGCGGCTGTTTGCCAACGGCATCAACGACCAGCTTTCCTCCCTCGGTGGCCTCTTCTTCGGCGGAAGCGTGCTCAACATCGTGACCGAGGGCGCCTACGTCCCCGTCCTCGGCGATTCCTTCTCGCTCGTCGGCTTCGGGCCCCTCGACACCAATCTCCCCTCGCTGATCAACCTCCCCGTGCTGGCGACCAACCGTGTGTGGAACACCAGCCGCCTCTTGACCGAGGGGTTCATCACCGTGGATGACGCCAATCCGCTGCCGCCCAACTACGCCAACTGGCTGACCAACTTCCCCACGCTGACGCCGCCCGACGACGCAGGCGGAGCCGACCCGGACGGGGACGGGTTCAACAACTACACCGAATTCGCCTTCGGCACCGATCCGGTGACCACCACGGCGGCCCTCATGACCGGCCGCGGGGCGCCCGGCGCCAAGGCGGTGTTCAACTGGCTGCAGCGCAAGAACCCGCCGGGCGGCGCGAGCTACATCATCAAGCGCACGGACAATCTGGCCGGAGGCCCGTGGGGCAACGCCGCCGACCTGGTGGTCACTAACGCGGCCAACACCAACGGCATCCTTCTCCCGGATGAATACGAGCGCAAGGAGTTCACCGTGACCGTGAGCAACCGCGCCTTCTACTACATCGAAGCCAACGTCCAGCCCTGACCCGCGCCCGCGCCGGGATTTGAAAGCAGCGACGGTCACAGACCGCCGCTACACCTCCGACGATGCTGTAGCGGCGGTGTCCTCACCGTCGCTGCCTTTCCTCCAGCCGAGGCAAGATCCTGCACGCTTGACGTGACCAGCGTCACCGCTTCTTCGTCCCGTGCTTCCCGGCCGTGGGGCAGAGGGCGGCGAGTTCGCAGGCGGAGCAATCCGGATTGCGGGCGAAGCAGCGGCGGCGGCCGTGCCAGATGAGGAGATGGCTCCATTCGCTCCAGGCGTCGCGGGGCACGAGTTTGATCAGATCCTGTTCGATCTTCACCGGGTCGGTCTGCTTGGTCAGACCGAGGCGCCGACTCAAGCGCCCGACGTGCGTGTCGACCACGACACCGGCCTCGATGCCGTAGGCGTTGCCGAGGACCACGTTGGCCGTCTTGCGTCCTACCCCGGGCAGCACGGTGAGTGCTTCCAACTCGCGCGGGACTTCGCCGCCGTGCCGGGCAACGAGTTCAGCCGCGGCGGCGCGGATGTTTTTCGCCTTGCTGCGGAAGAAGCCCGTCGTGCGGACGAGTTCCTCCACCTCAGCCAACTCCGCCACCGCCAGACGCGGCGCGTCGGGGTAACGGCGGAAAAGTTCGGGGGTGACGAGGTTGACCCGCTTGTCCGTGCACTGGGCGGACAGGATGGTGGCGACGAGCAGTTGGAAGGGCCCGTTGTGGTCGAGTTCGCAGCGGACGTCGGGGTAGAGGGCACGGAGGACGCGCAGGATCTCCGCGGCGCGTCCGGCGCGGTCCATCGTCACTTCACTCCGAGGGCCGTGAGGCGTTCCTTGGCCTTGGCGGCGAAGGGCGACTCGGGGAATTTTTCCGCGAGTTCCTTGTAGGCGCGGATGGCCTGCTCCTTTTGCTTCGCGGCCTTGGGGGCGTCAGACGCCTGGAGATCGGTCACCTGTTGTTCGAGCAGTTGCCCGCCCTCCCACAATCCGGTCGAGGCGGCCTCGGGCACGCCGTCGTAGAAGGCGGAGATCTTGATGAAGTAGTCGATGGCCGCGTCGCGCTGGCCTTTTTCTTTTTGGATGTAGCCGCCGAGGAGCATCGAGTCGGCCCGCAGCGGGGAGGAGGCGTTGGGGGCGCGGATGATCTGGGTGAGCAGGCCGAGAGCCTCGTCGCCCTTGCCTTGGGTGCGCAGGGCGGCGGCGATGCCGTAATTGGCCTCGAGGACCTTGGGCGACCAGGGGTAGAGGGACTTCAATTTCTCAAAGAGCGTGCCGGCCCCGGCCACGTCATTTTTCGTTTGGGCCACGCGTCCTAGGCCGAAGATCGAGATGGCCTGCGCCTCCTGGATGGCCGGCGGGGCTTTGTCCGGCGTGGCTCCCTCGGGGTTGGGGTAATCGACGGCGATTTTCTCGAAAACCGCGGCGGCCTCGTCCGTCTTCTTGTTCTCGATGAGGGCGAGTCCGTAGAGGTCGAGGTCGGCCGGCGCATAGACGAGCGAGGCGTCGTAGGCCTTGTTCATTTCGTCGAGCGCGCGGGGTTTATCCGTGTTGCTGATGAAGGCCGCGCGGGCGAAAAGCACCTTGCTCTTGGCTCCGGCGGGCGATTTCTCGGCCAGGTCGGCGAAGTATTTCTCCACCCCGGGGGCGTCGATTAGTCCGGCGTCGGCCTCCAGCTTCTTGGCCGCGAGCAGCGAGCGGAGCCCGAGGCTGAGCTGCGGACTGTCCGGGTAAGTCGCCACCATTTTTTCCCCGGCAGCGATCGAGGCCGTCATGGCTTCTTTCCACTTGGCCTGCTCCTCCGAGTTGAGGGCTCCGTAGCGTCCGAGCCGCTCGGCCGCGGTGCGCTGGAGGTCGGTGATCTTGAGCATGGCGTCGGGGGCCTTCGGCGAGGTGCCGAACTTGGCCACGAAGTCGGTGTAGGCCGCGACGGCGGCGGCGACATTGCCGCGGTTCGTCTCGGTCTGGCCGATGCTGTCGAAGGCGAAGAAGATTTTGTCGTCCTCCGGATATTTTTCGGTGAACTCGCGCATGAGGCGCACGACCTCATCGCTGTTCTGGGTCGCGCCGGCCAGTTGGGCGCGCTGGAAGTAGGTGAAGGGAGCGGGCTTGCTCTGGGGGAATTTTTCCGCGATCTGCGCGAGGGTGGCGATGCCCTCGTCGTTGCGCCCCAGGGCCAGCTTGGCGCCGGCCCCGGCGTAGAGCGCGCTGGGGGTCAGTTCGGTCTCGGGGTATTTCTGCACAAAGGCGTCCACGAGCGGGATGGCCCCGGCATTGTCGCCTTTCATCTGCGTGCCGACGGCGACCCAGAACTCGCCCTCCTGGACTTGCGGGACCTTCGGATATTTTGCGACCAACTCCTTGTAGGCCGCGATGGCTTCGTCCCATTTGCCCTGCTCCTTGAGCACGTTGCCGATGCCCAGTTGGGCCACGGCGGCGACTTCGTCCGGGGGCTTGGTTGCGAGGAAATCACGGTAGGTCTTGAGGGCGCCGTCGAAGTCGCCCTGCTGGGCGCGGGCGGTGGCTTCGTTGACCACGGCCAGTCCGAGGAGCGGGCTCTTGGGATAGAGCTCTGCTGCTTCTTTGAAAAAGGTGGCGGCTTTCTCCGGATTGCGCACGGCCGGATCGGGGTGGGTGAGGAAGAGGTTGCCGAGGGCGACGGGCAGGTTCGCGGCAATCGGGTCGCCTTTGTAGGTGCGCTGGAAGGACTCGTAGCGCGCGGTCGCCGGCTCGGCGGCGTTCTGCAGCGCATAGGTCATGGTGGTGAAGTAAAGGTTGCGCTTCTTGTCCTCCTCATCGCCGAGCAGGGGCGCCGCATGGGTCAGAACGACGCGGGCTTCATCGTAGGTGCCCTGCTGGTAATAGGATTCGCCGACCTTCTGCAGGGCGGTGACGGTTTGGTCGGGGCGGCCCTGCAACTCGGCCAGCTTGCGGCGGGCCCGCTCGGCCAGGCGGTCGAGGCGCTTGAGTTCGGCGTTGTTGCGCGCGAGCAGCGCGGCGCGGCGCAGGGCGGGGATGGCGTCGATTTTCTCCTGCTGGCGGGCCAACATGTTGTCTTTGGGCAGGACGCCACGGAAAGCGGCGCGGGCGTCGTCGAGGAGCTTGGCCTTCTGGTCTTCGGGTGCGGAGGCCGCCTCGCTGAGGAGAATCTCGCCGAGCTGGAACTGCGCGGCGTTGACGAGGGTGAGGTCGGACTTCTTCGCGATGATGTCGCGGAGGAGGTCAGCCGCCTTCTGGTAAAGCGCCAGGCCGGGCGCGGGATCGGCTCCCTCGGTCGAGAGCATTTTGCTGCCTTCCGTGGCGTAAACGAGGGCGAGGAGGTTCTGGCTCTCGAGGATGCTCGGGCTGCTGGCGAAGCGCTTGAGATTGCCCTCCAGCGCGGTCTTGGCCGCGGCGTAGTCGGCGATCTGGAAGGACGCGAGGGCGCTGCCGTAGGTGGCGGATTCGAGCTCGGTCGACTGGGGATATTTCTGGATGAACTCGGTGAATTTTTTCACCGCGTCCTCGAAGCCCTTCTTCCGCGCGGGATCCTCCGGCTTGAGGGCGGCGGCCAGACCCGAGAGGGCTTGCGGCTGCAGGAGGGCGGCCAGCTCAGCCAGTTCAGGCGGGGCGGGCGGACCGGCGAAAAACTTGGTCAGGGTGTCGAGGCTCTTCTTGTTGTCCCCGGTCAGGTAGGCGGCGTAGGCGAGTTGCACCTGGGCATTGCCCACGACCGTGGAGGTCGGGTAGTCGACGAGGATTTTTTCGTAGGCCGCGACGGCCGCCGGGTAGTCCCCGCCGATGTAAATGTTGTTCGCGGCCTCCAGGGCTTGGGCCGGGGCGTCCTGGCCGAGGCTGGTGGAAACCGAGACGGCGGCGAGAAGAAGAACAAGGAGGCGGGAGGAAAAGCTCATCGCCTGCCACGCTAGCGCACTTTGCCGCCGAGGAAAAGCGTCGCCATGCAGGGGGCCGAGAGACGGGCTTTCCCTGCGGGCCGGGGCGGACTATATTCGCGGACCCATGTCCGACTTGTCCTCTGCCCTCATGGCCGGCCGCGAAAGCGGCGTCCTCCTGGAATCCTCGCTGGCCAACATCGAGGCGCTCCTCGCGGCCCAGCCGCGTGATTACGAGCGCGCGGCGATCGCGGAGCTGGCCGCGGCGGGCGATTGGGAGGAGTTGAACAACCGTTTCTTCCGCACGCTGGCCTTCGGCACCGGCGGATTGCGGGGCAAGACCATCGGCGCGGTCGTGACGTCGGCCGAGCGCGGAACGCCCCAGGCCATGGACCGTCCCGAGTTTCCCTGCACGGGCACGAACGCGATGAATTATTTCAACATCAGCCGCGCCACCCAGGGCCTCGTGGCCTATGTGCTCAAATGGGCCGCGCGCGAGAAATTGCCGCACCGGCCGCGTATTTGCATCAGCTACGACACGCGGTTTTTCTCCCGCGAGTTCGCCGACCTGACCGCGCAGGTCATCACCGACCTCGGGTGCGATGCGTTGGTCTTTGCCGAGCCGCGTCCCACGCCGCAGTTGAGTTTTGCCGTGCGGCAGCGGGCGGCCCAGGCGGGGATCAATATCACGGCGAGCCACAATCCGCCGGGCTACAACGGCTACAAAGTCTATTTCGACGACGGCGGACAGGTGGTCGAACCGCATGCCTCGGGCATCATCGCCAAGGTCAATGCCGTGCGCAGCGCCCATTACCAACCCCGGCCGGAGGCCGAGCGCGGACGTCGGGAGACGCTCGGGCCGGAAATGGACGAGTCCTACCTCGATCGCTTGGAAAAGGTCGTGCTCGACCCTGCGGTGGTTGCCCGGGAGAAGGGCCTGCAAATCGTCTACTCGCCGCTCCACGGCGTCGGTGCCTCGATCATCATGCCCCTCCTGCAGCGCCTCGGCTTCGCCGTGACCGCCGTGCCCGAGCAGCTTGTGCCCGACAGCCGTTTCCCCACCGTCAAATCACCCAATCCCGAATACGCCGAGGCTTTGACCATGGCCATGAAGCTGGCCGACGAGATCGGCGCGGAGATCGTCATGGCCACCGATCCCGACGACGACCGCATGGGCGTGGCCGTGCGCGGTCGCGATGGCAAAATGCACCTGCTGACCGGCAACCAGATCGGGTCCATGCTGGCCTTTTATCGCGCGCAGCGGATGTTCGAACTCGGCATTCTCAACGAGGCCAACAAGGACCGCGGAGTCATCATCAAGACCTACGTCACGACCGACCTGCAGAAGGCGGTGGCCGAGCATTTCGGGCTGCGTTGCGTCGAAACCCTGACCGGCTTCAAATACAATGCGGCCAAGCTGCGGCGTTACGAGGAGGCGATTCCGGCGGAGTTGCGCCAGGATTATGCCCATCTCGACGAGGCGGAAACGCGCCAGCTGCGCCTCGCCCATTCTTCCTTCCTCGTCATGGGCGGCGAGGAAAGCTACGGCTACACGCTTTCCGACTTCGCCCGCGACAAGGATGCCAACGCGGCCGTTGCCGCCTTCGCCGAGGTGGCGGCTTATGCGCGTTCGCGCGGACTGACCGCGCCGGAATATCTCGACGAGATTTTCGCCACGCTCGGCGTCTACCTCGAGCGGGGCGAGTCCCTCGTCTTCGAGGGGGCCGAGGGCGCGCAGCTCATCGCGCGGCTGGCCGCTTCCTACGCGGATGAGCCGCCGTCGGAAATGGACGGATCGGCGGTGGTCAAGGTTGAAAATTTCGGCCGGGACACGATCCACGACGTCGAAGGTGAGTTGGTGCCGTCGGAGGGCATGATCATCTTCACCCTGGCCGACGGACGCCGCGCGGCGGTGCGGCCCAGCGGGACCGAGCCCAAAATCAAGTATTACATCTTCGGGGTGGAAAAACCGTCCGGCGGAAAAATGACGCCGACCGGAGTCGCCGCGGCCCGCGAGCGCGTGCAGGCGGGGATCGACCGGCTGTGGGATTGGTTGCACGCCGACGCGAAACGCCGGGCCGGGGCGTAAAGTCAGACCGTGAAAAGTTTTCTCCAATTTCTGCTCTTCGTTTTGGCCATCACGCTGGCTTTGGCCGGCTTGTATGCCTGGAAAAGCGGCCACCTCGAGGTTCGGGTTCCGTCCGCCACCAGTGGCCCGCACGCCCTGCCCGCCGTCGCGCCGGCCCTTAGCGCCAGCCGGGTGCCCGGCTTGGCCGCGCTGGATGAGGAGTTCGGCCGCGTGGCCGAGGCCGTGATTCCATCCGTCGTCAGCATCACCTCGCGCCGTGGGGGCACGGCGGATCCCCGTGAAGAATTGCTCCGTCGCTACCTCGGGTTGGGCGGACCGCCGCAAGCCGAGGCCAGCCCGGTCGGGTCGGGAGCCATCGTTTCGGCCGAGGGCCACATCGTCACCAACCTCCACGTTGTCGAGGGGGCGCGGGAAATTTTGGTCACCCTGAGCGACGGACGGCGGCTGCCGGGTGCGGTTCTCGGGGTGGATCCGCTTTCGGACATCGCCATTCTCAAGATCGAGTCCGACGGGCTCCAACCGCTGGCCCTCGGGGATTCGGACAAGGTTCGGGTCGGTCAGATGGTCTTCGCTGTCGGCGCACCTTACGGACTGCAGGAATCGGTCACGATGGGAATCATCAGCGCGCGCGACCGCCTCATCTCGAGCGAAACGGTCAACGAGTTTTTCCAGACCGATGCGCCGATCAACCCGGGCAATTCCGGTGGCCCGCTGGTCAACATCCGGGGGGAAATCGTCGGCCTGAACAACCGCATCAAGACCGAGTCCGGCGGCAGCCAGGGTGTAGCCTTCGCCATTCCCTCGAACACGGTCCGCCGCGTCCTCGACCAGATTCTCACTCTCGGCCGCGTGCCGCGTCCCTACCTCGGCCTGGTCATGGCGCCGTTCGATGAGGCGGTCGCCCAGCAACTCGGTCTGCCCGACGCCAACGGGGCGCTGGTCGAGGCCGTCCTGCAACCGCTCGACCGGTTCGCGCCGTTCCACCGGGGCGACCGCGCTGATCACTACCGGCTCACACTTTCTCCCGGCCGGCCGTA
>JBGSSV010000160.1:0-3676 GCA_041736875.1 Chthoniobacterales bacterium | reverse complement strand
CGACGGGCGAGGTCCTTGCGCTGGCTGGCTCGGGCGACTATTTCGCCGCGGGAGCCGGGCAGGTCAATGGCGCCTGGATCGCGCGCTCGCCGGGCAGCGCGCTCAAGCCCTTCACCTACCTCCTCGCCATCGAACGCGGGGCCAACCCCGGCACGGTCGTGGCCGATGTGCCGACGACCTTTGTCACGCCGACGGGACTTTACCGGCCGAACAACTACAACCACCGCTTCCACGGCCCGGTGAGTCTCCGCCACGCCCTGGGCAACTCGCTCAATGTCGCGGCTATCCGCGCTTTGGAGTTGGCCGGCGGCACCGAGTCGCTGCTGCCGTTGCTGCGCGACCTGGGCCTGACCACGTTGGTCCGCTCGCCCGAGTATTACGGTCCCGGCTTGACCCTCGGGAACGGCGAGGTGCGCCTGCTCGACCTGGCCAATGCCTATGCCACGTTGGCCCGGGGCGGACGGCAGCAACCGTTCCGCCTGCTGGCCAATGAGGTTTCCCCCGAGGGTGCGGGGCGGCGGCTCTTCGGTGAGGCGTCGGCCTATCTCGTGACCGACATGCTGGCCGACAACCGCGCCCGGGCGGCGTCCTTCGGTCTCCGCTCCTACCTCTCGCTCCCCTTCCCCGTGGCCGCCAAGACCGGCACGAGCTCGGACTACCGCGACAACTGGGTCGTGGCCTACACGCCGGAGTTCACCGTCGCGGTCTGGGTCGGCAACCCGGACGGACGCCCGATGCGGGGCATCACCGGCGTGACGGGCGCCGCCCCGGCGATGCATGACATCTTCACCTACCTGCACGAAACACGCGGCACCACATGGTTCGGCCAGCCCGCGGGAATCCGCGAAGGCTGGATCCATCCGCTGACCGGTCATGCCGTCGCCGCCGGGCGGCCCGGCGCGGTGCGGGAAATGTTCGCCACCACGCCGTCCGCGGAAGCTTCCGCGGACTACGACGCGAGCGGACGGGTCGTCCTGCCCCCCGAATACGGCGAGTGGCTGGCCGGCCCGCAAAACGGACTCGGCGATCTGGCCGTTGCGCAGGCGGCGACCGACAACCTGCAGATCACCTCGCCGGCCAGCGGAACGGTTTATTTTCTCGATCCCGACCTCCCGGCTGCAGCGCAGCGCATCCCGCTCGCAGCCGGTGCAGCCCCCGGGGTGCTTTGGTCGAGCGAGACGTTGGAATGCGACACGGACGGAGGGAGGCCCGGGGCCATCCTGCGCGAGGGCGAACACACCATCACGGCCCGCGCAGGTGACCAATCCGCCTCGACCCGCATCATCGTGCGGTCGCTCTGATCCGTGGAACACCATGAGGTCATCGTTCTGGGCGGCGGCGCGGCCGGGCTGTTCTGCGCGCTGACGGCGGCGCGGCGCGGACGCCGGGTTCTTGTGATGGAACACAACGAGCGGGTGGGAAAAAAAATCCTCATCTCGGGCGGCGGGCGGTGCAATTTCACCAACCTCGGAGCGCAGGCGGAGAATTATCTTTCGGACAATCCGGACTTCTGCCGGTCCGCCCTCGCCCGCTACACACCGACGGACTTTCTGGCTTTGGTGGAAAGCCATGGCATTCGCTGGCATGAAAAAAAGTTGGGCCAGCTTTTCACCAACACCAGCTCGCGCGAAATCACCGCGATGCTCTTGGAGGAACTCGCGCGCGCCGGGGCGCAGGTCCGCTGCGGGGTCCGCGTGGACGAGGTGACCAAGCCGTGGAACTTCCAACTGCAGACCAACCAAGGAGAGCTGAGTTGCGACGCCCTTGTCGTGGCCACGGGCGGGTTGTCCTTCGCCCAGCTTGGAGCCACCGATTTCGGCTACCGGCTGGCCCGTCAGTTCGGGCTGCGGCTCACCGCGATTCGTCCGGGTTTGGTTCCGCTGACCTTTTCCGAGCCGGACCGCGCGGCCTTCGGGCCGCTCAGCGGCGCGTCCCTGCCGGTGCGGCTTCAGCATCGGGGCGCCGCGTTTGACGAGGCCATGCTCATCACGCACCGCGGGCTGAGCGGCCCGGCTATTTTGCAAATCTCGAGTTACTGGCGCGAAGGCGAGGCGCTCGCCATCGACCTGCTGCCGGGCGGCGAAAATCTGCCCGTGCCGGCACGTGCTTCGGCGGCGGCGCAGCTTGGCTCGGTCTGGCCGCGGAAATTTGCCGAGGCGTGGTGCACCCGGCATTTGCCGGACAAGCCGGTGGCGCAATGGACGGCCCGGGAGCGCACCGAGGCGAAGAGTTTGCTGCGGGCTTGGCCTGTGCGTTTCGCCGGCACCGAGGGCTACCCGAAGGCGGAGGTGACGCTCGGAGGAGTCGATACGCGGGATTTATCCTCGAAAACCATGGAGGCGCGCGCCGTGCCGGGCCTTTTTTTCATCGGCGAGGTCGTGGATGTGACCGGCTGGCTGGGCGGCTACAACTTTCAATGGGCCTGGGCCAGCAGCCATGCCGCAGGGAGCGTGGTTTGATGGGGTCCGCGGCTATTTTGCCGAGGGGGTGAATTGCGCTTGCGTTGATCGAGCCCAAGCCCCATCAACCACACCGTGAATTCGATTTCCGTTTTCCTGAAGCGAGCCTTGACCTTCTCTGGATGCCTTTTCCTTCTCGTGGGCCTGACAGGGTGCGACCCGGAGCTCTACGCAAAGGTGAGAGCGGCTGTTGTCAAGGCGCAGCCTGAGTTGACCACGGCGCAACACGATAAAATCGCCGGCGATTTGATGATGGCCTACGAGAAGGCTGGTGGGGATAAAGCTCCTTCTTTGGAAAACTTCAGGTATGAACTCGAGAAGGCTGCGGAGTCGCAGCCGGGTTTCAAGAAAGCTTACGGTGCGGGTTGGGATGTCTTGATCACGCACTGGACCGCCAAACAAAGCGGCGGCGGCTCCGGCGGAGGCAGCGGCGGTGTTCCCTTCCTGCCAGGCGGAGCCGGCGGCGGTGGTGGCGGGGGCGGGGGGGGCATTCCGGTGCCGACACCGTCGCCACAACCAACACCGCCACCGCGTCTTACGCCCGTTCCCACACCACCACAACAATACGGCAACTAACCCCTCCCCGGCCTCCCGGTCGCCACGGATCTCTTGGGTGTGACCGGCTGGCTGGGTGACTACAACTTCCAGTGGGCTTGGGACAGCGGCCATGCCGCGGGCACCGCAATCTGAGCCGCACCGGGACAAGTGGGCTGGAGGCGCAACTTTTCACTTGAATTGCGTCGCGGGAGGCACCTTATTGGTAGCAATGAAAACCGGACTCTCCCCGCTTGGACGACTCATGGCGATTTTCGCCTCTCTCCTGCTCCTCCTCACCCTCCCGCAGGGCCTCCACGCTGAGTCGCTTGCTCAGCAAAAAACCGAGGCCTCAAAACTCGCCCTGGCCACACCCTCGGTAACAACGAAAGAAAACGCCGACGCCATCGCGGAGTCGTTGGGAAATGCCTTCGGCACCGACGAGGACACCGAGGCTCTGCTGGCCAAAGTTAAGGAACTCTGCGCGGCGACCCCGGCCAAAGCGGACGCGATTGCCGCCGCCGCAACCGCCTTCGTGCCCACTCCGGAATTTGCCGCGAGGGTTGCGGCTGTCGCGGCCAAAGCAGCCCCCGGTTCGGCCGCGGCGATTGCAGCCGCTGTCTCTCGTGCCGTGCCGTCAGCGTCGACCGCCATCGCAGCCGCGATTCTCAAGGCCGTGCCCG
>JBGSSV010000156.1:0-8296 GCA_041736875.1 Chthoniobacterales bacterium | reverse complement strand
GGCCGGTGGCGGCGAGCGGCGGTGCGGATGGTGGTTGGCATGCCTTTCTGGCGCTGCCTTTGCTTTACGGCGGGGAGCTGACCGGCGTGATCGGTCTGGCCAATCGGCGGAGTGCCTACGATGCAAGGTTGGTTGAGTTGCTCACGCCCTTGGCCTCGTCCTGCGCCGCCCTCATCGAGGCGGCCGGTCTGCGCTCCGGGCGCTCCGCAGCGAGGGCCTTGCTGGCCAGCCAGGAGCAGCGGCTTCGCCTCATCCTCCAGACTGCGGCGGATTGCTTCCTCGAGGTCTCGTCCGAGGGGCTGGTCACCGAGTGGAACCTTGCGGCCGAGCAGCAGTTGCAGGCGACCCGCGCGGAGGCGCTTGGACGTCCGATCGACCGGTTGGTCACCTTCCGCGAGCCCTCGGGCGGGCCCTGCGGGCTGCTCGATTACCACCGCGGGGCCGACGGACTGCCGGGCCCGCCGCGCGAGGTCGTCGCGGTCCGGCCCGACGGTTCGAGCTTTGAGGCGGAACTGGCTCTATGGGCCGTGCAGACCGGCACCGGGGAAAGTTTTTGTGCCCTCGTGCGCAACATCAGCCAACGCAAGCGCCTCGATGAGCAACAACGTCTGCGCTTCCAATCCGAGACCCTGCTCAGGGAAGTCCACCACCGGGTCAAAAACAATCTCCAGATCATCGCCAGCCTCCTGACCATCCAGTCGTCCAAGCTGGCCGACGGCGAGCAACGGAATGTCTTTCTTGAATGTCGCGAACGAATCAGCGCGATGTCGCTCATCCACGACCGGCTTTACTCCACGCGCAACTACGAGCAGATCGACTTCGGCGACTACCTCCGCGAGATGGTTTCGCTCATCGCCTCCTCGAACCGCCCTGCCGGGACGGAAGTCAGCATTGATCTCGAGACCGAGCCGCTCCAGGTGCCGGTTGATTGCGCCGTGCCCCTCTCGCTCATCGCCACCGAGTTGGTCCTCAACTCACTCAAGCACGGTTTCGTCGGCCGGGAGCGCGGCACCTTGACGGTGCGACTCTCCCGCGAGGGCGTCCGGTGCTTGCTGTTTGTCGGCGACGACGGCCCGGGCTTTGATCCTTCCAGCCGGAACTCACTCGGTGTTGGTTTGCAACTCGTCGAGGTTTTGGTCGGACAGCTCCGCGCGCACCGCGAAGTCCGCACCGCGCCACCCAGGGCCGGAACCTGCATCACCTGGAATACATGATGTCTCCCTCGTCCCGTGCCTCACGCATCCTCATCGTTGAGGACGAAGCGGTCACGGCGCTGGATCTCTCCGGCGAGCTCCGGCGGATGGGTTACGAGGTTTGCGGGATGGCCGACAGCTTCGAGACGGCGGTGCAGGCGGCGGAGCGGGAGCGGCCCGACCTTGTCCTCATGGATGTCCGCTTGCGCGACGGAGGCGACGGGGTTGAGGCGGCGAGCCGGATCTGCGCGGCGCACGAGACCGCCATCGTCTTTCTCTCCGCCCATTCGGACGATGCCACCCTGGCCCGCGCGCTTTCCGTCGTGCCCTTCGGCTACCTGGTCAAACCCTTCCGCGCGCGCGAACTCAAGGCCGCCATCCAAGTGGCTCTTTCCAAACACGCGAAAGACGCGGCCGCCAGCCTCGAGCTCGGCCAGTTGGTCGTGACCGACCCTTTGACCGGCTTGGGCAACCGGCGGAAAATGGATGCCGCGCTCGCCAACGAGTGGTCGAGGGCCGCGCGGGAGCGGCATGCGCTCACCGTGCTGATGGTCGATGTGGACCACTTCAAGGCCTACAACGACCGCCACGGCCATCTCGCCGGGGACGAATGCCTCCGGCTTGTGGCCGCGGCCATCCGCCCGCTCTGCGCCCGGCCGGGTGATCTTGTTTGCCGCTGGGGCGGCGAGGAATTCCTGTTGCTCCTTCCCGCCACGGACGAAGCGGGCGCGGCACGGATGGCTCTGGCCATCTTGGAGGCCGTGCGTGCCTTGAAAGTGCCGCACGGAGCCTCGGACGTTGGGCCGGTTCTCACCGTGTCGGTCGGTTCGGCCGTCGCCGCGTTGCCGAACGGAGAAACGCCGGAGAGCTTGGTTCGTCGGGCCGACGAGGCGCTCTACGCAGCCAAAAAGGGTGGCCGCAACCGCCATGTCCGCGCTGCCCCTTCGCATGGGGCCGGGTGATTTTGTGCAGTGTGAAGTTGCATTCGGCCGCCGGTGATATAAGCGATTGCCTGTTAACCCCATGAAACGAGGATCCTCCGCATCCCTGCGCCGCAAAGTCTTGCTGCCGATCTTCCTCGGGGCCCTGCTTTTCGCCGTCCTCGCTCTGGTGTCCGGCTGGGGGCTTTTCGAATTTGGCCGCGGGTGGGCGAGTGCGCTCGGCGTTTGCTCGGTGGTGGGCCTGGCTTGGAGCTTTTTCCTCTACCGTGCGCTTGCCCGGCATATTCTTCGTCCGCTCGATCGAATGGAGCGGCAGTTGCGTGAGGAAGCCGGGGGCGTCTTCCATGAGATTGATCTAGGCGAGTCCGAAGGAGACCAGATCGGCATGGTCGCCGAGTCGTTCAATCGTGCGCTGCGTGACCTGCGCGAGAGCCAGCGTCAGATCAGCACGCTGATGAGCAACCTGCCCGGCATGGCTTACCGCTGCCGCAATGATCCTCAGTGGACGATGGATTTCGTCAGCGAGGGGGCCAAGTCGGTCACGGGTTACTCGCCCGAACAATTGATCGGTTCGAAGGCCGTGGCTTACGGGCAACTCGTCCTGCGCGAGGATGCCCAGACCGTGTGGGACACGGTCCAAGCCGCGGTCCAGGTTGGGGAGCCCTTCGAGGTCTCCTACCGCATCATCACCGCCATCGGCGAAATGCGCTGGGTCTGGGAGCGCGGACGCGGGGTCTTTTCCGAGCAGGGCGAGTTGCTCGCGCTCGAGGGGCTGATCACCGACGTGACCACGCTCAAGCACACCGAGGGCGAATTGCGTGCTCGCGGCCGGCTTCTCGGCCTGGCCGGGCAGGCGGCGCGCTTCGGCGGTTGGAGCTACAACCTCGCTCGCCACCGGCTTGTCTGGTCGGAGGAGATGAAGTTGATCCTTGAGGTCGATGAGGACTTCCGGCCGTCCTGGGACGGATGGCTTGAGTTCTGCGCCCCCGACTACCGGGAGCACATGGCCTTGGTCTTCACCGCGTGTGCCGTCGAGGGCACGCCTTTCGACGAGGAAGTTGAAATGGTCACCCTGCAGGGCCACCGGCTCTGGGTGCGCTGCCTCGCCGTGCCCAATCTGGACAGCGCCGGAACCCTCATCGGCGTGGAGGGAGGCTTCCAGGATATCACCGAGAAACTGCGGGCGCGCGAGCTTGAGGCCAAGGCCCGTCAGCAGGAGCAGTTGCAACTCCTCCTCGACACTGCGCCCGTCGGCGTGGCCATCTCGGTCGATTCGGTCATCCGGTTCGTCAACCCCCGCATGAGGGAGCTGACCAGCATCGAGGTGGGGCATCCGGCGCAGGACATCTATGCCGTTCCGGGCGACCGGGAGCGCATGCTCGGGTTGCTGGCCAAAAAGGAAATCGTCCGCGACCTCGAGATCTCGTTCCATTCCCCCGAAGGAACCCCGCGCGACTACCTCACGACCTTTCTCCGCACCGAATACGAAGGCAAGCCCGGCGTGCTGGCCTGGGTCGTCGACATCGGCAAACTCAAGGAAGCCGAGGTCTCGCTCGTTCGCGCGAAGGAGCTCGCCGAGGAGGCCACCAAGGCCAAGAGCGATTTCCTCGCCAACATGTCGCATGAGATCCGCACCCCGATGAACACCATCCTCGGGATGAGCCACCTCGCGTTGAAAACGCGGCTCGACCGCCGCCAGCGCAACTATCTTGAGAAGGTGACCCAGGCGGCGGACGGACTGCTGCGCGTCATCGATGAAATCCTCGACTACTCCAAGATCGAGGCGGGCAAGCTGACCGTCGAATCGATCCTTTTCTGGATGGACGGAGTCTTCGAGGGGGTGGGGGACCAGATGATCCTCCAAGCCGAGCAAAAGGGTCTCGAGCTGATCTTCGACCTTTCGCCCAACGTGCCCGAGTCCCTCGTCGGCGATCCGACCCGGCTGCGTCAGGTGTTGCTCAATCTCGGATCGAACGCGATGAAGTTCACCTCCCGCGGCGAGGTCGTCTTCGGCGCCGAAGTCCTGGCCGAGACCGATCACGAGGTCGCCGTCCATTTCTGGGTCAAGGACACCGGTATCGGCATCTCCGAGGAGCAGCAGGCGAAACTTTTTCAGTCCTTCTCCCAAGCCGACACGTCGACCACACGCCAATACGGTGGCACCGGCCTCGGTTTGGCCATCAGCAAGCGTCTGGTCGAGTTGATGGGCGGCCGCATCTGGGTGGAAAGCGAGCCCGGGGTGGGCTCGGCCTTTCACTTCACCGTGCGCTTCGGGCGCGGGGCCGGTCACCGCCGCCGTCGCATGTTCCGGGCCGAGGAGCTGGCCGGCATCCGCGTGCTCGTCGTCGATGACAATGAATCGGCCCGCTTGAACCTCGCCGCCATGGTGCAGAGCTTCGGCATGGATGCGGAGGCTACCTCCAGCGGGGCCGGCGCGCTGGATCTCGTCGCCCGCGCCGCAAAAGCCGGGCGTCCCCACAGTCTCGTGCTCATCGACTGGCGCATGCCGGGTATGGACGGCGTAACCTGTGCCAAGCAAATCAAAGACCTGCGGCCTACCGACATGCCGACCATCATCATGGTCAGCGCCTACAGCCGCGACGAGGCGGATGTGGCCGCCGGCCGCGAGGGAGTGCAGCTCAATGGCTTCCTCGGCAAGCCCGTCTCGCCCTCCACGCTCCTCGAGACCATCGGCGAGCAGCTCGGCCTCGGCTCCGTGGGACACCGGGCCGACATCTGGCCGGTCACCGACTGGCCGGAGCAAATCAAAGGGTTGGCTGGGGCGCGCGTCCTGCTGGTCGAGGATAACGAGATGAACCGCGAACTCGCCGTTGAGCTCCTGCAGGAAGCCCGGGTCGCCGTCAGCGTCGCCAATCAGGGCCTCGAGGCAGTGGAAATGCTGTCGAAGGGTCTGAAGTTCGACGGCGTGCTCATGGATATCCAGATGCCGGTGATGGACGGCTATGAGGCCGCCCGCGCCATCCGCAAGCTCCCCGGGCTTGCCGGGCTCCCCATCATCGCCATGACGGCCGACGCCATGGCCGGGGATCGCGACAAGGTGCTTGCTGCCGGGATGAACGACCACATCGCCAAGCCCCTCGATGTGCGGCGGATGTTCGAGACCATTGCGCGTTGGATCAAGCCATCCGAGCCGCTCCCCACCGCTGCTGCTGCGACCTTGAGCGAGGCGGGTCCGCATCGCCTCGAGCTGCCCGGGATCGATACCCGCGTCGGCCTTTCTCGCATGCTGGGCAAGACCTCGTTTTATCTCAAACAACTGCGAACATTCGCCGAGCATCAGGCGGGATTCGTCGAGCGCTTCCACGAAGCCGAAGCGGATCCTGTGGCCCAGACCCGGCTGGCTCACACGCTCAAAGGCTTGGCGGGTAACATCGGCGCGACTGACCTCCAGGCCGCTGCCGCAATTTTGGAGCAGGCCTGCACCGCCGCCCCCGGAAGCGGCCCGCAGCGCAGCCAGGCCCTCGCCGTGGTGGCGACCGAACTCAAGACGGTGCTCGACGGCCTGGCCGTCTTGAGCGAGCGCTCGACCGAACTCCTGCCGGGCGTGGCCAGCGTGGATTCCGCTACACTCCTTCCCCTCCTCGACCGTCTGGAGAAACTCCTCAAACAAAGCGACGCGCGGGCGGCCGAGGTCGCCGTCGAAATCGAGGCACTCCTCCACGGCTCCACTCATGCCGCCCGCTTCGAGACGATCTCCTCGGCTTTGAACTCCTTCGAATTCGACCTCGCGGCCAAACAACTGCGCCTCATGCGCGACAAAATGCAAGGTTAGCGTCCGTTCCGTTGGTTTGCCTGCTTGCCTCGAACCCTCACTGCGATCATTTTCCAGTCCGTTTGAAAGATCTCCATGTCTGACTCTCACACCGTTGTCTCCAGCTCGTCCTGGTTCAGCCGCATCGGCAATTCCATCATGGGCGTGTTGGTTGGGCTGGTCCTGCTCGTCGCTGCCGTCGTTCTCCTTTTTTGGAACGAAGGCCGCGCGGTCAAGACCTTCCAAACCCTGCAGGAAGGCGAGGGGGCCGTGGTGTCCGTCGAGGCCGGGGAAATCAACCCGGATAACGAGGGCAAACTGATCCACCTCTCGGGCCCCGCGGAAACGGAGGAAACCCTCACCGACCCGGACTTCGGCATCGCGGAAAACGTCATCCGCCTCCAGCGTTCGGTCTCGATGTATCAGTGGGAGGAAAAATCCGAGAGCAAGACCGAGAAGAAGCTCGGCGGCGGTGAGGAAACCGTCACGACCTACACTTACAGCAAAGACTGGAGCGAAGGGCTGATCGATTCGGCGAGTTTCAACCGGCCCGACGGTCACGAAAATCCCTCGGAGTTTCCCTTCGAGTCGCTGACCTGGGATGCCGAAATCGTGCGCGTCGGAGCGTTCACCTTGTCGGCCGATCTGGTTTCCAGCCTGAACGACTTCGAGGACCTGTCGCTCAAGCAACTTCCCGAGGGTATTGACTGGCCCGAAAACGTGCGCCCCGACCAGGGCAAGATTTACCTCGGCGCGAATCCGGCCCAGCCGCAAATCGGCGACGTCCGCGTGACCTTCCGTGTGGTGCCTCCGGGCGAGGTGAGTCTCTTGGCCGAACAGTCCGGTGATTCCTTCCAAGCCTACCGCACCAAGGCGGGCGGAACGATCGAGATGATCAAGAGCGGCCGGCACGATGCCGGGGCCATGTTCGCCGCGGCCCACGCCGAGAACACCTTTCTCACTTGGATCCTGCGCGTGGTCGGCTTTTTCCTCGTCTGGATCGGCTTCAGCCTCGTTCTTGCGCCGCTGTCCGTCCTGGCCGACGTCGTGCCGCTCCTCGGCAATCTGGTTGGCACGGTCACCGGTTTTGTCACCTTCCTCCTCGCCTTGGCCGTGAGTGCCGTCGTCATCGCCGTCGCGTGGATTTTCTTCCGTCCGTTCCTGGCCATCCTGCTCCTCGCCGTTGCCGCGGCGGCGGTCTTCTTTCTCCTCAAGGCCCTGCGTAAAAAACCGGCGCCGGCCGTGGCAGCCTGAGCAGCGCGCCGAAGCCCCTGCTTGCCTTGCTGCCGGCTGGTCGCTTCTCTTCGGGAGGTTCCCCGTTAGCTATGTCTTCGTCAGCACCCAGCACCCGCCTGTCCAGCCTCTGCGCCGTGGTGCTTTGGGCCGCCGCTGGTCTGTCGCCAGCCGCGACGGTGCGGCTGGCCTCGTTCAACATCGAACGCGGATTCGGCGCACCCGGATCAGATTCCTTCGAGCAGGCTCGGGCGGTCATCGCGAGGGTCAACCCGGACATCATCGCCATCGTTGAGCCGCAGGGAGGGTCGGACGCGGTGAATTTCACCAACATGGCCCAGGCCCTCAGCTATCCCCACCACCTGCTCTCCGGCAGCTCAGTGCTCGACACGACCCTGCGCACCGGGATCTTCAGCCGCTACCCGCTGACGAGCACGAACTCGATCCAGTCGCCGGCCGGCGCCGTGGAAATGACGCGACAGAATCTCGCCGTCAAGATCGATGTGCCCGGCACGCCCCGCGACCCGTTGGTCATTGTTCTTCATCTCAAGTGCTGCAGCAGTTCCGCCGCCGACAGCTTCCGCCGGGCCGTGGAGTTGCGCCGCACCCGCGAGTTCGTCCAAGCCAACAGCATCCCGGCGCTCGACCATGTGCTCATCGTCGGCGACTACAACTTGGTGGGCTCGGACAATGCGGTCTTTGCCGCGCCGCCCTTGACCGGCCTTCCCGGCCGCTACCGACTCGGTGCCGACGTGACTTTTCCCCTGACCTATCGCACCGACCCGGACTTCTATTTCTCCAGCGTTGGGATGGCGAAACTGCCGGTCACGCAGGTCAACGGGGCGACCAAGACTTGGAGCACGCGGGCCTCCTCGAGTTCCGTGCTCGACTACATGGTCGCGTCCTCCGCCCTGCGTGCCCGGCCATTCCAGACCGAAATCTACAACAGCGCCCTCGACGGCCCGGGGCTGGGGCTGCCCAAGACCGGACCGCTGCCGGCCACCAACGCCACCTCCTTAGCCTCCGATCACTTTCTGCTTTTCGGGGATTTCGACCTCGGCGGACCGGAGCCCGCTCCGGTGCTGACCTGGCCCGCCGCCTCGACGATCAGCGCGGGGCAGGCGCTGGCGGATGCTGTCCTCTCGGGCGGGGCGGCG
>JBGSSV010000098.1:0-4706 GCA_041736875.1 Chthoniobacterales bacterium | reverse complement strand
CGGCCGAGGCCATCGCCCAGCGCGCCGACTCCTCCCTTTTTCGCCCGGACGAACTCGCGCTGCTCCAGAAGGCCGGGCTCTCGCTGCCGCCGCGGTAAATGGCCGCTCCCGGGCGGCCTCGTCACCCGCGGGGCCAAGAGTGACGAAAAAGTAACAACATCGAGGTAGCCCCAAACCCCGGGGGCGACGAATCTCCGCCCCGAGGGAAGTTCGTCCTCAGACCATTCAGTAACCAACACCAACACACACACACATGAAAAACACCACCAAACACCTGCGCACCCTCGGTGCGGCCGTCGCTCTCGCGGCGTCCTTCACCCCGGGCGCCCAGGCCGCCATCGACACGCAATACAACGTCAACGACCTGTTGTTCTACGGCCTCAAACGCACCGGGGATTCCTACGTGGAGAATGTCGTGACGTTCAGCCTCGGCAGCACCTACGACGTGTTCCGCAAGGCCGCCACGCCGGGTGACCCGACCTACGGAACGGTCATTAGCCTCGGCAACATCAACACCATCCTCAGGTCGACTTACGGCGCGGATTGGACCGGTCTGACGGCGGACAAGCTCTACTTCGGAGCCGTCGGCCAGAACGGCAGCACAGCCGCCATCGGCAGTGCAATCAGCAACGGAGACCATGCCCGCACGACCTACATCACCTCGCCCCGCGCGGGCGCGGGCACCTATGGCGACCTTAACTCGTCGCCCCGCAACGTGCCGACCGCCAATGCTGCGGGCACAGCCGGCGCCATCCAGAACGCCAACTCCGTGGCCCTCAACCAAGCCAACCCGTATGCGGTTAGCGTCAACGACACGGTCATCGACAGCAACAACGGCCTGACCCCGGGCGGTGTTCCAACGACGTCCTACACCTCGATCGCCGGCGGCGTGGTTGGCTCGGCCAGCAGCAGCACCTACAACTTCGACACGATCAACAACGTGGTCGTCGGCCTCGATCTGTTCCGCGTCACTCCGAGCCTCGCTGGCGCGAGTGCTTGGCAGAATGTCAACAGCATCACGGCGGACTACGGTGGAACCTCTGGAAACGGCTTCGGCTTCTACCTCGGCACCATCACGCTGAGCAGCAATGGCGACGTGAACTTCGTCGGCACCGGCGCCACGCCGATTCCTGAGCCCGGCACGATCGCCGCGGCCCTCCTCCTCGCCGGCGGCGCCTGGCTCCGCTCCCGCAAGCGCGCGCAACTCGCGTCCTAAGAAATCAGTCCTGACAACCCAACACCACCAAAACCACCAACCAATAAAATGAACATCAAACACCTCGTCGCGGGAGCCATGGCTCTCGCCGTCACGTCGTCCGCCATGGCGCAGACGACGATCACCGTCACCGGCGCCACTGCGTTCCGGCAGGCCACCGTCCGGGCCATCTACAACGCCTACAACTCGGTGTCCCCTGGCCTCAACGGCCTGGCCAACGCCTCGTTCAACGTCGCCTACGACTTCACCGGCAACAACCTCTCGCAGCTCATCGCCTCGAACAAGGCGATCTTCCGCGGAACGTTCCCGGGCATCAGCGGCACGACCGTCATCCAGACGTCGTTCAACGGCTCGGCCGAAGGCCTGAACGCCATCGCGGGCAACAACAACCCGCCGTTCCTGACCATCGCCGCCCTGACCAACACCACCAATGGCTCGTTCACTGGCGGCATCCTCGCGCCGACCGAAACCAAGCGTCCGAAGTTCAGCTTCTCCGACGTCTACCAGAGCAGCACGCCGGTGGACAACGAGACCCTCAACCCCGTCGGCGCCTCGGCCGTCGGCGTGGTCACGTTCGCCATGATCGCCAACGAAGGTGCTCCGGCCAACTGGACCAACGTCACCTTCCAGCAAGCGCGTGCGCTCTGGGAACAGGGCATTCAGCGTCTGAGCCTGTTCACGGGCGACCCGAACGACACGACCTACGTGTTCGCCACGGGCCGCAATGACGGATCCGGCACCCGCGCCTCCTACCTGAGCGAGTGGCAATACGGCGTGGCGGAAAAGGTGGCGCAATACATCACCACGACGAACTCGTCGGCCTCGGCGGTGACAGCCATCACGCTCGTCCCGGCTGATGGCCGCGGCCCCGTCGCATCGGTCCTCGACACCGGCACCACCAACAACGCGTCCGTCCTCTGGGGCAACACTGCAGCCGGCAACGGCGGCTACTCCAGCAGCAGCGCCCTGCGCACGGTCATGGGGCTGCCCTCGACCAGCGTCACGGTCTATGACGGCGTGAGCTTCACTCCCATCGGGGAGGATCTCCCGCTGTTCCTGCTGACTTGGCTCTCCACGGCCGACTCGCTCAATGCGGCGACCGCGGGCGGCAACATCCTCGCCTACAACGGCGTGAAGATCACCCCGCTGGCCGCGACCAACACGAACAACTACCTCAGCAAGGGGTTCAACGAGGCGGACTTCAACAAGGTCGCTCAGGGTGCCTATTCCGCGTGGAACTACCAGCACCTCTACTACCACGGCAGTCTCTCGACCAACGAGACCGCGTGGTATAACTCGATGAAGACCAACTACCTGCCTACGGGTCTTCAGCAGACGGCCAACGGCCTGACGCTCGGCGACATGACGGCGAGCCGCCCTGACGACGGCTTCCCGATCGTGGCCCCGCTCTGATCTGACGGGCATCCGTCCCGAGACGGATAACAAACACGAGGCCGGCACCGGAAACGGTGCCGGCCTTCTTGTTTTTCAGGAAGGGGCAAAGTCGGGGCGGCGCCCATTGTTACGAAATTGTTCCAGAGCAAACCTTGGACCCGGGCGATGCCCGCATAAATTTGTAGTGCTTCACTTGGACCCTCGAACACTACCCATCGACCCACCGTAACCTCATGAAACAAGCCCGCCGCCTCCTTGCCACTATCTCCGTCGCCATGGCCTCACACGCTGGGTTCACCCTTCCTGCCGCACAAGCGGCCGTGGATCCAACATACAACGTCAATGACATGGTGCTTTTCTTTCGCAACCCGAACGGGGCGACCGGCACGGACGTCGTGGTTGCTTACAGCCTCGGAAGTTCATGGGACGTCTTTCGCCGTGCCGCCACCCCCGGCGACCCGACCTTCGGCACGGTCATCCCATTGGGAAACATCAACCCCATCCTTTCCAGCAACTACGGGGACGACTGGACGAACATTGTGGGGACGCTTCTCGCCGGAGCGGCCGGGCAGAACGGCTCCACAGCTGCGATTGGCACGGCGGTAAGCAATGGTGACTATCCCCGCACCGCCTACATCACCTCGCCACGCCTCGGCGCCGGCAGCTTGGGCCAGCTAAACTCGGACAACCGCAACGTGCCCACGGCTAATGCCGCGGGAGTGGTGGGTGCCATCCAAAACGCCAACTCCGTGCTCCTCGGCACGAATAACCCCTTGGCGCTTCTGGATGGGGACACGACTTTTGACAGCCAGAACCCGCTCACCCTCGGCGCCAATCCGACCCCGACTACGGCGTGGACGGCGATTCCTGGCGGCGTGATGGGCTATGCCTCCACGAACTACTACACCTACGGCACGGTTTCGAACGTGGCCCTCGGCCTCGACCTTTATCGTATCACCCCCAGCACCAACGGGGCCACGGCCTGGCAGAACACCAACAGCATCGCGGCCGACTACGGCGGGGGCGCCAACGGCTTTGCCTACTTTCTCGGCACCATCACGGTGAGCGCGAATGGCGACGTCAACTTCGTGGCCAAGACCAACGCGGTGGCCACGCCTTCGATCACCTTCACCGGCTCCTTCACCAATTTCACCACCGTGCAAGGCACCGCCTCGGCCGCCCAGACGTCGAGCGTGTCCGGCACAAACCTGACGACCAACGTAACCATCACGCCGCCGACCGGCTTCGAGGTCTCGACGGACGGCACCAACTACGGTGGCGGCGCCTCGCTGCCGCCGACCGCCGGCACCCTCGCCTCGACCACCATCCACCTGCGCCTCGCCGCCGCAACCGCTGCAGGTATTTACTCCGGCAACCTCGCGGCCAGCAGCACAGGAGCAACGACCCAAAACATCGCGGCCAACGGCACGGTGCAAACCGCCTACGAAGGCTGGGCGGCGGGCTTCGGCCTCACCGGCGGAGACGCCCTCGGCACCAGCGATCCGGATGATGACCTGCTCGACAACAACGAGGAGTTCGCCTTCGGCTCCAACCCCACGGTGGGGAACGCGGCCTTGGCCACGACGACGCGCACCGGCAATCAGGTCACCGTGACCTTCCTCCGCCGCGCCGACGTGACCTATGCCGTGCAGAAACGGGCCAGTCTCACTTCGGGCAGCTTCGTGACCGACGGCAGCATCGTTCCTGCTCTGGTCAGCCCTCAGGGGACGGTGCCTCCCGGCTACGAGAAGGTCTCCTTCACCGTGACGTCCAGCGGCAACCAGTTCTACCAGATCCTCGCCACCGTGCCCTGAGGCGCTGGCCTGACTTCGACAATCCTGCCTGATGAACGGCAAAGCCGCTCCCCTGCTCCTCGTCATGGCCGCTCTGGCCGTTGCGGCGGCGGTTCTCCTGACCACGCGGGAATCTGCTCCGCCGGTTCCAGCAGGGCAGGCGGGGACACCAGCACCCACGGAGTCACTGCGTGCGGCGGATGTTTCGGTGACAGGCTCCACCGCACGGCCCGCGGAACCGGGCTCGCCGCGGCCCGCAACCGTCACACCGACCGCCGCCTTTTCCTCCGCCACGGCCCCCG
>JBGSSV010000026.1:0-1962 GCA_041736875.1 Chthoniobacterales bacterium | reverse complement strand
ACGCGCTGACACTGGCCGCCGCTGAGTTGCGACGGGCGGTGGGTCAGCCGATCGGTCAGGTTGACCTTGGCCGCAGCCTCGCGCGCCCGCTCGCGCCGCTCCGCCGCGGAGATCCCGGCGTAGACCAGCGGCAGTTCGATGTTGCGCTGCACATCGAGCCGCGGCAGGAGGTTGAAGGCCTGGAAGACGAAGCCGATGCTGCGATTGCGCAGGCGGGCCAGACGGTCGGACCCGGCCCGGCTCACATCCTCACCGGCGATGGCCACATGGCCGGAAGTCGCAGTGTCGAGGCAGCCCACGAGGTGCATGAGGGTGGACTTGCCGCTGCCGCTCGATCCGGTGATGGCGACAAACTCGCCCGGCTCGATCCGCAGGCTGACCCCTTCGAGCGCGGCCACCGGGTCGGGTCCGGTGCCGTAGACTTTGCGCACGTCGCGCATTTCCACCACGGTCATAAGCAACTCAGGATTGCTCCGGCGGCGGCTCGGTCAAGAGCACCCGCTCGCCCTCCTGCAGGCCGGATTTGATTTCGGCATGGAACAAATCGGAGACGCCGACTTCGACCGGACGCTTCTCGGCCTTGCCTTCCGCCGTCTCGACGTAAACTACCTTGTTTCCGTTGCTGCCGAAGACGGCGGAGACCGGGACGGAGACCGCATTGGTCGCGGCGGCCAACGGCAGACGCAGCCCGACGGTCATGCCGGGGCGAAAATCTTCCGCCCCCTCTTCGAGCACCGCCTGGATGGAAAAACCCTTCACGTTGTTCTTTGTCGTGGCCAGCGGGGCAATGAAGGTCAGGCGCGCCGTGGTCCGCGTCTCCGAGTCCGTCCCCGACAGCACTTCCACCGTGCTGCCCTTGGCAATCTTGCCGATGTCGAGCTGGTTGACATGCGCATCGATCAGCAGCGTCGACAGGTCGGCCAACGTGGCCAGGGCCGTGCCCGAGTTCACGCTCATGGCGGCCACCACAACCTGGCCGGCAATGACCGGGACCGACAAAATGGTTCCGTCCGCCGGGGCGAGCACGCGGGTCCGCTCGATGCGATCCTCGACCGTTTCCAACCGGCGCTGGGCGCGTTGGAACGCGTTCTCGGCCAGCCGCGAGTCGGCATCGAGGTTGTCGTAGACCTCCTTGCTAATCAGTTTGGCCTCGAAGAGCTCGCGCGCGCGCCCGAGGTTACCAGCCAGCTTCTCGACCGAAACTTTCGCCCCGTCGATTTCGACCTGGGCGGAGGATTTTTCGATTTGGAGATCGCGGTCATCGATGACGAAAAGAAGATCACCTTTTTTGACCTGCTGGCCTGTGGTGACGAGCAGCTCGCGAACTTTTCCGCCGACCTCCGGCTTGATCTCGACCTGATAGGCTGGGGCGATGTCGCCGCTCAGGCGGATTTCCTCCCGGATATCCCGGCGCTCCACGGGTTCGGTGGTCATTCGTTCCTCCGACGAGGAGTTCCCCGGCTGGCCGCAACCGGCCAAAGCCGCGGCCAGGAGCAGGACGAGGCACGGCCGCAGGAGGGCTGACTTTGCGGCAGGTAACATCACCACTCTTATAAGCTTTCTTCCGGCCGAGGCAAGCGGCCCCATGGCTTTCGCCAACAACAGCGTGGGAAAAACGGACAGCCCGTCGCGTGTTTATCGGGTCAGGACAGGCCGGGCCATTGGGCCGCCGAGCATCAGGCCAATCCATCCCGCAGCGTGAAGACCTCGATGGCTTCGGTCTTGCCGCGCACGGTGACCCGGCCGAGCGGCTGCAGCCAGTCGGGGTGACCGCAGGCGGCGGCGGTGCGGGCGGCAATGACGCTATCGACCTGGTAGGTCTTGGTCTCGTCCTGCAGGCGCGCGGCCAGGTTCACCGTGTCGCCGATGACGGTGTAGTTGTGGCGGGCGGCCGAGCCCATGTTGCCGGCGACCACCCGGCCGGTGGCCAAGCCCATTCCGGTGTCGAGTCGCGGGCGACCG
>JBGSSV010000021.1:0-12839 GCA_041736875.1 Chthoniobacterales bacterium | reverse complement strand
CGCCGTCATCGCGCGCGCCGAGGCCGGCGAGGATGCACGCTTGGTCGCCTACGTGGTTCCGGTGCCCGGCAACGCGGTGGCCGAGGCCAACCCCGCGGCCGAACTGCGGGCGCACCTCGGCAAGCTGCTCCCCGACTACATGGTGCCGTCCGCCTTTGTTTTCCTCCCCGTGCTGCCCCTCACGCCGAACGGCAAGCTTGATCGGAAGGCCCTGCCGCCCCCCGACGACAAAGCGCGGCTGGCCGGCGTGGAGAAAGTTTACGTGGCCCCCCGCACGGCCGAGGAAAAAATTCTCGCCGACATCTGGGCCACGCTGCTCAAGGTGGACAAGGTCGGGGTGCACGACAATTTTTTCGAGTTGGGCGGCGACTCGATCCTCAGCATCCGCGTGGTCGCGCGCGCCGGCGAGGCCGGCTTGAAATTCAGTGTGCAGGACGCCTACCAGCACCAGACGATTGAGGAACTGGCCGCTGTGGCCGTGACCGCGTCCGGCGCGGCGGGCGAGATCGACCAATCCGTCGTGACCGGAGCCGCCCCGCTCACCCCGATCCAGCATTGGTTCTTCGCCTGGGATAATCCGGATCCCCACCATTTCAACTGGGCCACCTACCTTCCCGCGCCCCGGGGGCTGACGGAGGCGCATCTGCGCGGTGCCTTGCAGGCGGTGCTTGCGCATCATGACGCGCTGCGCACCCGTTTCGTGGGGGGCGGCGAGGGCGGGGGGAGAATTCAACAGTTTGCCCCCATCGGCGAGGAAATGCCGCTGACCGAAATCGACATTTCCGCCGTCTCCGCCGCCGAGCGGCCTGCGGTGATGGAGGCGCGGGCCAACGAATTGCAGGTCAGCCTCAACGTGGAGAACGGCCCGCTGGTCCGTCTGGGCTGGTTCAAGGCCGGGGAGAAATTCGACGGTTACCTCCTGCTTGTTGTTCATCATGCGGTGACCGACACCATTTCTTTCCCTCTCGTGGTCGGAGACTTCACCACGGCGTTGCGCCAGTCGCTCCGCCAGCAGGAGATCGCGTTGCCGGCCAAGACGAGCTCTTTCAAACTCTGGTCCGAACTGCTTCTGGCCGAGGCGGCCAAGCCGATGGCCGAAGACGAGAGGGCTTACTGGTTGGATCCGCGGCGCCGCGAAGTCGGCCGCCTCTCCATCGATTTCCCCGAGGGCGACCGGACGCGCGCGGCGGCGGAGGATGTGACTTTGACCGTGGACGAGGAAACCACGCGCCAGCTCGTCAGCGTGGCCCGCTCCATGCAGGCGGGAGTGGACGAACTGCTGGTCGTCGCCCTCGGTCGCGCCCTGACCGGTGCGATGCATCAGGAACGCGTGGTCATCAACATCGAACGCCACGGCCGTCACGATCTCGGCGAGGGCCTCAACACCAGCCGGACCGTCGGATGGTTCGCCAACATCTCCCCGGCCTTGCTTGTGCTGCCGGAAACGCTCCCGGCGGACGAGCTTTTGGCCGCGGGAGTCGAGCAACTCCGCGCCATTCCCCGGCAGGGTCTTGGCTACGGGCTGTTGCGCTATCTGGGGAACGACGACGACCGGGCTGCGTTGGGTGCGCAGCCGGAGGCGGAGGTTTTCTTCAACTATTTCGGCCAACAAAATGCCGGCATGGGCGCACCGCCGAAAAACAAAGGAAGACAGCAACTGCCCCTCGGCGTTCTCGTCAGCAAGCGGGCCGCCCGGCGTCATCTCATCGAAATCAATGCGCTGATCCAGAACGGGGTCCTGCAAATGCGTTGGAGCTACAGCGCCGGTTTGCTCAGCGCCGACCCGGTGGGCGGGCTGCTGCAGGCCTGTGAGGCCGCCCTGCGCGCGCTGGTCCGGTGAGGCTGGGTCTTTCTGCTTCCCATCCGCACCCGCCTGAGCGAATTCATAGAAACAATATCATTATGCAATCTCCGTCCACATCCCTAGCCCGTCTGGTCCGTGCGGCCCTCCATGTCCTCCCTCTCCTCCTCGCCCTCTCGTTCGCGCAGGCCGGCGAACAGGAAGATGCAGAGCAATTTTTCGCCGCTGCCCGCCGGCCCGATGCGGCTGACCGCGGGGGTGCCGGCTTTTTCGGGGGCGGCAGTCGCTGGGTCACCGCACCGATGGAGGCCGAAGGCGTGCAATTCCGCACGTTCAACAGCCGGACCGTCGGGGAGAAGGTCAGCTATCATGTGTTTTTGCCGCCGGCCTACGAGGAGCAGCCCGACCGGCGTTTTCCCGTCATCTACTGGCTCCACGGCCTCGGCCCGGGGATCAACGGCATTCCCTTCATCAGCCGGTTCTACGGCGAGGCCATGGCCGCCGGAGAGATGCCCCCCGCGATCATCGTTTTCGCCAACGGGCTGCCCCGTGGCATGTGGTGCGATGCCAAGGACGGGTCCACGCCCGTCGAGTCGATGCTCATCCGAGACCTTATCCCGCACATCGACCGCACCTATAGGACCATCGCGACGCGTGAGGGTCGCATGCTCGAAGGTTTCAGCATGGGTGGCTACGGCGCGGCCCGGCTCGGGCTCAAATATCCGGAAATGTTCCGCGGGTTTTCCATGCTGGGTGCCGGGCCCTTGCAGTTGGACTTTCTGGAGGACCGCCCCGGCCTGCAGCCCTTGGAAATGAGGCGGCAGTTGCTCGACGACGTCTACGGCGGCGACATGCAATACTTCCGCGCCCAATCCCCGTGGATGCAGGCCAAGGTGAGCAAGGGGAAGTTGCCGAAGGATTTCAAGATCCGCATGGTCATCGGGTCGGAGGACAGTTCGCGCGACAACAACCGCGCACTGAGCGACCATCTTCTCTCGCTCGGGATCAAGCATGAATACATCGAGGTTCCCGGCGTCGAGCACGAGCCGATTGGCACGCTGAGCGGCAGCAGGAATGCCGCCTTCTACCGCGCCGCGCTCCCGTCGCCCTAGGGCCGCGTCAACTTGTGAGGGACGAACTGATCCACGCGGGCACGCACGGCGCCGGGGAGGGGATCTCCGGTTTTGTCCTGCGGGATGATCTGGTCATCACCACGACCGGCGAGCCGCCCGGATGCAAGGTCGTCGACGAGCTTCGCGGTCAGACCTACGAGTTCGCCGAAAAGGAGTGCTTCCTGCTCCGGCAACTCGTTCGACCCCGTCGCTCGGTCGAACTGGCGGCTCTGGTTTCCGCTCAGTTCAAGGAACGCTGCACCCCGCGGGACATCGATGAGTTCCGCCGCCTGCTTCATGGTTGGAACCTGTTGCAGCCGGCCCGGGCCTCGTCCGGCGAAGAGATCGATTTGGTCGGTCCCCTCGAGGTCCGCGACGAGGTTGAGGCCGCCATGGCCGAGGTGACGGCCAATGCGGAAGCGCCGCCTCCCGCCAGCCCCAACCGCTGGCATCTGTTCCGGCCGCAGAGGATTTTGGATGTCCTGACCGAAGCCCTCTACCCGTTGCGTCATCTTTTCATCGCCTCCGTTCCGCTGCTCTTTGTCCTCGGGCTGATTCTTGTCGGGAGACACTACAGCTCGTTCATCGATGCCGTCGGACGCTCGACCCAGCAGTTTGGGTTCATCGGCAAGCTGCTCATGACCACCATCACGGTCAACATCCTCGCCCAGATCGCCCGCGGTTGTGTCGCCCGCCAGGCCGGCTTGAGCGTGACCAGCGCCGGCATTTTTCTCGAACTCGGGTTGATCCCGCGTTTCAACATGCAGATCGAGCCTCAGGGCCCGGTTCCGCGGCGCACCCGGCTGTGGCTGAGCGCGACCACCCCGCTCGTTCGGTTGGCCTCGTTCGGTTTCGGTGTGGCCTTGTGGTGGATGACCCGGTATTCGACCACGCTTTCGCTCATCGGCGTGACCATCGCAGCCATCTCTTTCATCGGGCTGGCCTTCTCGGCCAATCCGCTCTGGCGGACCGATGGCGCCGCGTTTTTCTCCGCCCTGCTCGATATTCCAGATCTCCGGATCAGGTCACATCGGTTGTTTTGGAACTCCTTCCGGCGCAAGCCAGCTGTCCTCTCGCGCCATGGGCGGGGGTTTCGGAGACTGGCCATTTTCGGTTTGCTCTCGCTGCTCTTCTTCTACGCAGCCTTCATTTACATTGCCTACGATGTGTTCAGTCGGTTCGAGAAAAGCTGGCAGGGTGCCGGTGTCGCGCTTTGGCTCGCCTTGGTCCTTTACTGTGGCTGGTCGATCTGGCGAATGACCAGCTTCCAGAGAGCCCAGTCGAAACGCCAGCCTCCTCCGCGACCGCAACCCACGAAATAGCCTTGCCTGCATGTCCGTGCTGTGGGAACAGTCAGGGTCCCATGAGGGAAAAGATACTGGCATTTTCGGCCCTGCGGGCTGACCACGAACCCGTTCCGCGAGGCCCGGAACCATCACCCCAGGAGGAATAACAAACTATGGATTGGAACGCAAAGGCAGTTGAGGCCCGGCCCCCGGCCGGTAGAGGTGGCGGCGGTGGGGCTCCCGGTGGAGGAGGCGGAGGTGGTGCGCTCAAGAGCATGATGGATTCCGTCCGCCAATGCATCCAGGCCAAGCACCTCGGGGAGGCCAAGCAAACCTTGGAGCAAATTCTGGAGAAGAATCCAGACTTCGCACCCGCTTACATGCTGATGGGGAATGTCTATGCGGCCAAAGGCGAGTTAGATGAGGCGCTCGAATATTACGAGGGCGCCCTGCATCTGAAGAAAGACATGCCTGTCGCGCTCATGATGTCGGCGACGGTCTATGTCAGGAAGGGCATGTTGGAGAGGGCCGAGGAAAAGCTCAAAGCGGCCCTGGCCCTCAACCCCAGTATGGGGCAGGCCTACCTCGGGCTCAACCGGGTCTATCTCAAAATGGGACGGCCGGACGACGCGATGGCGGCCTTGCAGGAGTCGCTGCAGCACAACCCGCAATTCGATGAGGCGCGCCTGGCCATCGCCTTGATCCACCGGTTGAAGGGCGACGATGAGACGGCACGGGAGGAGTTGCTGACGCTGATCGAACGGGATGACACCTCATGGCAGGCTCACCTGCATTTGGGAAAAATTCTTGCGGCGCGCGGCGATTTTGAGGGCGGGATCCAATCGTTGGTGCGCGCGGCCGAACTCCAACCGGACAATGCCCAAGTCCATTTCGTTCTCGGCCACGCTTACGCCGAGAAAGGTGATCACGAGGCGGCGCTGCGCCAATACGGACGGATGTTGGAAATCGACGAGCACAACATCCTGGCCAAGCTCGAGACGGCGCGGGTCTACTCGCACCAGGGCAAATTCGCCGAGGCCCGCAAGCTTCTGGCCGGCCTGACCACCGGAGAGTCGCATCTGGGCTTGGTTCACCGCCGCCTCGCCGAGGTGTTCCTCCGGGACAATCGCTTCAGCGATGCGGTGGCGGAATTCAAGGCCGCCCTGCTGACCGGCAAGAAACTCGTGGAAAAGCATCCCGAGTTGCTTGAGGTCAACGTGGCGGGCTCGGCGGACGACGCCGCGCTGGCGGCGGCCTACGCCCAAGCCTTCGCGGCCACGGACGGCGGCGGGCCGTTTTCGGCCGAAGGTTCGGCCCGAGGAGCGTAACGCGAAGCCCATGGTGTTCCTTGTCGAGACGATGCGGTGCGGCGCGGTCAGCGCGTCAGGCCAGCCCTGCCCTGGCCCGTGAAGCTCGTGCTCGTTGTCGTCCTGGCCCTTTACGCGCTGGGTCTGGTCTTCTCGCCCTTTCCCTACGGACGGACTTATTTTGTCCTGTGGAGAAGGGTGCTGTGCCGTCGCGGGCTGGCTTGGCGCTCCCGGCTGCGGCAGGCTCGGTTCCTTTTTTCCTACGCACTGAGCACGCCGATTTTTACCGCTCTCTGGTATCTGGACGAACTCCTTTACCCGGGCTACCGCCGGCTTGCCGTTCGTCCGGTCTGCATCCTCGGTCAACCGCGGAGCGGGACGACCTTCCTCCACCGCACCCTCGCGGCGGACAGCGAGAATTTCACCGCCGCCCGGCACATTGAGTGGCGTTATCCTTTCATCAGCGTGCAGAAGCTTCTCCGCTGCTCGAAGCTCGCCCGCAATTTGCTGCAGTCCAGTTACTGGTCGAAAACGCCGGCGGGCGAGGTGGCCGCGCGGATGCATCCGAACAAGCTGGATGATTGGGAGGAGGACGGCATTTTTTTCGAGGAGCGGTTTCTTCATCATTTCTTCATCTTCCTGCGTTTCCCCGATGCCGACCTGCTCGACTACTTCGATGATTTCACGCAGTTGCCGGAGAAAGTCCGCCGCCGCATGCTCACGACCCATCGCCGGGTCATCCAAAAAGTCATCTATCTGAACAACGCCGCCGATCTCCGCTACCTTTCCAAGGAGGTGACGAGCCACACGAAGTTTCCCGAGATTCTTTCTTACTATCCGGAAGCCGAGTTCATCTTCAGCCTGCGCGACTCCGGCGGCTTCATGAACTCCCTCCTCGCCCTCATTCGTTACTCGACCATGTCGAAAACGGGGGTTGATCCGCTGACCATCGAGGGGTGGGAGGCGGCCGTGCTCCGGCGGATGGAAAAGGACAGTGCGCGCCTGCTGGACATTATCGAGCACCAGATCCCGCCCGAAAAACAATTGCTGCTCACCTACACGGCCATCACCTCGGACATCGCCGCGGCGGTGGGTAAAATTTACCGCCATCTCGACTTGCCCCAGAGCGAATCATGCCTCCGGCACCTCGAGGAGGTGAGGGCGCGGCAGATTCAGCGCGGCAAAGGCTACGACTACGAGGTGCGATCCTTCCCCGGGTTCGCTGCCTTCGATGCATTTGTCGCCGGGGTGGTTCGCGACGCGTCCCAGCCGGACGCGAATCCGCGGCGCTGATCAAAGCAACGACCCGGATCCCGCTTACGGGTGGGGTGGAATCGGCTGCATCTGGCCCTCGGCCATGCGGGTCTGGTAGTCGCTCCAACTCATCCTTTCGCGGCCGGTGTCGATGGGGGTCATGGTGATGCAGTCGTCCACCGGGCAGACGATGGAGCAGAGGTTGCAGCCGACGCAGTCGTCCTCGCGGACTTTCGGGATGGGCTTGCCGGGGACGCGCCCGGGGCCGAGTCCGTAGGGCGCGCTGTCCACCAGGTCGATGCACTGGTGGGCGCCGTCCTCGCAGGCGATGTAGCAGAGGTTGCAGCCGATGCACTTGTCGTAGTCGATGCGGGCAACCCGCTTGTAGTGGAGGTCGAGGTATTTCCAGTCGGAGAGCCGCTGCACGGCCGCACCCGAGAACTCGGCCACGCTCTTGTAGCCTTTGGCGTCGAGGTAGTCGGAGAGTCCCTCGTTCATGTCCTCCACGATGCGGAAGCCGTAGTGCATGATGGCGGTGCAGACCTGGAGGCTGAGCGAGCCAAGCGCGATGAATTCGGCGGCGTCGCGCCAGTTGCCGATGCCACCGATGCCGGAGATTGGGAGATTCACCTCGGGGTCGGCCGCGCAACTCTGCACCATGTTGAGGGCGATGGGCTTGACCGCCGGACCGCAGTAGCCGCCGTGGGAGCTGAGGCCGGCGACATAGGGCTCGGGGGTGAGGGTGTCGAGATTGACGTTGGTGATGCTGTTGATCGTGTTGATCAGGGAAATCGCATCGGCCCCGGCGCGCTTGGCCGCGCGGGCGGCGTAGACGACGTTGGTGATGTTCGGGGTGAGTTTGACGATGACGGGAATCTCCGCGGCCTCCATGACCCAGCCGACGATTGTTTCGGCCACATCGGGGTTTTGTCCGACGGCCGAGCCCATGCCTCGCTCGCACATGCCGTGCGGGCAGCCGAAGTTGAGTTCGATGCCGTCCGCCCCGCAATCGGCTGAGCGCTTGACGAACTCATGCCAGCGTTCGCGGGTGTCGACCATGAGCGAGGCGATCACGGCGTGGTGGGGCCAGCGTTCCTTGACCTCCTTGATTTCGCGGAAGTTCGTCTCGGGCGAGCGGTCGCTGATCAGCTCGATGTTGTTGAAACCAACCATGCGCTGTCCGCCGAGGTTGAGGGCGGAGTAGCGCGAGGAGACGTTGACGATGGGGTCACCGATGGTTTTCCAGACGACGCCGCCCCAACCGGCTTCGAACGCACGGTGGGCCTGGTAGGCGGTGTTGGCGGGAGGACCGCTGCCGACCCAAAAGGGATTGGGTGCTCTGATCCCGGCGAAGTTGATGGAGAGGTCGGCCATAGGAAGTGACGAGTGATGAGTGGCGAGTGATGAGTTAGCGACCCAGGGCGGCGAGGAGTTCGGGGACGCGGATGGGGTGGTTGAAACCCGAGCCGGTGGCGCCGTCGGCGGCGCCGAGGCGGGAGGGTTGGACGGGACCGGCGATGTTTTGTCCGTCGAGGGAAGCATGGATCCCGCGCGCGGCCTTCTTGCCTTCGGCCACGGCGTTGACCACCTCGCGTCCGCCGTTAGCGCAGTCGCCGCCGACGAAGACTTTCGGGAGATTCGTCTGCATGGTGGCGGGGTCGTGTTCGACGCGGCCCTTGCGGTCGAGTTTGAGGCCGGGGAAGAGTTGCTCGAAAAGCCGCATCTGCTTTTCTTGCCCGACCGCTTTGAGCACGAGGTCGAAGGGTTCAACCCATTCGCTGCCGGGCACAATGGACATTTTGCCGTCGCGGCTTTCAGTCCGGGCCAGGCGCAGCGCGCAGACGTGTCCGTTCTCGGCGAGAATCTCGGTGGGAATGGTGTGGAAAAGGAAGCTGGCACCATCGGCCTTGGCCAGATCGTATTCGAAGTCGTAGGCCGGCATGTCCTCCTCGCCGCGGCGGTAGATGATGGTGGCGGCCGCGCCGAGCCGGCGGGATTGGGTCACGGCGTCGATCGCGGTGTTGCCGCAGCCGAGGACGGCGACGCGGCGGCCGACCGGCACCTCGTGGAGCGGGCGGGTGTGAATCCACTCGATGAAATCCAACGCATCAACCACCTCGGGCAGATCCTCACCGGGGATGCCGAGACGGTTGGCTCCGCCGAGGCCGAGGCCGAGGAAAATGGCGTCGTAGTCGCGTTCGAGGTCGGCGATGGAGACGTCGCGGCCGATCTCGGTTTCAAAGCGGAAATTGACCCCGAGTCGGGCGATCATGGCGACTTCCTCCAAGCTGACCTCCGGGCGCATCTTGTAGTAGGCGATCCCGTAGGTGTTGAGGCCGCCGCCGGCTTTCTTCTTGTCGAAGACCGTGACCTCGTAGCCGAGTTGCGCCAGCTCGGCCGCACAGCCGAGGCCGGCGGGGCCGGCACCGAGGATGGCGACTTTTCGACCATTCTTTTTCGCCGGAGCGTGAAGGACGTCGATGTTGTTCTCGTAGACGTGGTCGGTCGCGTGACGTTGCAGGCGTCCGATTTTCACCGGGTCACCCTCGAGGTCGAGGACGACGCAGGCGCCCTCGCAGAGCACCTGGGTCGGGCAGACGCGTGCGCAACTGGCCCCGAGGACGTTCGCTGTGAGGATCGTGCGCGCCGAACCGGTGAGGTTCTGGTTCGCGATCTTTTTGATAAACGAGGGGATGTCGATCCCGGTGGGGCAGGCCATGATGCAGGGCGCATCGAAGCAGAAAAGGCACCGGTTGGCTTCGATCAGAGCCTCCTGCGGGGTGTAGCGCGGTTCGATTTCCGCCAGATTGGCGGCGACCTCTCCGGCAGGAAGGAGCGGTTGAATAGGCATAACGACTTGGTGTTGTCGTCGGCACGCCGGTTGGGAGGGGGAACGCGCGACTTGCGGGCAAGTTAGAATTCGCCGTGCGCTCGGCAAGATCAAAAAGCGCTTTTTTTTCGACCGCCAGCGAGCAAGATCGGCCCATGGGCCATGCAATCAACCCGCAGCGGACGATCGAGGAGCTCAAAGAATTGCGGGGCCTGACCGGCGACGAGCACGGGGCCCAGCGAGTGGCTTTCACTCCGCGGTGGGTTGCAGCGCGGGAATTTCTGCGCTCGCGGTTCGACGGCCTGCCGGTTCAGACACACTGCGATGCGGCGGGGAATTTCTGGGCGACCCTGCGCGGGGAAAGCGGGCGCGAGTTGCTCATGGGCGGACACTTCGACTCCGTGCCGAACGGTGGCTGGCTCGACGGCTGCCTCAATACACTTGCCGCGGTCGAGGTGTTGCGCCGGATCAACGCTCAATACGGCGGCCGTCCGCCCGTCACCGTGCGGGTCGTCGATTGGGCCGACGAAGAGGGCGCGCGGTTCGGCAAGAGCCTCTTTGGATCTTCCGCCTGCTCGGGCAATCTGGACATGGACGAGGCCCGGGGGCTGGTGGACAAGGACGGGGTCCGGTTGCCGGATGCGCTGAAGGATGTCGGGATCGATTTCGAGAATGTGAAGTCCTGCGGCAGCGAGCTGAAGAATGCGGCGGCTTATCTTGAGCTTCACATCGAGCAAGGGCCCGTGTTGCTGGATCTTGACCTGCCGCTGGGGGCCGTTCTTGGCACGTTCGGGGTCGAGCGTCATGCCCTTGCCTTCCACGGCCAGGCCGCCCACTCCGGAAGCACGCCGATGAACCGCCGCAAGGACGCTTTCCTCGCCGCGTCGAAAATGAGTGCGGAGATCTACCGCATCGCTGAGCGCAGCGGCATGGGGGTCTGCACCATCGGTTCCTGCACGACCAAACCGGGCATCGTGACAAGCGTGGTCGAGGACTGCCGCCTCACCCTCGACCAGCGGCATCTCGACGCGGAAAAACTCGCCGTCATGCATGCCGAGGCGGTCGAGGCGAGCGAGCGGTTTGCCGCGGAAGGTGGTTGCACTGTCTCGTGGGAACGCCTCTGGCACATCGCGCCGGCGCCCTTCCACCCCGACTTGGTGAACTTCTGCGATGAGGCGGTGAAGGAAACCTGCGGCGTCTCGCACCGCCTGCCCTCCGGCCCGCTGCATGACGCGGCGGAGGTTTGCATGGCTGGCGTACCGACGGTCATGCTGTTCGTGCAAAGCCTGCACGGCATCAGCCACAACAAGATCGAAGACACCAAAGAAGATCATCTCGCCCTGAGCGTCGAGGCCCTCGACCGGCTGGCGGAGAAAACCATGGCGTGGATCAAGGAAAACGAATGACGAACCGACTGCAGGAATTGAACGCCGCCTCGGAGGAGGAATTTGTCCGCGTGATGGGTCCGATCTACGAACACTCGCCGCATTTTGCCCAACGGGTCGCCGCGCGGCGGCCGTTTGCCAAAGCTGACGACCTGCGTCAGGCGTTGCGGGCCGAGGTCAACGACGCGCCCGATGCGGAGAAGTTGGAATTGATCAAGGCGCACCCCGACTTGGTGGGCCGGGCCGTGTTGACGGCTGAGTCGCAGGGCGAGCAGGCGGCGGCCGGGCTGACCGACCTTTCGCCGTCCGAGACCGCGTCGTTCCGCCGGCACAACGCGGCCTACCGGGAGAAATTCGGGTTCCCTTTCATCATTTGCGCACGAATGAACAAGAAGGACGCCATCCTCAAAGCCTTTCCGCACCGCTTGCAGAACGATGCGGACGTCGAGCAACAGGCCGCGCTCGACGAGATCCACAAAATCGCCGCCCTGCGGCTCCACGACATCCTATGGGAAAGCTGAGCACCCACGTCCTCGACACCATGCGTGGCCGCCCCGCAGCGGGGCTGAAGATCGAATTGCGGCGGATGCCCACCGGAGAGCTGGTCAAGGCGCTGCTCACAAATGCGGATGGGCGGACGGATGAGCTGTTTCTCGGGCCCGAGGAAATCGCGGCGGGCGACTACGAGCTCGCCTTTCATCTGGGTGACTACTTTGGCGAGCGTGCTTTTCTCGATGTTGTGCCGGTGCGTTTTCGCATCAACGATCCTGCTGAGGGTTACCATGTCCCCCTGCTTTGCTCGCCGTGGAGCTACGCGACCTACCGCGGGAGTTGAGTTCGTCTGAGTTCTTCGGCACCCACCGCCCTATGACCCGAGTCTCCGAGTCCTCCGCGACCCCTTTGGTTGCCTCGCTCGCCGCGCAGGTGATGCGGCGTTGTGATGAACTTGGCGGCATCAGCGACGACCGGGATTGCCTGACCCGGACCTTTCATTCGCCGGCGATGCAGCGGGCGAACAAGCTGGTGGGCGGGTGGATGCGGGCGGGCGGCATGTTGGTGCGCGAGGATGCAGCGTTCAATCTCATCGGCCGCCTTCCCTGCGCGCGGCGTGGCGCGAAATGCGTGGTCATCGGCTCGCACCTCGACACGGTGCGCAACGCCGGGAAATACGACGGCCCGCTCGGCGTGCTGCTCGGTGTGGCGGTGGCGGAATCTCTGCGCGGGGTGTCGTTGCCTTTTCATCTCGAAGTGGCGGGCTTCTCCGACGAGGAGGGCGTGCGCTACCAGACGACCTACCTGGGCAGCCGCGGCATGTGCGGCTTGCTGCGCAAAGCCGACCTCGCCCTCATTGAGGAGAAGGGTTTGGCGCGGGCCCGGCGGCCGGCGGCGGAATTACTGGCTTACCTTGAGGCGCACATCGAGCAAGGGCCGGTCCTCGAGGCAGCCAAGCGACCGGTGGGTGTGGTCACGGCGATCGCCGGGCAAACCCGCATTCGCGGAGGTTTGGTCGGGTGTGCCGGTCACGCGGGGACGACGCCGATGCACCTGCGGCGCGATGCTTTGTGCGGGACAGCCGAGATCGTGCTGGCTGCGGAGAAACTCGGGGTGCTGGCCACCGTGGGTCAGTTCGAATTGGAAAACGCGGCCAGCAACGTGATTCCCGCGCGGGTTGATTTCACCGTGGACGTGCGTGATGTGAAGGACCACCGCCGCCGCGCCGCTTGCGCCCGACTCAAGGCCGTCGCGGCGGGGGTCGCCCGACGGCGCGGTCTGCGGCTGGAATGGTATATCGTGCAGGAGACTCCGACCGTGGTGATGGATCGAGCCTTGACCCGGGTTTTGCAGCGCGCGGCCGGCCCCGGCG
>JBGSSV010000095.1:0-11003 GCA_041736875.1 Chthoniobacterales bacterium | reverse complement strand
AGACGTGTGCTCTTCCGATCTTTCGGCGCGGCGGACCTCGGCGGGGGGACGGGAGCTGGCGCATCCGGCGAGAAGCAGGGCGGCGAGGAGGACGGCGGGAAGGCGGATGCTCATAGGTGTTTTTCCACGAGGGCGTAGGCGTTGTGGTTGTGGATGCTTTCGAAATTCTCCGCTTCAACCTGCCACCAAGTGATGCGGGGGTCGGCGATGACGCGGGCGGCGACGTTGCGGACGAGATCTTCCACGAAGACCGGGTTGGCGTAGGCGCGTTCCGTCACGGCTTTTTCGTCCGGGCGCTTGAGCACGCTGTAAAGCTCGCTGCTGGCCGAGCTTTCAATGATCGACACCATCTCGTCGAGCGGCAGGGTTTTCTCCGAGCGCAGTTTGAGGGTGACCTGCCCGCGCTGGTTGTGCGCTCCGGAGGCGCTGATTGCCTTCGAGCAGGGGCAGAGGGTGGTCACATTGGCGATGACCGTGGTGACGAGGTCGGTCTTTTTTTCGTCCGCCGTGGCGCTGAACCGTGCGGTGTAGTCCACCAAGCCGGGCGCGCCGGTGACCGGGGCCCTTTTTTCGAGGAAGAACGGAAACTCGAACTCGAGGTGCGCGCGTTTGCTGTGCAGTCGCTTGATGAGGGAGTGGAGGAGGTGGCCGATGTCCTCGGGGTGAAGGACGGGCCCGTGGGCCTGCAGAACCTCGAGGAAGCGGCTCATGTGCGTGCCTTTGAACTCCTGCGGCAGCTCGACCGTGAGCAGCACCGTCGCGATGGTGCTCTGCGGCTCGCCCGGGCCGGCGGCGACGCGGATGGGAAAACGCAGATTTTTCACCCCGACGCGGTCGATGACGATGCGCCGGTGGTCGAGTTCGCTTTGCGTGTCCCGCAGGGTGGCGGAGCTGGTTTCGTCCGGATGTTTCATCCGGCGGCAATCTAGTCGTGATCGGGCCGGGGAAAAAGTGATTTGTCCGGTTTGCCCCCGGGGGTCCATGCGCTAGGCTCGCCGCCGTGGCGAAACTTACGATCAACGAGATCTACCAATCGGTCCAGGGCGAGAGCACCTGGGCGGGACTGCCGTGTGTGTTTGTGCGGCTGACCTTCTGCGACCTGCGCTGCACCTACTGCGACACGGAATACGCGTTCTACGAGGGGAAGAAGATGGAGATCGACGCGATTGTGGACGCCGTGCGGGCTTTCGGCTGTCCGCTCGTCGAGGTGACCGGCGGTGAACCGCTCCTCCAGCCGGCCTGCGTTCCCCTGCTGGCCATGCTTTGCGATGCGGGCTTCAATGTCCTGCTGGAGACCAGCGGTTCGCACGACATCAGCCCGGTTGATCGGCGGGTTCACCGGATCATGGACCTCAAAACGCCCTCGAGCGGCGAGTGCGGGCGGAACCTTTACGCAAACGTCGGGCATCTGTCCGAGCGCGACGAGGTCAAGTTCGTCCTCGGTTCGCGGGAGGATTACGAGTGGGCGCGGGAGCAAATGCGGGAGCACGACCTCGCTGCGAAGGTCCGCGCTGTGCTCCTCAGTCCGGTCTTCGGTCGCATCGCCCCGGCCGACATCGTGGCCTGGATGCTGGAGGACAAGCTGCCGGCCCGCTTCCAGTTGCAGATGCACAAATTCATCTGGGAGCCACGCGCGCGGGGCGTGTGAGCGTTTGCCGTGGTGGCGGCGGCGGGCTACAAGGAAGGCCGACGCGATGAATATCACCCTGACCCGCACCTTCCATTTTGAGGCCGCACACACCCTGCCGAACGTGCCGGCCGACCACCAGTGCGCGCGGATGCACGGGCACAGTTACAAGATGGAGGTGTCGGTCCATGGTCCGGTCGGCACGGAGAGCGGCTGGGTCATGGATCACGCCGAGATCAGCCGCGTGGTCAAGCCGGTCATCGCCCGCCTCGACCATCGTTACCTCAACGACATCCAGGGGTTGGAGAACCCGACATTCGAGCAGTTGGCCGGATGGCTCTGGCGGGAACTGCGGCCATCCTTGCCGCTCTTGAGCGAAATCATCATCCACGAGACGCCGACCTCGCGGTGTATTTACCGCGGCGACTAAATCCGCACGCTGAGGTCGCGCACGCGTGAGAGGAAGAGGCGGCTGAGCAGGAGGTAGAGGCCGAGCATGGGCAGCGTGACGAGAAGCGCGCCCGCCGCGAAGAGTCCGGGGTGGGCGGAGGCGCCATCCTCGTAAAGCAACCTCAGGCCGATGGGCAGGGTGAACTTCTCGCTGTCCTGCAGGATGATCGCCGCCACGACATACTCGTTCCACGCCGCGGCGAAGGAAAACAACGCCGTGACCGCGAGGCCCGGGGCCGAGATGGGCAGAACAACCCGGCGGAAAATTTCCCCCGGCGTGCAGCCATCCATCCGCGCGGCCTCCTCGATCGACTCGGGCACGCTGTCGTAGAAGCTTTTCATCTGCCAGATGCAGAAGGGCAGGATGGTCGCGAGGTAGACCAGCATCAGCCCGAAAAACGTGTTGATCAGTTGCCAGCGGACGAGAAGCAGGAAGATGGGCAGCAAGAGCATGGTGGCGGGAAAAATCTGCGTGACCAGCAGGCTGTGGAGCACCGTCATGCGCCCGAGGAAACGAAAACGCGAAAGGGCGTAGCCTGAGGTGGCGGCGAGCGTGACCCCGACCGCGGTGACGGCGCAGGCGACAAAAAGGGAGTTGGCCAGCCAGCGCAGGAACCCGGTCTGGGTCATGAGCACGTAAAAATTCTTCACCGTCGGCTGGAGGCTCAGCCACCCGCCGGGTTCCGCGGCCGGGAGGGTGGGGCTGATCGCCGCGACCGTGACATGCCAGAGGGGAACGAGAGCGAGCAGGACGGTGGCCCCGAGGAAAAGGAAGGAGAGAACTTTGCGTGGCAGCTCGTCATGCCAGCGGTGCTCGGGCCGACTCTGGATCTTGGCGCGGTGGGCGGTGGTCGCGGCGGTCGGCATGGCGTGGGCGGACGAGGAGCGCAGAGAATAGACCGCAGGTGGCTCCACGGCAATGCGGGGAAATCTTGCGGCCGTCCCTTGACACCCCCGCAACGCGCGACGGACTATGTCGCCTCTTTATGCGCCGGGGACTACTTGCCTGCCTCCTGATGGGCGTCGCGATCGATGCGCTGTCCGCTGCCGGGCGTTACGACGCGATGGGGTCCGACGACATCCGCTTCGGGATGACCCGGACTTCCGAGGGCCTTGAGATCCGCGTGCTGGGCGCGGGCGTGGACCGCCCCGATCAGACGGTGTTTGTCGCCTTGGGCAACGGTCGCGGCGGCAGTGCCCTCATCCCGCCCTCGCAGGGCGAGGACGGATCGGCGGTCTGGCTGCCGTTTCAGGCTGACATCATTCTCTCGGCCCGCATGAACGAGGGAGGGGCGAAGTCGTTCCTCCGGCGTTGGAAGCAGACCCAGTGGGGGCCGCGCGAACCGGCCGAGGGTGCCTTCACCGTGGCGGCCGAGCCGGCCCAGCTGGTTCTCCGCATCCCGGCCAAGCTCCTGCCCGCCGAGGCCGGCTTCGACCTCGCCGTCTACCTCAAGGACATGGCGGCGGATGGGGGAATGGGCCGGCTTTATGGCGGGATCGATCCGGCGACGCGCTCGGGTCCGGGCGAACGCACGCTGCGGCACTACATTCGCGTGGCCAAGGGCAAGGAAGGCACGACGTTCCTCCCGACCGGCCGCACCGATCCGGCCGCGCCGAAGATGCGTATCTATCAGCTGCTGCCGCGCCTCTTCGGCAACACCAACGATGCCCGCAAGCCCAACGGCACGCTGGCGGACAACAGCTCGGGCAAATTCAACGACCTCAATGACCAAGCCCTGGCCGAGCTCAAGGCCATGGGTTTCACGCATCTCTGGCTGACGGGCGTCCTCCAACAGGCCACGGCGACGGACTACGCGGCCATCGGGGAGCCGGCCGACGATCCCGATTTGCTCAAAGGCATGGCCGGCAGTCCCTACGCGATCAAGGACTACTTCGACCTCTGCCCGGACTACGCCGACGACCCGGCCAAACGGCTGGACGAATTCAAAGCCCTGCTCGCTCGCATTCACGCGCAGGGCATGAAGGTGCTGATCGACTTTGTGCCCAACCACGTGGCGCGGAGTCACGAGTCCACGATCAATCCCGCGCTGTCCTTCGGCAAATCCGACGACCGGACGAAGTTTTTCGATCCGCAGAACAACTTTTTCTATCTGACCGACGAGGTCGAGGTTGTAGGCGAGGGACCGCCGCTGCGTTTGCCCACGGTGGACGGCGACGGGCGTCCGACCAGTCCGACCGTGCAGGCTTCGGCCCAGCCGGGCGACGGGCTCTTTGCCGGCGAGAGTGAGTTCGGCCGCGTGACCGGCAACGATGTGGTCAGTTGGGCTCCCAAGGCCGACACCTGGTATGAGACGGTCAAACTCAACTACGGTTACGATTTCCGCGATCCGGACAAAGCGACCCGCCGCTACCCGCACGGCGACCAGCCGGACCTGCCCGTGCCGGACACGTGGAAGAAGATGGATGAGATCATCGCCTACTGGCAGGGCCTCGGGGTGGACGGGTTCCGGGCGGACATGGCCCACATGGTGCCGCCGGAGTTCTGGCGTTGGATGATCAGCCGCGCGCGCGAGCGCCAGCCGGAGACCTATTTTGTCGCCGAAGCCTACGAGACCGATCCGGCCAAAGTTCCGGGCAGCGACGCGGCCGCCGAGCAGGTGACCGGGGGCAGTGTGATGCTGGGCTTGCTCAACGCGGGTTTCAACTCGGTCTATGACGACCCGACTTACGACGCGCTCAAGGCCATCTACGACGGCGAAGGATCGGCCAACGATCTCGACCGCGCCGGGCGCAATCCGTTCTTCTTCGACAATGCCCTGCAATACACGGAGAACCACGACGAGGTCCGTCTGGCCGCACCCTCGCAGTGGGGCGGCCACGGCCCGGCGGTCGGCCGCCCGGTTTCGGCCCTCGTCTTCGGTCTCTCGCGGGGACCAGTGATGGTCTATCACGGGCAGGAAGTGGGCGAGCCCGCCGCGGGGGCGGAAGGTTTCGGCGGCGATGACGCGCGCACGTCGATCTTCGACTACTGGTCGATGCCCGAGTTCACCAAGTGGGTGAACGACGGGAATTTCGACGGCGGAAAATTGTCCGACGCCCAGCGCGGCCTGCGGGACTTTTACCGCCGACTGCTCGCCGCGGTGGACCAGCCGGCGTTCCGCGATGGCGAGTTCTATCCGCTCAACCCGGACAACCTCGACCATGCCGCCTACGGCCGGGTGGGGGAGGACGCCAGCGGGCACTGGCTTTACAGCTACCTGCGCTTTGATCCCGTCAGCGGTCAGCGCATGCTGGTCGTCGTCAACCTGCACCCGACCGAGACCATGCGCGGGGTGCGGGTGCGTTTTTCGCGTCCGGCCATGCGTTTCCTCGACTGGGATTTTCTCGCCGGATCCAAAACCGTGCCCGTGACCGCGACCGACCGGCTCGGCGACGTGCCGGGGAGCGTGGCTGAGATCACGACCACGCCGGCCGAGATGCAGGATCCCGGCCTGCTGGTCGCAGAGCTTCCGCCGCTGACGGCCGCGTATTTCGAGCTACAATCTCCCATGGCGTCCGCCGGTCGCTGAATCCCCTTCCCATCATCCCATGAACATCCCCTCGCTCTTCCGCGCATCTCGCGTCCTCATTCTTGCCCTGCTCATTTGCGGGGGGCTCGCTCCGGTCCGCGCGCAGTCGAAGCTCGAAAGCTACATCGGTTGGATGCCCATGCAGCCGGCCCGGCCGGGCGGCGAGTTGCTCATCGATCTGCATCGGTTCTTCTTCGCCCGCCCGGGCGATGAGCTCGAGGTCAAGGAGACAGAACCGGGCCAATACACGGCGGCCTTTGATCGCAACGCCTTCACCCTGCGGGTGAATCTGGATCCGCGCGTCTCCGGTCTGGTTGAGATTCCCCTCAAGGTCGTGCGGCGTCCGGTGGCGGATGGCCCAACTGTCGGACGCAAGGAAGTCGAGACGGCGCAGAACGAGGCGCCGGAGCCGGCCGGGCGTGCGTTGCAGGCAGTTTTGCTCGTCGCGGTGCTTCCGGCCGACGGGCACACCTTCACCTACCGGCCCGCCAAACCGGGGGTCGAAAAAGTCAGCGTGGCCGGGCAGTTCAACGGCTGGAACACCGGCTCGCACCAGATGACGCAAGTCGGGGCCGGGGTTTTCGAACTTTTTGTCCACCTCCCGCCCGGCCCGCAACCCTACAAGTTCATCGTCGATGGGGAATGGACGACGGACCCGGCCAACCCGGAGCAGCAGGATGACGGGACCGGGAGCAAGAACTCCATCGTGCGGATCGCTGCTCCGGACCGTGGCCAGCCCCCGGTGGCCTTCGCCCTAACGGCGGCCGACGGGCGGGCCGACTTCCGCGTGTCGGCCGGCGGGGCTGAGGTCGTGCGGGTTTCCTCCGTCCTGCAACGACCCGACGGAACAAGCGCGATCGTGCCGCATCGCCGCGAGGGCGATCTCGTCCGGGTCGAAACGGGCGACGCCCCGAAGGGCTCGTGGATCCGCGTGGTCGCCGCCGATGCGAACGGCAATGTGAGCAATGCGGCCCGGGTTCCGGTCCAACCCTCGAAGGAATTCCGCTGGCAGGATGGCATCATTTACTACGCCTTCACCGACCGGTTCGCCAACGGGGCAGCGGACAACGACCGTCCGGTGGCGGACGACCGGGTCGAGCCGCAGGCCAATTACCAAGGCGGCGACTTCCAGGGGATCCGGCGCAAAATTGACGAGGGCTATTTCCGCGACCTCGGGGTGAACGTTCTCTGGCTCGCCCCGCTCAACCGCAACCCGGATGGCGCCTGGCAGGAGTTCATCCCGCCTTACCGCTGGTATACCGGCTACCACGGTTACTGGCCGGTCTCGCACACCGAGGTGGAACCGCGCTTCGGCGGCGAAAGCGCCCTGCAGGAAATGATCCGCGCGGCCCATGGCGAGAAGATGTTCATCATCGCCGACCTCGTGCTCAAGCATGTCCACACCGACCACCCGCTTTACAAGGAACGGCCGGAATTGTTCGGCTCGCTGACCCTGCCCGACGGGAGCAAGAACTTGCGGAGGTTTGACGAGCACCAGTTCACCACATGGTTCGAGGAGTGGCTGCCGGGCTTCGACTTCGATCAGCCGGAGGCAGTCAAGTTCCTCCTCGCCAATGCGGTCGACTTCGCCCGTCGCTACAATCTCGACGGCTACCGCCTCGATGCCGTCAAACACATCAAGCGCTCTTTCTGGTGGCGCTACCGCGTGGCCATGCGCACGGCGGTCGATCCGGATCGCAAGCTGCCTATCTACAGCGTGGGCGAGACCTTCATGGACCGCGAGGGCATCATGAGTTTCGTCGGGCCGAACATGCTCGACGGCCAGTTCGACTTTCCGCTCTACGACACGATCATCGAGGTCTTCGCCAAACAACACGCGGGGTTGGAGGACCTGGAAAAATCACTGGCCGCCTCCGAGCTGATCTACGGCAAGGAAACGCTCATGTCGCCCCTCCTGGGCAACCACGACAAAGCTAGGTTCATGGCCTACGCGGATGGCGACCTGCCCGATCCGGCGGAGTCGGATGAGGAGGAGGTTGGCTGGAAAAATCCCCCGAAGGTGGACAATCTGGCGGCCTACGCGCGGCTCAAGCTGGGCATGACCTTCGTGCTCTCGATCGACGGCGTGCCGATGATTTATTACGGCGACGAGATCGGGATGAGCGGGGCGGGCGACCCGGACAACCGGCGCATGATGCGGTGGGATGACGAGGTCACGGCGGAGGAGAAGGACGTGCGCGAGCATTTCCGCAAAGTCGCCACCGTGCGCAACAGCCATCCGGCCCTGCGCTACGGCAGTCGGCGCTCCCTCGTCGCCGCGGGGGACCGCTACGCTTTTGTGCGGGCTCACCTCGGGGACACCGTCCTCGCGGTGTGGAATCGCGGAGATCACCAGACCGAGTTCCAGCTCGAGGTTGCACCGGAGATGCCGGACGGAACCTACGTCGATGCACTCTCCGGCCGCGAAATCACGGTCAAAGAAGGGCGGACATCCTTCAAAGTCGAGCCGATGCAGTCCGCGCTCTTCGTCGCCCGCTGACCGGGCTAACTCAGCCTCCCCAAGCGCGCCAGAAATAGAGCAGCAGAACGGCGAGGATCAGGCAGAGGATCAGAAACTTCAGCTGCGCCATCCGTGCGTCCGACTTCGGCCGGCGGTGCGGGCGGCGGGCCGGTGGCTCGGAGCCGCCGAGAAACCGGTGGTCCTTCGGGCGGGGCAGGTCGATCGTTGCAACGGTGTTCAGGCGGACCTTGCGCTCGGTCGGCGCCTTGGGGCGGGACGGCTTGGGTTTCTGCCGGAGGACTTTCTCGGCCTCCTCCATCTCGCGCGCAATCCGGATCCGCTCCTCTTCCAAACGTTGGACGTGCTCGGAAAAAGCGTTGGGCGTTTGTCGGGCCATGGCGTCAGCGGGAAGCGAGTTGGAGGAACCAGAGCAGCAGCCCGAGGAGGCCCAGGCCGAAGAGTGGAAGGGTGAAGGCGAAGCCGGCCATCAGCCAGTAACCGAAGCTGTGGCCGCCGGACGACAGATCCCCCTCGTAGGGGCTGACCCCCGCCGGCTCGTCTGCGCTGCCGATCTGTGCCTGGGCCTTGACGTAAACGGACCGGGCGTCCTCCACCGCGCCGATCGCGCGGGATAATTCTTTCTGCAAGTCCTCCGCCGCCCAGTCCTTGGGGTTGATGGCCTCGAGCTCGTGCAGGTAGCCCGTGAAGTCGGTCTGGACGTTTTTGAGAATTTCCAGGCGCTTGAGCGTCTGGTCGGTCTCGCGCTGGATGGCCACGAGCGAGCCGGTGAATTTGTCCACCATCTCGCTCCGGCCGGTGTCGAATTGGTCCTGCCGCCGGCTCAGTTCCTCGAGCTTTTGCTTCTCGCGCTCGAGCTGTTCGGACTGCCGCTTGAGTTGCTGCAGCTTTTCCCGCGTCTGCGCGACCTGATCGTCCAACTGCTCGGCCGTCGTGCCCGTTCCCTCCTCCTCGAGTTCGAGGTAATCATCGCGGGTTGATCGAGGTTCTGGCATGGAGAGTTGCGCGGGAGACTACGATTTTTCCGGTCTTCCGCGCGAGAAAAATTCTCAATTTCCGCGCCCGCCGGGGCCTTTTTTTCGCCTGAAGCTAAGCATGGACTCGATTCCGGCCGGAGGCGGGCGGAAAGTGCTGCACGATGGACCCGAAAACCATGAAACCCTACTTTGCTTACGGATCGAACATGGCCGACGGGCAGATGGCGAAGCGATGCCCCGATGCCCGCAAGCTCGGACGGGCGAGGTTGGCCGGCTATCGCTGGATCATTTCCACGCGCGGCTACGCCAATGTCGTGGAGTCCCCCGGAGCAGAAGTCGAGGGGGTGTTGTTTGAGATTTCCGTGTCGGATGAGAGGGCGTTGGATCGCTACGAAGCCGTGGCTTCCGGTCTCTACGGCAAAGCCATGTTGCCGGTCCGTTTTGGAGACAGCGAGATCACCGCCCTGGTCTATGTGGGCCCGCACCAAGACGAGGGCGTTCCGAAAAGGGAATACATCGGCCGGATCAATGAAGGCTTGGCCGACGCCGGGTTGTCCGAGGGTTATCTCCGCACGCAGGTGAGAAAGTTCATCCCTTCCGGCCCATGAGGGGCTTCTTTTTCTCCAGCGCGTTGCTGGCCCTTCTTTTGACCCACGGGTTCTGCGCGGAGAGCGGGCCCGGCTCGTTTGCTTATGTATTGCAGGCGGATGCCTTGGCTGGAACCAAGGAGGCGGTGGTCCGACGCCTCGCGGCCTGCGGGCGTGATTGGGTCGTGCTCGACGCGGTCTTTGCCGGCGATGTGCCCTGGAAACCCGCCGACTTGGAGGGGATCCGCCGCGGGCAACCGGGGCGCAAAGTCTTGGCTTACCTCTCCATCGGCGAGGCGGAAGACTACCGCCCCTACTGGCGCGAGGAGTGGGGGCGAGGCGGGAACCTTAGTGCTTCGGCGCCTCACTGGCTCGGGGCGGAGAATCCCCAGTGGCCCGGCAACTACCGCGTGCATTACTGGGACGCCGGGTGGCAGAAACTCATGCTGGCTGCGCTGGATGAGGCCATGGCGAGCGGGTTCGATGGCATCTATCTCGATCTCGTGGATGCCTTCCAATCCTTCGAGCTGGATGGTGAGGACTTCATCGACGACCGGAAAAATGCGGACACCGGCCAAAGCTACCGCCGGGACATGGTTGACTGGGTCAAGACGCTGGCCGCCCGCGCCCGCTCGCGCCGCCCCGGCGCGCTCGTCATTTCGCAGAACGGTTCACAACTGCTCCGGTCCGAGGATTTTCGCGCCGCCATCAACGCCATCGGAGTGGAGGATCTTTTCACCGCTGGAAACCATCCCCAATCGAAGGCGCATACGGAGGAGGTGCTCGGGCATTTGCAATTGCTCGGTCCGACCGGGGCGCCTGCGTTGCTCATCGAGTATCCGCAGGCCGCGGAGCGGCAGGCCCTAGTCAAACGCTTGGCCGCCGAGCACGGCCTGGTCTGGCTGCTGACCGATCGCCCGCTCAAGACCCTGGGAACATCGGGTCGCTGAACCGCGGTCCGGGGGCTCCTCACCGCCCCGGGGCCATCTCGAGGAGGAAGCCCTTGAGGTAGGCGGACTCGGGGAGGCCGAGAACAACAGGGTGGTCGCTGCGCTGGAAGTAGTGCTCGCGGATGCGCGCGGTCCGCTTCGCATCGACCATGGCTTCGAGAATGGCCTCGAGAAAAACGGGTCCGCTCACATGGTGCGAGCAGCAGAACGTGGCCAGCAGCCCGCCCGGACCGAGGAGGGACGCGGCGCGCAGGTGGATTTCCTTGTAGCCGCGCAGCGCGTCGGCCAGACGGGAGCGGTCGCGGGTGAAGGTCGGGGGATCGAGCACGACCAGGTCGTATTGGTCGCCCCGCGCGGACGCGGCCTTGAGCCAGTCGAAGGCGTTGGCTTCCTCGACGCGGAC
>JBGSSV010000065.1:0-20964 GCA_041736875.1 Chthoniobacterales bacterium | reverse complement strand
GTCGGGCCGCTGCTCGCGCGTATCGGGAAAACCGGCGGGGATGTCGCCGTAGACCGGGATACCCGCGACCTCGCGCCGTTCGTCCCCGGTCACGGTCAACGCCCGGGCCGCGCCGGGCGCACGTTGGATCAGCCCCTTTTTGCCCAAGGCCCGCAGGTGGGAAGCGGCGGCGTTCGGGCTGGCGAAGCCGAAATGGCGCTGGATCTCGCGAACCGTCGGCGGCAGGCCGTGGCGGGTCCGGTGCCGGCGGACGTAGTCGAGAATCTGGCTCTGACGCTTGGTTGGTTTGCTGGACATCTGTCCAGTATCAGGCCGCAGCCGGGGCTGGTCAAGCGTCCGGGGCGCCGGCGAGCAACTCCTTGCGCCGCCGCTTGGCCTCTTTGCGCTCCTGCTTGAGCCGCGCGTAAAGCACATCGCGCTGCTCGGCCGTGAGTTTGGCCACATCCGGATCGCCCGTCTGTTCGAAATCGATCGAGGTCACGGCGACCGGGCGCAGGGCGACAATGTGGTGTCCACAAATGATGCCGACATTGCCGCCCTCGACGGCCTCCTTGAGGTAAGCACCGAGGTGCTTTTTCGCTTCGGTGATGGTGACAGTTTTCATCGCCGGAGAATGGCTGCTCCGGGTCTCCGGGGGACGCGGCAGGGGATCATGAAGTTACTTTAGCCGCCGCCCGCGAATTGCCCAAGACAAAGCGCAGGGCTTGCCCGCGGGGCGTCGTGGAGGTTTGCTAGCGGGAGTCATGACCAAAGCCCTAGCCCTTCGCCCTGCCGGCAAGCACCCGTTGCATGTCGTGCGGGAGCTTGAAGTGTGGCCGGCGTCGGCGGGGTTGCCCGAGACACTGCGCTCGCGCGTCCTCGCCGGGCTGCCCCGACTGGAAAAGGCGGCGACGGCTTGGAGCGGGCGCAATCTGGCGGCGGACAAGGTTCTCCAGGAAATTTTTCACACCGAGGAGCGGATCACCCCAGCCGATGTGCCGCGGCTCTGCTGCGGCTTGCCCGGCATCGAGAGCTGCCTGCTCCTCCACGGCCGCGAGGTGGTGGCATCGTGGAACATGCCGGTTGATTTGCGTCCCGAGGTCCTGCTCGCCGCGGCCACCGGGGCGATGGACCGGGCGGCCGAGGCCGGTGGGGCCGGCTGGGGCGAAGCGCGGGGCCTCACCCTGCATCTCGAGGTGGCCAGCGCCAGTCTCCTGCGCAGCGGGGTCCTCCAACTTCTCGCCCTGCACGAAAAACGCGGCTTCGCGCCCGGCGTGCGGGAGAAGCTGACCATGGCCTTGGTGGCGGTGGCCCGCTCGGTCAAAGGTTGAGGGCGAGGGGAGGCTTCCGCCCTACGCTTTCGTGGCGGCAAACCACTCTGCCGGCAGCCGTTCGGCCTTGGCGCCGGGCATGCGGATGAGGGCGAGAGACTGACGGCAGGTCGCGAGCACGGTGCCGTCCTCGGGGCGGATGATTTCGAAACTGACCCAGAACCGCACGCGGCCGAGTTCCGACACGCCGCCGCGGACGAGCAGGACTTCACCGACGCGGCCGGGCGAGCGGTAGTCGATCTCCGTGCGGAGGACGACCGGATAGAGTCCGGTCTCGACCATTTGGCGCAGCGGCATGCCCATTTCACCGGCCATCAGCGTCCGCGCGGTCTCGATAAAGCGGAGATAGGCGAGGTTGTGCACCACGCCCGCACAGTCCGTGTCGAAGAACATCACGGTCACTTCATGCTCGATGCGGGGCAGGACGGGATGGCTCATCGGCGGGAGTCTGGACGAGGCCAAAATCCGGCCAAAGAAAATTCTGCGAGAATTGCGGTTGATCTTGCGGCCGTGTGATCGTATCAGCGCACTCGCCTAATGCAAGACTGGGACATCTCCTCCGCGCTGGCGCTCTACAATGTGGAGCGCTGGGGTTCACCTTATTTTTTCATCAATGCGAGCGGGCATGTCGTGGTTCGCCCCGACGCCGAGCCCGGACGCGAGATCGACCTGATGGAATTGGTCGAGGAGGCGCGGTCGCGCGGGCTTTCCTTTCCGCTGACCCTGCGTTTCCAGGATTTGCTCCGGCACCGCGTGCGGACGATCAACGAGGCCTTCAACGAGGCCATTGCCGGGGCCGGCTACGGAAATGTTTACCGCGGGGTTTTTCCCATCAAGGTGAACCAACTGCGCGAGGTGGTGGAGGAGATCGTAGAGGCCGGCGCGCCTTTCCATTTCGGGCTCGAGGCCGGGAGCAAGCCGGAGCTGCTCGCCGCCTTGTCCGTTCATGCGGACGCGGAAAGCCTGATCATTTGCAATGGCTACAAGGATGCGGACTACATCCGCAACGCCATGCTGGGGCGCAAGCTGGGCAAGCGCCTGGTCATGGTCGTGGAGAAAGTCGAGGAACTGGCGCAGATCATGGCCATCGCCCGCACCATGGGAGTCGAGCCGTGGATCGGCGTGCGTGTCCGGCTGGCGACGAAGGGCGCGGGCAAATGGGCGACGAGCGGCGGCGAGGACGCCAAGTTCGGCCTCTCCACCACAGAGCTGGTCGGCGCGAGTGAGTTGCTGCGGCGGGAGGGCATGGCCCATTGCCTCAAGCTGGTCCACTTTCACGTCGGTTCGCAGATCCCCGACATCGGGACGATCAAGCGCGCGGTGCGTGAGGCGGCGCGTTTTTACGCCAAGCTGCACAAGCTCGGACACGAACTGGGCTATCTCGACGTGGGCGGCGGCCTCGGCATCGACTACGACGGTTCCCGCACGACTTTCGACAGTTCGGTCAACTACACCCTGCCCGAGTATGCCCGCGACGTCGTTTCGGCCGTGCAGGAAGTGTGCGACGAGGAGAAGGTGGCGCATCCGGTGCTGGTCAGCGAAAGTGGCCGGGCCATCGCCGCGCACCACTCGGTCCTCGTGGTCGAGGCTTTCGGCTCGATCGAGAAAGTGTCCCGCGGACCCGAGGTCAGCGCCATCGCGGGGGATCCGCCGGTCGTGCAGGACATGATCGACATCTACGCCTCGCTCGGGAGCAAGCACCGGCTGGAGAGCCTGCACGATGCTCAGGAAATCCGGGAGAAGGCCGATTCCATGTTCGCCCTCGGCTTGCTCGATCTCCCGGCCAAGGCGCGGGTCGAGACGGTTTACTGGCAGATCGCGGCCAAGGTCGTCGAGTTGTTCCGCGGCATGCGCTATGTGCCGGAGGAGGTCAAGGATCTGGAGGTGTCCCTCGGCGACCAGGTGCTTTGCAATTTTTCCATCTTCCAGTCGCTCCTTGACCACTGGGCTCTCGGGCAGTTGTTCCCCGTCATGCCGATCCACCGTCTGAACGAGGCGCCCGATCGTCAATCGACCCTCGTGGACATCACCTGCGATTCCGATGGGAAGATGGCGAGGTTCATCGACCTGCAGGACGTCAAACCGACCCTGCCGCTGCACCGGGCCAAGGAAGGACGCCCGTATTACCTCGGGTTTTTCCTCGCCGGCGCCTACCAGGACATCATGGGCGACATGCACAACCTTTTCGGCCGGGTCAACGAGATGCACCTCTTCCTCGATGACGATGAGGAGAGCGGCTATTACGTCGAGGAAATCATCGGCGGCAACACCATCGGCAGCGTGCTGGCCCTGACCCAGTGGGAAAAAAGCGAGCTGGTGCGGCGGGTCAAGGTGCAGGTGGATGCGGCGATCAAGGAGGACCGGATGAAGCCGACCGAGGCCATGCGCCTGCTGGATGATTACGAAAAAGCCCTCGACGGCTACACCTACCTCAACTGCTTCGCTCCGCCGGCTTAGGCCGCGGGGGCGCGTCTTCGCATCATGTTGATTGCCGTCCTGCTGCTGACCGTCCTGGCGCTCCTGCTGGCCTATCGATTTTATGGGCGTTTCCTCGAACGCCGTTTGGAGGTGGACGACGCGCGCCCGACTCCGGCGGTGGTGGAGAACGACGGGGTGGATTACGTGCCGACGTCGCCCTTCGTGCTTTTCGGACACCATTTTTCCTCCATCGCCGGAGCCGGTCCGATCGTTGGTCCGATCGTCGCCGCCTCGGCCTTTGGTTGGGGGCCGGCCTGGCTTTGGGTTTTCCTCGGCGCGATTTTTGTCGGCGGGGTTCACGACTTCGGATCGACCATTGTGAGCCTGCGGCATCGCGGCCGGTCGATCATCGAGGCTTTTCGTGAATTAGTCGGCCCACGGGCTGGGCGGGTCATGTTCGCTTTTGTTTTTTTGGCCATGATTTATGTCATCGTGGTCTTCCTCGATCTGACGGCCTCCGCTTTCGTCGCGACGCCCGGAGTGGCCACGGCTTCGGGCTGGTTCATTCTCGTCGCGCTGGCTTTCGGGCTCGCCGTGCGGTTGGTGCGCTGGCCTCATTGGGTCACAGTCACGGTTTTCGTCGCCCTGACCTACCTCGGGCTGGCTCTGGGCTATTTCTTCCCGGCCCCCGCGCTGTCCAAGGAGTTCTGGATCTGCGTGATCCTGATCTACTGTTTCATCGCCGCCGTCGTGCCGGTCAATGTTCTGCTCCAGCCTCGGGATTTTCTCAGCGCGACCTTTCTTTATGCCATCATGGTTCTGGGCCTCATCGGCGTGTTGGTCCGCGGCGGCGAGTTCACCATGCCCGTCTACAAGGGTTTCGAGAGCGAGAGCCTCGGGCTGCTCGTGCCGTTCCTGTTCATCACCGTGGCCTGCGGGGCGTGTTCGGGATTCCACAGCATGGTTTGCAGCGGAACGACCTCGAAGCAATTGCGGCGCGAAACTGACGCCCGCAAGGTGGCCTACGGCGGCATGCTGGTGGAGGCTCTGCTCGCGACCTTTGCCATCGCCTGCGTCGCGGTGGCCGGAGGAATGGGCGACAACGCGGTCACCGCCTTCTCCCGCGGCGCGGCGATTTTCTTTTCCGCCCTCGGCATTCCCTCCGAAGTCGGGGTGATTTTTGCCTCGCTCGCGGTCAGCACCTTTCTGCTCACCACCCTCGATACCTGCACGCGCCTCGGCCGCTTCCTCGTCGAGGAGTTCACGGGGTTCAGCGGTCCAGCCAGCCGCTACGGCGTGACCCTGGCGGTGGTGGTCGCCTGCGGGTTTCTGGTCGTGCAGAAATACACCAGCATGCAGGGCGTCGTCATGCCGGCATGGCAGGCGCTCTGGCCGCTGTTCGGGGCGACCAACCAGATGCTGGCCGCACTGGCGCTTGTCACCCTCGCGGTTTTCCTGCGCAGCCGCCGCATCCCCTTCCTCTTCGCCGCGGTCCCGGCCGTCATCATGGTGGCCATGCCCATGGCGGCCCTCGCGATCATGGCGGTTGACCCCAAGCTCGATTTTCTGCAGCGCGGTGCCTCGGTCCTGCAGTTGGTGCTCGGCACGGTCATCATCGGCTCGGCCATCCGGCATCTTGCCGTGACCTGGTCGGACCGACCCTCCGTTATCGAACCCAGCTGAACGGCACGGTGCCGTGCGAAAGCAGGCGGTCGTTGAATTGACGCAGGGTTCCGCGATGGGCAGCGAAAAGCTTTTCCACTTCGCCGCGTCCGAGCAGGTAGCTCATCGGCACGGTCGGGGCGGCCGTATACCAGTTCACGTCGGCCGCGGCACGGGCCCGGGTGAAGCCCACGTGCTCCATCAGATGCCGGGTGGCGCCGGCGTGGGAGAGTCCGCCGGTCTGCAGGCCGATGTCCACGAGGATACGGTGGGCCCGCCAGAGGGCGTCGTGCAGTTGGATCAGGCGGGCGTGCGGGGCGCGGTAGATTTTCTTCTCGATGCAGAGCTTCTCGCACCAGAGCGTCCACCCCTCGTAGAAGATCGCGTGCGAGAACATGCGCCGCAGGCGGCTCGGGTGGCGGTTGGCCATGATGAACTGCAGGTGATGACCCGGATACGCCTCGTGAGCGCAGGTCAGCTCGAGCCCGAAATGTTGGGCCACCTCGGCCTGGCGCGCGGCCGGGGTGCGGGCGGAGGCGGAAAGGTCATTGACCCAGAAGATGCCGGTCTGGTCGGGATCGAACGGTCCCGGGGCGCTGTAAGCGGCGGTGGGAAATTGTTCCCGTAGAAAATCCGGCACGGGGACGACTTGCAATTTTTCCCCGCGGGGCAAGCTGACGATGCCGACGCGCTCGAGTTGCGCTTTGATCTCCGAGGTGACGCGACGGTATTCGCCCAGAAGGTCGGGGGCCGCGGGGCGCCAGTCGTGTCGCAACTCCTCGATGAGGTCATGGGCCGGACGTCGGCCGAAACGCGTGGCCTCGCGTTTTAGTTCCTCGCCGACCGACGCGACGAGGCGTCGGCCCTCGTGCAGCAGTTCGTTGGCGCTCGCATCGGTGCCAAGTCGCTCGCGCAGCAGGAACTCGAAGTGATCGCGGCCCACGGCGAAGCCCCCGGCCGGGCCGGTGCGGATTTTTTCCAAACGCTGCGCGTAATCGCGGAAGGCGTCCGCGGCAGCGGAGAAGAGCCGCCCGGCGCGTTGGTGTGACTTGGCCAGCGGGGTGATCTGGGGGGCCGCCTGGGCGAGGAATGTCGCGGCGTGCCGGCTCGAGCGGATGGCCAGTTGCGTCCAGAGCGGAACCGGGCGGCGCAGGCTGGCGAAGCCCTGGTCAAGAAAGCGCGGGATGTCGGCGAGGAGCGAGAGGATGTCCGGCGTGGCGGCCCGCAGGTTGCCGGCTTCGCGGACGAAAAGGTGGAAGACGCTGTTGACCGCCGTGCCGCTGTGAATCTGCGGGTCGAGTTGCCAGCGGGGATGCGTGACGTGGAAAAACAGGCCGGTGCGCAAACTGGCGAGGAAGGCCCGGCGGTCGGTCCAATCGTCGCCTTCCAGCGCAGGCATGGCCTCGATGACCGCCAGGGTTTGCCTCAGTCGGTCCGCCTGCCGCCGGTGCGCCGCCGGATCATTCGGGCCGAGGTGGCCGCGGTATTCCTTCAATCCGAGCCCGGCCGCATCCTGCGGGGCGTCCTCCCATGCGGCCCGGAAGAAGCGCTCCGCCGTGCCGTGGAGGGCTGGGGCGTGGCTGCGCGGGGGCGGACGGAAGACGACCGGCATGAGATTTGTCCGCGCGCAGCTACCGTTCCTTGATGATGCGGCCCTCGTTGTCCACACGGGCGGACATGGTCTGGTTGATTTCCACGGCCAGGTCGCGCATGCGCTGGACCTCGGATAGCGAGGGGGCGCGGCCGGATGCTTCGGCGGTGATGGACCGGATGGTTTCGAGGCGGGAGGTGATGCCGGTGACAACCTCGCTGTTCTTGATCCGCGGGTTGAGCGTCTGGAGGCGGTCGAGATAGTAGTCCATGACGTCGGGCTTGATCAGGCCGGCGGCACGCTGCGGGCTGTAATTGTCCGCCGTGACGATCGTCCCGATCTCGAGGCCGCGGAGCCATCCGCCGAGGCTGACCATGTGGGCCATCTCCTCGTCGCGCAGTTCGATCATGGCCTGCTCGACATCGCTCTGGGTTTTGATCAACTCGAGTTTCAGCTCGGCCCAATCGCCGCGTTGGCCGAGTTCCAGCAGGCTGTTGGCGTGGGTCGAAAGACGCTGGCCGACGGCGAGGCTCTTGGCCTGACGGAGCAGCGAGCGGCCGACTTTTTGGATCAGCGGCTTTTGCTCGGCCAGCACTGCAAAAAAGCCGTCGCAGATGAGGGCACCGAAGTTGAGCGAGGTCTGGAAACGGTTGTTGTAGACGCGGTCGAAGTCAGTCTCGGCGATGAGCGCAACCGGGACGGGTTTGAAGACTTCGAGGTCGGCAAACAGGCTCTGGATCGAGGGGGCGGTCAGTTCATTGACCCCGAGTTCCTCGCGGGCGAAATCATCGACCATGACCTCGTTCGTGTCCTCGGCGCGGACGGACGAGGCAAGGAGGGTCAGCATCACGATCAGAACAGCCGCAGTCATGTCATTGGCCCGAAATTGCCATAAAGGCGGGCCGGTGTCCATCGGGCGGGTGGCTTGATTTCTCGCTGGCCCCGCGGGGGCAGGCGGGCTGATGATGCGGGGATGAAGATGGTTCTGGTTCCGGTGGATTTCAGCGACCCGGCGGGAAGCCTGCTGGCCGTGGCGGCCGAGCAGGCGCGGCGGCGCGAGTCCGGGCTTTTTCTCCTGCATGTGATTGAGCCGATCGCCGAGGTGGCCGGGTTTGAAACCGATCCGGAGATGATGAGGTTGAGCGCGGGGCAGGACCTCGAGAGCGAGAAGCGCGTCGAGACCGCGCAGGTCAAGGAGTTGGCGGCCAAACTCGAGGGCCAAGGCCTGAAGTGCGAGTCTTCCGTGCGCTTCGGGCTGCCGGCCGATGAAATCATTTCGGCGGCCAAGGAATGCAGTGCGGAGTTGATCGTCATGGGATCGCATGGCCATGGCGCGCTTTACCACCTCTTCACCGGCAGCGTGGTCAATGGCGTGCTCAAGCACGCGCCGTGCCCGGTGCTCGTGGTGCCGATCCGGAAGTCCGCGCGCTAGCCGTCCCGCCCACCAACTGCGCATGACGACCGACTGGGCCAACTGGGAACCGCGGGAGCGGGCCAACTTGTGTTTCATCACACGAGGCGACGAGGTGTTGCTCATTCACAAGAAGCGCGGGCTGGGGGCCGGGAAGATCAACGGACCCGGCGGCCGTCTCGAGCCCGGGGAAACGGCTTTGGAGGCGGCCGTGCGGGAGGTCGGCGAAGAATTGGGCGTGGTGCCCCGCGAGCCGCAGATGCGGGGCGAACTGCACTTTCAGTTCGCCGACGGATATTCGCTGCATTGCGCGGTTTTTCTCGCCGCGGACTGCGACGGGGAGCCGGTGGAAACCGACGAGGCGATCCCGCTTTGGGTGCGCGTGGCGGAGATCCCCTACGACCGCATGTGGGCGGATGACCGCCACTGGCTGCCCGGGCTGCTGGCCGGGCGCAGTTTCCGCGGCTTTTTCGAGTTCGACGGCGACCGCATGGTCGATCACCGCCTTGATTGGCTGGCGACGGAGGCGTCCGCGGGAGCATGACCTGGTGGCAGTTTGCACTCGGGATCGGCATTGGGGCGCTGACCGGAATTCTCGCCGCACTCTGCGGCGTCGGCGGTGGCCTCATCATGGTGCCGGCTTTTGTGTTCTTCCTCGCCCTCGATCAGAAATCCGCCGTGGCAACGTCGCTTGCCGTCATCATCATTGTCTCCATGGTGGCCACGGCGAAATATTCCGCCGCCTCGTTGGTCAAGTGGCCCATCGTGCTTCCCGTCGTCCTCGGTGCCGCCTGCACCGCATGGTTCGCCGCCGACTGGCTCAAGTATCTGTCCAATGAAGCCCTCGCCCGGGTTTTCGCAATCCTCATGATTCTGATAGGGATTCGGATGCTCATCTTCAAATAGGCCCCCGCGACGCCTTGTGACGCATTTGTAACAAATCGTAAATACTTCGACATCAACTGATTGCATTGGATGTTCCTCCCGTCTTAGGAAAAGTGAAAAAACTTCTTGCGCGAGCACGGCCTTTCGTTAGTATGTCCACATCTTTAGTAAAGATTGTTCTGGGGGGAACAGCAGCCCTTCTCGTCATTCGACGAGGGGGGCTGCAACTTTTTAGGGGTATGTCTTCAGATCGTGCCCCACGGAGGCAGATGGCGACATGATCGAGGCTGACACGCCTGCTTCTCCCCCCTACCGCAAACGTCTGGGCCGTCTGGGTCTTCTCCTCGCGGTCCTGCTGGTCTTGGCGTTCACTCAGGGAGCGATTCTCAGCTGGGCGGCGGCCCATCTTGTGCCGTGGACTGCGGCCCGTGCCGGTTACCACTTACGCGTGGAGCGCGTGCGTGCGGCGATTTCATCCCCGCTTGTGCTGGAGGAGGTGCAAATGAGTGGCGCGGATGGCACGAGCCTGCGGGCGGGGCGCGTTGCGTTGTTTTGGACTCCGCCATGGCAGTGGCTGCAATCGCCCCGGCGATGGGTGCACAAGATGGAGGTGCGCGACTTGGATGGTGCACTGGCCATCGAGCGCCCGGCGGATCCGGTCGAGCAGACGCCGCTCGGGTCGGCGGAATCCTCCTCCGCTTCGCTGGCGCTGGTCCCGCAAGTGATCGAGTTCACCGCCTCCCAACTCACCCTGCATCATGGGCCGCAGTCCTTGACTCTTGAGGGGCTGGCCGGACGGCTCGATGAGGCTGCCCCGGATGTCGTGCAAGCGCGCCGGGTCACGTTGCGCCACGGCGATGGGGAGAAAACCTTGACCGATCTGCGGGCCGTCTCGGGCTGGGCTGGCGGTCGCCTTTACCTCGCGGATCTGCGCCTGGCCGAAAATGTGTCGATTGACACCTTTTCCTTCGCCTTGGTCGGCGCGCCAGCGGGCAATCTGGCTTCCTCCATGTTCGGAGGTTATGTGCAGGCGGATTTTCTCCTCGAGCCGTTCGCCTTGAAGTTGTCGGTCAATGCTTGGAATCTTTCGCTCGAGCAGGCTGGCGATTTTTTCGCCCTGCCGGGCGGATGGAAGGGGCGGCTCGACACGGCGAAGCTCACTTTCAACGGCGATCTGCAGCATCCGGACGAGGCGCAATTGGCCCTGCGCGCGGAGGTGCGGGATTTTGCGGCCGGCCCGCGGGCCTTCACGGAGGCCAAGCTCGGGTTGAGCCTGGCTGGTCGGCGGTTGCAGTTGGACCAGCTCCTCCTGCGTCAGCCGGCCAATCTGGTGGATCTCTCCGGCGGGATCACCCTGCCGGTGGAGGGCGCGCGTTGGAGCGACGCGGCGTTCCAAGCAGCTTGGCGGATGGAGGTCGGCGATCTGCGCGCCCTCGCCGCCTTGGCGGGAGACCGGTGGAAAGTTTCTGCCGGCGGGTTGCAGGCGCACGGCTCGGCTACCGGCACCGCCCGTGACAGCAAGGGCTGGGCCAGCCTGCGCGCGTGGAATCTCCGGCTGCGCGGCTTGGCTGTTGATTGGGTGCAGGCCGACGCCGTTTCGTCCGGCCGCGACATTTCCTTCGGGGGGATCGAGGCGTGGAGCGGGGTGAATTTTCTGCGTGGCGAGGGACGGATTTCGGTCGCGGACAATGTTTCGTATCAGGGCCGTCTCGAGCTGCGCGTGCGCGAGATCGCCCGGTATCTCGAGCCGCTCGGGCGGTTCGCCCCGGACTGGGCGAGGGAAGGAGGAGTGCTGCTTTTTTGGGAAGGCGACGGGTCCGGTTCAGCGCACTCCGGCGTGGCCGGCCTTGAACTGGTCAAGTTCACCGGCGATCTCAACCCCGTGCCGGTCAACGCCAACCTCGCGGCTACCTACGCGCCGGGGAACATCTACGTGAGCCGCTTCCTGCTGGATCGTGGTCCGCTCACGCTCTCCTCGTCGCTTTACTTCGGAGCCAAGGGTTTGTCCGTGCAAGACATCCAGTTGTTCAGCCGCCGCACCCGCCTGCTGCGCGGCGAATTTTTCCTGCCCGTTTCCCTCGCGGCCGTGCTCGATGGTCGTTCGTGGAGCGAGGCGATCATGCCCGCCCATGACGTCTACGCCTCGGTGCGTTCGGAAGATCTCGAACTCGGTTCGCTGGTGGAGTTGTTCGGCCAGGAAACGTCCTTGCGGGGACGCGTCGATCTGCGTCTCGACGCGAGCGGGCCGTGGGAGAATGCCTCGGTGGACGGACGGCTCGAGGTGGCGGGCCTGCGGGCCGAGTTTCCCGGCCTTTCGCTGCCGGCTTCCCGGGCCGAGTTGAGCCTGCAGGTCAAGGACTGCCGCGCGGCGGTTGCGGCCAAGCTTCATCCCGACGGTGCCAAGGCCGTGCAGTTCCAGGCCAACCTGCCGCTGATGGGCGAGGGGCCGGAGGGCGGATGGACGATGATCGATGGCCGTCTGCCTTGGGATATGCACCTGAACGTCCCGTCGCTCGACCTTCGTTCCTTTCGCCCGAAGCTGGGCGGTTTTCGCTTCGCGTCCGGTGGAGTGACGGGGGAGATCAAGGTGTCGCACACCGCTGCCGAGCCGCAGTTGGATGGCACGCTCGGATGGACCGGCGGACGGATGGAGCCGCCGAAAGGCTGGGAGCCCTTGACGGACGTGCAAGCCAAGGTCGTTCTGGCTGGAAACCAGGCCACTTTGGAGGCGGCCCGGGCCAAGATGGGTGAGGGGGTGGTGGACTTGGCCGGCCGGATGGATTTTCGCGAGGCCGCTCGGCCGTCCTATGATCTGTCTGCTCGCGGCACCAATCTGCGTTTCTTTCGCAACGAGGATCTGCTTTTGGAGGGAACGTTGGAGCTCGTAGCGAAAGGTGGATCCGATGGCGGCTCGGTGGAGGGTGCGGTGGACCTGGCCGGGAGTCGCGTGCTCCGCCGCTTGAACATCACACCGCAAAGCTCGGCCGCCCCGCAGCCCGCCGGAGTCTCCGCGCCGTGGGCCTTCAATCAGCTTCCCTTCTCCGCTTGGACGACCAAGATTCGCCTGACGGCCAGCCAGCCGGTGCCAGTCGGCGCGGACCGGGAGGCCGGGCTTCTCCGTCCGGATCTGCAAATCGAAGGTCCCCTCGGCCAGCCGTGGATTTCTGGGAACCTCGGCGTCGAAAGCCTCAAGGTCGAGGTTCCTTCCGGTGTCTCGTTCAACGCACAAGGCTCGGTGCAGTTCGCCAGCCAGCAGCCGTGGCAACCGCGGCTCGACCTCTCTGGATTCGGTCAGGCAGGACCTTTCCAAATAACCATGGGCGCATCCGGTCCTCTGGCCAACGGAGTTCTGACTCTCTCGTCCTCTCCCGCTTTGCGCGCCAGCCAGCTCGTTCTGCTGCTCAACACGGGCATCGCACCGATGCCCGCCGGATGGGAAACCGGCTCCGGATGGCCTCGGGTGGAGCAAGAGGCTGGACGCGACGGGCCGGCTGCGGCCGCAGAGGAGTGGCTCCTGTCCGGCCCGGCGGAGGAGGCCGGGTTCCGGTGGAGTTTGCGGTAGCGCGGGCTACTCGGGTTTTTCCGCGGCGGCCAAGGCGGGCGGTTCCACTTCGCCCTTGCTTTTGAAAGCGAGCTTCTCACCCTCGCGGACCACCCGCAGTTCTTGTCCGGGTTTGTAACTGCCGCGGATGATTTCCTCGGCCACCGGGTCTTCGAGGTAGCGCTCGACCGCGCGGCGCATGGGGCGCGCTCCGTATTGCGGATCGTAGCCCTTGCTGATGAGAAACTCTTTGGCGTCGGGTTCGAGGACGACGGTGATGTCCTTAGCCTTGAGGCGGTCGATGACTTTCCGCACCTCGAGATCGACGATGTGTTCGAGATCCGCCTTGGCCAGCGAGTGGAAGACAATGATGTCGTCGAGACGGTTGAGGAACTCGGGTTTGAAGACACGCTTGGTTTCCTCCATCACCTTGTCGCGCATGCCCTCGTGGCTTTCGTCGAGCTTGGCCGCACCGAAGCCGAGGGAGGTCTGCTTCTTCAGCAGTTCGGCTCCGACGTTCGACGTCATGATGATGATGGTGTTGCGGAAGTCGATTTTCCGGCCGAGGGAATCGGTGATTTTTCCCTCCTCCAGAATTTGGAGAAGCAGGTGCATCACGTCGGGGTGGGCCTTTTCAATCTCGTCGAAAAGCACGACCGAATAGGGACGGCGGCGCACCGCCTCGCTGAGCTGTCCGCCTTCCTCGTGGCCTACGTAGCCCGGGGGCGAACCGATGAGGCGCGATGCGGTGAATTTCTCCATGTATTCCGACATGTCGATCTGGATGAGCGAGTCGGCGTCGCCGAACATGAACTCGGCCAGCGAGCGCGCGAGGAAGGTTTTCCCCACGCCGGTCGGGCCGAGAAAAATAAACGAACCGATCGGGCGGCGCGGATCCTTGAGGTCGGCGCGCGACCGCCGCAGGGCTTTGCTGATCGCGATGACGGACTCGTCTTGGCCGATGACTTTCTTGCGCAACTCGTTTTCCATCGTGAGGAGCTTGCGCGTCTCGTTCTGGTCCATGCGGGAGAGCGGGATGCCGGTCCACTTGGAAATGACGTGGAGGATTTCCTCCTCGCCGACCACCACTTCCTTCTCGTCGCGACTGGCCCGCCAGTCGTTCATGATCTGATCAAGCTTCTCGCGGGCTTGCTTCTCGCTGTCGCGCAGGGCCGCCGCCTTCTCGAAGTCCTGAGCCTTGATGGCTGCCTCCTTCTGGCCGCGGATCTCCTCGATCTCGGATTCGAGCGATTTGACGTCCGGCGGACGGGTCATGTTCTGGATGCGCGCCCGGGCCCCCGCTTCGTCCATCACGTCGATGGCCTTGTCGGGGAGGAAGCGGCCGGTGACATAGCGGTCGGAAAGCTTGGCCGCCGATTCGAGAGCTTCGTCGGTCAGTTTCGCCTTGTGGTGCGCCTCGTATTTCGGGCGGATCCCCTTGAGGATGAGCACGGTCTCCTCGACGCTGGGGGCCTCGACCTTGACCGTCTGGAAGCGCCGCTCAAGGGCCGAGTCTTTCTCGATGTATTTGCGGTATTCGTTGAGCGTGGTTGCACCGACGCACTGGAGTTCTCCGCGGGAGAGGGCCGGCTTGATGATGTTCGAGGCGTCCATCGCGCCCTCGGCCGAACCGGCCCCGACAATGGTGTGCAGCTCGTCGATGAAAAGAATGATGTTCTTGCTCTTGCGGATTTCGTCCATCACTGCCTTGATGCGTTCCTCGAACTGGCCGCGGTATTTGGTCCCCGCAACCATGAGGGCGAGGTCGAGGGTGATGACGCGTTTCTCGCGGAGAAGTTCGGGCACATTGCCCGCGATGATTTCCTGCGCCAGGCCCTCGGCGATGGCGGTCTTGCCCACGCCGGCTTCGCCGATGAGGACGGGATTGTTCTTCGTGCGGCGGCAGAGGATCTGGATGACGCGCTCGATCTCGTTCGCCCGGCCGATGACGGGATCCATGTTGCCCTTGCGGGCCATTTCCGTCAGGTCACGGCCGAAGGCGCGGAGGGCAGGGGTTTTGACTTCCTTTTTGCCGGTGCTCCCGCCCCCGACTTCGGCGCCCTCCATATCCTCATCCTCCGGGCTGAAGTTGGGGTTGAGCTCGCGGAGGATTTCGTTGCGGGTCCGCTCGATGTCGACATCGAGATTTTTCAAAACCTTGGCGGCTACCCCGTCGCCTTCGCGGAGAAGGCCAAGGAGGATATGCTCGGTGCCGACGTAGGAGTGGCCGAGGGCCTTCGCTTCCTTGCCGGCCAGGGCGAGGACTTTTTTCACCCGCGGGGTGTAAGGAATGTTGCCGACCATCTTGGTCTCGGGGCCGGAGCCGACCTGCTTCTCCACCTCCATGCGCACGGTCTCGAGGTCGAGGCCCATTTTGGCCAGCACGTTGATCGCCACCCCTTGCCCGAGCTTGATCAGCCCGAGCAGAAGATGCTCGGTGCCCACGTAATTGTGGTTGAAACGGTCCGCTTCTTTGCGGGCCAGGGCGAGAACCTGTTGGGCGCGTGGGGTGAAGTTGTTCATTGGTCCTTTTTCCTTCCGTTCGCTGCCGGTCCGACCTTGGCGATGTTCGGTTCTGGAATAATTTTCACTTTTGCACGGACCAAGTCGGCGCGCAAGGTGTCGCGCTCCTCGGGGCTCAATTTTTCCTCCCGTGCTCCGAGTTGCAGGTGCGCCGGCTGGGTGGTGATGAAAAGTTCGTCCACCGCCAGCTGGGTGGTTTCGGGGAAAAGCCCGAGATCGGCACCGAGTTTGAGGATGGAGAGAAGATTGAGGGTTTCCTTGGAGGCGATCGAGCGGGCGTTCCCGAGGATGCCGTAGGCGCGGCCGATCTGGTCGAGGAGCATGTTGGCCCGGCGCTCAAGCAGGGTCTGGCGGGCGTTTTGCTCGTGCTCGATGACCTGCTCGATGACCTTGCCGAGCCGGTCGATGATCTCCTCCTCCGTCTCGCCGAGGGTTGTCTGGTTCGAGACTTGAAAAAGGTTGCCCAAGGCCTCCGTGCCCTCGCCGTAGAGGCCGCGCACGGCCAGGCCGATTTTGCCGACCGAATTGACGATCTGGTTGATTTGTTCGGCCAGGACGAGGCCGGGCAGATGGACCATGGCGGAGGCGCGCAGGCCGGTGCCGACATTGGTCGGGCAGGCCGTGAGGTAGCCGAGCTCGGGGTGGAAGGCGTAGGGCAGGCGGTCTTCGAGGAAAAGGTCGGCCTCGTTGTTGATGCGGAAAGCCTCGCTCAGTTGCAACCCGGGGAGGAGCGATTGCATGCGGAGGTGATCCTCCTCGTTGATCATGATGCTGAGTTGCTGGTCGTGGCTGATGACGACGGCGCCACTGCCGGCGTTTTTCGCCGCGTGCTCGCGGCTGACAAGATGGCGTTCGACGAGGATTTGTTTTTGCAGCGCGCTCAGGTCGGACAACGCGGCGGCGTAGCCGGCCTGCATGGCCGGGATGGCGCCGACATGGTCGCGGATTTCGCCGAGAATCTGCAGGCGCTCGGCCTTCTTGGCCCAGCCGGGGAATGGGCGGTCGCGAAGGTTGCGGGCCAGGCGGATGCGGCTGCTCACGACGATTTTTCCGTGCGGGCCTTCGCCCTGCAGCCATTGCCCGGGCTTGGCGGTGATGTTCTCGAAAGTCATGCCTGCAGCTCGTGCTCGAGTTGGCGGATCTCGTCGCGCAGTCGGGCGGCTTCTTCGTATTTCTCCTGCTTGACCGCTTGGTCCAGCTCGCTCTCGAGGGTCTTGACCCGGTCCGCCATGGCGAACTGGCGGGAGAGGCGCGCGGGCATCTTCCCGGTGTGGACCAGTCCCTTATGCATGCCCTTGAGCAGGTTGGCCAGGCCGTCGGCAAAAGTGTCGTAGCAGGAACTGCAGCCCAGCCGCCCCGTTTTTTTGAAATCTGCCTGGGTGAAGCCGCAGACCGGGCAACGTTGCGACGGTTGCCCTCGCTCGATCTGCTGCGAGGCACCCAACCCCAGGAGCATGTCCGCCAGGGCGAATCCCGTCGGATCACTTACGCCCTTTTCCTTGGAGCAGCCCTCGCAGAGATTGGCTTTCTGCATTTTTCCCTCGACAATTTGGGTGAGGAAAACCGTCGCGTCGTTTTTCTGGCAGACTTCGCAGAGCATATTCTAACCAATCGGCGTGCCGGTCGTGCGCGTCAACTCGTGGAATTTCTCCGTCAGCAGCTTGGTCACCGGCCCAGGTTTCCCGTCATTGACCGGACGGGCGTCGAGTTCGACCACGGAAATGATCTCCGCCGCCGTGCCGGTGAGGAAGCACTCGTCGGCCGTATAAATGTCGTAGCGCGTGATGTTTTCCTCGCGGATATCGATGCCGGCCTTCCGGGCCAGCTCAAAGACCACCGCGCGGGTCACACCGGCCAATGCGCCGGCCGCGATGGGTGGTGAAATGATGCGGCCCCCGTGCACGACGAAGACGTTGTCACCGGTGCATTCGGCCACATAGCCCTGCTCATTGAGCATGAGGCCCTCGCCGGCCCCGGCCTGCTCGGCTTCGATTTTGGCCATGATGTTGTTGAGGTAGTTGAGCGACTTGACCATCGGGCTGAGCGCACCATGGGCGATGCGGCGGGTGCCGCAGGTCACGACCTTGAGCCCGTTTGCATACATTTCCTCCGGGTAGAGGCTGATCCCGGCCGCGATGATGAAAATGGTCGGCTTCGGGCAACTCTTCGGGGAAAGCCCGAGAGAGCCCTCGCCGCGGGTTACGACTAAACGCACGTAGCCGTCGATCATTTCGTTGGCCCGGATTGTTTCGAGGACCGCGAGCGACATGGCGGCCCGGTCGATCGGGATGTTCAATGCGATGGCGCGGGCCGATCGGTAGAGGCGGTCGAGGTGCTCATCGAGGCGGAAAACCCGTCCGGCATAGAAGCGAATTCCCTCGAAGACGCCGTCCCCGTAGAGCAGGCCATGGTCGAAGACGGAGACGCAGGCCTCTTCCTTGGGGACAAGCTTGCCGTTGAGGTAAATTTTCATGGGATGAAGGCCGGTCGGGTTTGATTGGTCCGGAGCCCCAGATTGTCTGCTCCGTTGGGGGAAGACAAGCAGGTCCCGCCGGATCACGCCGGGCTTCTGCGCTGAAGCAGGTCGGCGATGCAGGCGGTCCAACCTGTCTGGTGCGAGGCTCCGAGACCCTGGCCAGTATCGGCATGGAAATACTCATGGAACAATCGCGGGTCGCCCTCTCGGCCGCCATCGCCGGGTCGCCGGCCGTCGGGCCCCGGGAGGAAGAGCGAGGTGAGGCGTTTGGTCAATTCATCGGCAATCGCCCCGAGGTGCAGGCGCCGGCCTGAACCCGTGGGAAACTCCGCGGTCAGCGTGTCCCCGTAGTAGGTGTGGTATTTGCGCAGTGACTCGATGATGAGGTGGTTGACCGGCATCCAGACCGGGCCGCGCCAATTGGAGTTGCCGCCGAAAAGCCCGCTGGTCGATTCGCCCGGTGCGTAGTCCACCCGGCAGTGGCATCCGGCGATCACCGGATTGTAGGGGTGATCGCGGTGCCAGAGCGAGAGTGAGCGGATGCCGAAGGGTCCGAGAAATTCCTTCTCGTCGAGCAGGACGGCCAGAATCCGCTCCAACCTCGGACGGTCCAGCACGGCGAAAAGATGCACCCCGTCGGCGTTGGTTTTTCGCCAACGGTCGGCACGCTCCTGCATGTCGGGTCGGCGGTTGAGGAACCAGTCCCAGCGGTTGACCAGCGGACGGCCTAGCTCGGCCAACTCCGGCGGCACCGTTTCCACCGCAAAAAGCGGGATCAGGCCGGTGATCGAGCGCAGCTTGATCGGAATCCGGCGCCCGTCCGGCAGGTGCAACTGGTCGTAGTAGAACCCGTCCTCCTCGTCCCAAAGGTCCGCACCCTCGCGGCCCGTCAGGTCGAGCGTCGAGGAGATGTAGAGGAAATGCATGAGGAATTTTCCGGCCAGGGGCTGGTAGGCGATGTTCTCGCGCGCCAACTCGAGGGCGATGAGCAGCATGTTGAGGGCAAACATGGCCATCCAGCTGGTCCCGTCGCTCTGCACGAGGTATCCGCCTTCCGGCGGCGGCTCGCTGCGGTTGAACGGGCTGGCGTTGTCGAGCCCGAGGAATCCCCCGCCGAAAACCTCCATCTCCTCGTCACGGGAGGCCGCGTTGGCCCACCAGGTGAAGTTGATCAGGAGTGCGTGAAAAACGTGCTCGAGAAACAGCCGGTCTTTTTGCCCGGTGTGGCGGCCGTCGGCGAAATAGGTCCGCAACGCGGCCCACGCGTAGACCGGTGGATTCGGATCGCCGAAATTCCATTCGTAGGCCGGCAACCGCCCGTTCGGGTGCATATACCATTCCTTGAGCAGCAGTTTGAGTTGGTGCTTGGCCGCCGCCGGGTCCGAGAGCGAAAGCGGGATCGAGTGGAAAGCCAAGTCCCAGCAGGCAAACCACGGATACTCCCAGTCATCGGGCATGGAGATGACATCGTGTGCGATGAAATGCTGCCATTGGATGTTGCGCGGGTTCCGGCGCACCGGCGGGGGAAAAGCCGGATCCCCGTCGAGCCACTTGCGCACGTCGTAGTGGTAAAATTGTTTGTTCCACTCGAGACCTGCGAGCGCCTCTTGCTGGACGCGGCGAGCTCCGGCGTCGAGGTCCGGCGCGGCCAAGTCCTCGTAGAATTCCGCACACTCGCGCTCGCGCATGGCCACTGGCCGCTCGAAGTCTTCCGCCGTCCGCGGCGAAGCCCCGGCGCGGCGCAGACTCCAGAACAAGGTCCAGGTCTGGCCGGGGGCCAGTTGATGGTGATAGACCGCTGCGGCCTTGGTTCCAGCCCGCGCGGGATTCACCGCGCCATCTTCAGCCTGGATGAGATGGCGGTGGAACGCATCCTTGGTGAACGGCGAGGCATTCGGGCTGCCGAAGAGCAACGCATTGTTCGTTTCGTTCTCGGTGAAAATCACCTCCTTCGCCGGTGCGCCTTCGAGCACCCACTCGCCCAGCAACGGTTCCCGCGCCACGATCAGCGCGTGCTCCGCCGCCTGCAGCGAAGCGTCTTTCGGGCGGGCCGGGTCCCACGACCAGCGGTTGCGGAACCACATGGTGGGCAGGATCCACAACGGGGCGACGGCGGGTCCGGCATTGGTTGCGGCGATGCGGATCAGAATGTCCTCCGGTGAGACTTTCGCGTAGGTCACCTCGATGTCGAAGTAGCGCCCCCCATCCAGCACGCCCGTGTCGATCAATTCGTATTCCGCTTCGTGCCGCGAGCGCCGCGCGTTCTCCGCCACGAGTTGCTCGTAGGGAAAGGCCTGTTGCGGGTAGCGGTAGAGCGCCTTCAGCCAGGAACCGGTCGGCGTCGCCTCCAGATACCAGTATTGCTCCTTCACGTCCTCGCCGTGGTTGCCCTGTGGACCGGTCAGCCCGAAAAAGCGTTCCTTCAGGATCCGGTCCCGTCCGTTCCAGAACGTCGGGGCGAAGCAGAGGTGCTGGTCGCGGTCGCAAAGTCCGAAGATTCCGTCCTCGCCCCAACGGTAGGCCCGTTGGCGGGCGTGCTCGTGCGGGAAGTAGCTCCACGCGTCGCCGTCCTCGCTGTAGTCCTCGCGCACCGTGCCCCATTGCCGCGACGAAACATACGGCCCCCACCGCCGCCACGGGTCGTGCGGGGCCGGATTTTCCGCCACCCGGCGCGCCTCTGCTCTCACCTGGATCCCTCCGCGATCCATCGGCCAATACGGGCCAGCACATCGTTGCGGTCCACATCATGCCAGAGCAAGTGGTGGCTCTCGGGATAGAGGCAGAACTCCTTCTCCTCCGCCCCGAGCGAGTCAAAAAAAGAACGGCTCTGGTCCGGTCGGATGAAAACATCATGCCCGCCCGCGAGCAGAAGCGTGGGCGCCGTGATCCGGCCGGCATTCTCCCGGGCACCCCGCATCAGGTCCTCGAACTTGGCGAGAAAATCGATGGTGAACCCGCCGACGCGGTGCGGGATGGTTTGCAGGTAGGCCATGTAGTCGTCATCGGCGGTCAACCGCGGCAACGCGGTTTTCCCGTGGACGAAGCGCAGCGGCGACAATTTCGCCCGCGGACAAACCCCCGCCGCGGCCCGCAGGAGCGCGACGACCCAGCCCGGCACCTCCGCCCGGGTCTGCGTGACCGGCGCGG
>JBGSSV010000212.1:0-8593 GCA_041736875.1 Chthoniobacterales bacterium | reverse complement strand
GCGCAGGGGGCGAATGCGGCCGGCCGGGGCAAACTCGAGCGCCGACTCGAGGGCGGCGTCGAGATACTCCCCGACCGGCGGCGGCGAGGCGGCCAGACCGGTGATGAGGGCATCGGCGTAGAACAGGGCCGTCGTTTCGGGTCCGAACAACGGCGCCAGCGGTGCGATCGCCGGGTTGGCCGCAAGCGAGCCGTCCACCTTCGCAGCCAACAGATCGATCAGATTTTCCGTGCCGACCGAAATGACGAAGTAGCCGTGGGCCCGGCCGAAGCTGACCACCGTGGTCTTGGCCAGGAGGTCGCGCACGATGTAGGTGGCGCTGTAGGGATCGCCGATCGTGGCGGCCAGAAGGTCGCGGGCCCGCACGGCGGCGTCGCGCGGCACAAACTGAGAAATAGGCAACCGCACCCGCGTGATCTTCCCGTGCGGAGGCACGTCCACTGTGTCGCGGGGGAATTTTTCCGGCAGGTTCTGCGCCCAGGCCTCGAGCACGCCGGGCACCGTGCCCGGGCCGTCCGCGGATTTCATCCCGATGAGGATCGGGGGGGCTTCGGCGTTTTTGACGAAATGCTGGAGGGCTGTCTCCATGGCCGGGGGCAGCGGGGCGCGAACCTCGGAGAACGCGGCCGAGGCGGTCTCTTCGGGGAGAAGATCGGGCGGCGGCTCTTCGGTCGCATCAAGCCCGCCGGGCAGCGCCGGGGTGAAGAGGTTGCGGATGCGCGCTGCTTCGAAGATGCGCTTGATTTGCTGGAGCGAGCTGAGCTGCGCGGCCGTGCCGGGGCCGAGGACCACGAACATTTCTTCCTCCGCGGCAGATCCGAGGGCGGCGGCGAGCGTCCCGGCCTTCGGTTCAGCGAGAAAAGCGGTGAGAATTTGTCCCGCCGGGGAGCGTTCCGCGGCTGTCTGGATGGCGGGCTGGGCCAGGACGGCCTCCCAGGCCGGAGCCATCTCGCGCCACCGCGGTCCGGGCTGACGCAGGGCGAGAAACCCCTCGCTGTTGCCCGGCGCATGACGGAGAAACCCCGCGTGCTCCCAGGCATCGGCGGGAGGTTGGGGCGGTTGGCAGCCGGGAACAAAAAGCAGGCCGGCCACCAGCACGACCAGAGGGGGAAACAGACGAGGCACAACAATCTTATCGCTTTGATCAACCACTCTGGTCCATGGAAATCGCGGCCATTTGCAGCTTGCCGCCCGTGTCTCCGCCGCCTATGTCGCAGGGTTCCTTTGTATGCCCTTCCATCCTGACCAAGAGTTCGATGACGCGCAGGTCGCGTCGTGGAACCGCGAGATCGAGCCCCTGACGCCTGATCAGCGGGTGCGCTGGATCTTGGAGGAATTCCGCGGTCACGCGCTCATGAGCACCAGCTTCGGCGTCCAGGCGGCGGTCATGCTGCACCTCATCACCCAGGTCGACCCCAAGATTCCGGTCGTCTTCATCGACACCGGCTATCTCTTTCCCGAGACCTACCGCTTTGCCGACCAGTTGACCGAGCGGCTCTCCTTGAACCTCAAGGTCTATTCCCCGCTCATGACAGCCGCGCGGCAGGAGGCGGTTTACGGCAAGCTTTGGGAGCAGGGGCTCGAGGGGCTCGAAAAATACGGGCGGATCAACAAAGTCGAGCCGATGAACCGCGCCCTGCGCGACCTCGGGTCGCGGGTTTGGATGACCGGACTGCGGCGCGACCATGCCTCAACCCGCGGGGGCTTGTCCGTGCTCAAACGCCAGAACCGCGTCCTCAAAGTTCACCCCATCATCGATTGGAGCGACCGCGAGGTTTACGAATACTTGCAAACCCACGGGCTGCCCTACCATCCGCTGTGGGAAGAGGGCTACGTCAGCGTGGGCGACACGCACAGCACGACACGTTTTGCCGACGGCATGACGGCGGAACAAACCCGGTTCAGCGGCCTCAAACGCGAGTGCGGTCTGCACGAGTTGTCCGGCGAGCCGGAGTATATGATCTGAGCCGCCGTCCGCGCCCGCCCGACGGACCACGCCTCCCCTCGAAAGTCCCGAAGGGACAGGGATAAGGTGAATGCGCCCGTTCGGCCTATTTCCCATTGGCTGTGCGTCATCCTCTCCATTGGTTTGCTCGCTTGTTCTCAAACGCTAGACAGGTCGTCTCTTCAATCCGCTTGGCTCGGGTTTGAGGCATCTTCGCTGTAGCAATCCACTCAAGAATGCCGCGTTTCACAGAACGCGGAAACGCGCGGAAATAATCTGCACTTGGAGGTCTTCTTGCCATAGCAGCCGCAAGGTCCGGCGGAATCTCAAGTGCCTCGATACTGTCAAGGGAGGCCCAGGATCCATCCTGTTTTGCGGCATCCACCTTGACCAAACCCGCAGGAGCCATTCTGCCCTGTGTAATCAGCCGCTCTATTCTATCTTTATTTGGCCTGGACCATCCCGTTCGGGCCTTGCGAGGCGCAAACCACAGTAGAGAACGCTCAGAGTCAAGCTTCCGAGGCTTGCTGTCTATCCATCCGAAGCACAATGCCTCTTCAACAGAAACATCGTATTCAATGCGGGGTTTCTCAGTGGCCTTCTTGTATGTGACAAGCCAAACGCCCTCCTCGCGAGTGTGGTTCTCTTCCAGCCAAGCGCGCCATTCGCTTCGGGTCTTTGGATGCACGGAATTGAGGGGCGCTTCAACCATGAGATCGATTTGATTGCCGAATGCCAAAGCTCAGCCACAGTCTGTTCCTGCGCAAGCAGGAAGCCTGACGGGCGCCTCGTCCGGCTCCGTGAATTTCATTTAAGTTTAATTACTGTCAACTCGGCATTGGGACTTCTGGATTCATCCAATTCAGTCTCCAAGCATTGCCATCTGCATCAAGAAATCCGTGGGTATAGATAAATCCCAAATCCTGAGCAGCGTCGTAAGTAGAACCTCCATTCGCAACGGCTCTGGAAACAAGATCGTCAACCTGTGCTTTGGTATCGCAGATTAGACATATGACTACGCCGGTTAGATTTGATGGGTCGGAAATAGGCTTCGGCGTGAAATGCTTTAGTGAACTCTCCAAATGCACCATCACTTGGATAAGATCATTAACAATCATGCATTGACAATCGAGTCCACGAAAAACTGGGTGCGGTTCGAATCCCAGTTGCGAATAAAAAGTAACAGCCCGTTCAAGATTTTTAACCGGGATGTTCACGCAAATACCATCGATCTTCATAGCTTTATTGTTTCGCCGATCGCCAAAGAGGACGCACCGCCACTGGCGGGGGCGCACGTTGAGACGGGGTTGAAGGTCATACTACGGGTGATGTTGTTGACAAAGCGGCTAGTGGCGGTTTCTGTGTCTCGTCTTGTTCGGCGCCTCTTCATTTATTTCGGGGATAGCTTCGAAGTGGGTTCCGAGGAACTGGGGTTTATGCGCGCTTCAAGAACCATGACTCTCTCTTTTAGTTCGCGATTCGACCTCTCAAGGGATGCCAGCATTGTCTGAATCTCTCGGAAGTTTTGTTTGATTTTTTGGAACTGTCCGATGGAGGTAAACGCTTTTAGATCAGGATCCATTTGCTTTTATTGGTTGGTGATGTGAGTGTTCTCTCAGGACTTTCGAAGCACGTAGTTATGCTGCCGAAGGTCCCCGATGAGGAATCCCCGCTTGCTTCTAGCATGTCTCCTGCCCGCGAAGCAGAATCAGCAGGAGACATGCCAGAAGTCCCGGAGGGACGGGGATTTGCTCCATCGGCTCGTTAGCCTTCATTTTTGGTATCCCCATTCTTCGAGAACAGCCTTCACCTGCGGAAGCGAGGGCTCACGCTGGTTGCGCAGTCGAGAATCATCTCCAAGGTAGCTTATGCTGAGCTGATTAGTTGGGTGTCCTGAAACATTCTCTGTTCCGTAGGTGAGTATGATCTGTTCGCGGGAAGGACCATCCACATCCTCATACATGTTGGGACCTGGAAACGTTTCTTGTTCGTGAATCCATTGGGGTCCACTTGCAATTAGACGAAATGCAATTGTCCGTCTTGTGGTATTATACATGTGAAGCATCACATTGTAAGTTCCATCCCCGTGCCGTTCTATGCGAATATCGGAATCGGGAGCTGATGGCAAAGGGGAAAAGCCGTGTTCTTCACGCGGAAATAATCGGGCCGCATCATAAAGAGTCTGAACCTCTGGATCGGAGACGGAAACCTTTTGTGGAACGAGGCCGCATCCCATGAGAAGAATTGCGAGTGGCCAGAGAGCTTTCATACTTTGGCTAACGTATTTTAGAAAGATATGCGAATCTATTGTCACAACACGAGATCATGCTAAACCGCGAGAACTAACAGATCAAATCGGGCCAAGAAGTTGTGGTAGGACTGGTGGGCGCGGTTCGCCTTGGGGTTGGCGCGGCGGGGTGTGGATGCGCCGAAGCACGAGTTTTGTCGTGCTTGGGTTCGCGGGTTTGTGGCTTTCATAAAGCCGAGGGGTTTTCAGAGGCGGGGCCTGAAGATGTGGAACCACATTTGGCGAAATTGGCAGCCTCTGGCAAGAAGAGATGGCAGGTGGCGCAGGCGGAGGCGGCGCAAGCTTTGTTGGCGGAGTTCGATGCGGCGCCGGTGCCTCCCGAGGGCGGGCAGGCCTGACGGCGCGATCGGCCTGATTCGGCCGTTTGGTGGAGGGCGAGCGTCCTCGCGAGCCGCTCGGTCTCTCGCCCTGTATGTCCCCACGGCGTCCACCTTGCTCAGGGCGCTTGCGGTCGGGGGTGTTCGAGCGTGGTGGCGGCGAGTTGGATGGCGGCAAGCATGCTTTGATGGCTGGCCCGGCCGGTGCCGGCCAGGTCGAAGGCGGTGCCGTGGTCCGGGCTGGTGCGGATGAAGGGGAGGCCGAGGGTGACGTTCACGCCGTGCTCGAAGGCCAGGAGCTTGAGCGGAATCAGGCCTTGGTCGTGATACATGCAGAGGACCGCGTCGAATTCACCTCCGGCTGCGCGGTGGAACACCGTGTCCGGTGCGAGGGGTCCGTGGAAATCTCCTTCGCGCGCCAGCTCGGCCACAGCCGGGGCGATGATCGTTTCTTCTTCGTCGCCGAACTGTCCGCCCTCCCCGGCATGGGGATTGAGCCCGGCGACCGCGATGCGCGGTGGCCGACCGAGACGCCGGTGCTGGAAGGCGGCCAGGAGGCGGCCGACGCGGATGATTTCTCCGGCGCGCAGGAGGTTGGGCACGTCGCGCAATGGCACATGAATGGTCACCAGGGCAACGGTGAGCGGCCCGCCGGTCAGGCACATGGCAAAGTCCGCGACCCCGGCGCGGGCGGCGAAAAATTCGGTTTGCCCGGGAAAGGGAAAACCCAGGGCGTGCAGCGAGGACTTGGCCACCGGTCCGGTGACCACCCCTTGGATAACGCCGGCTTGCAGGAGCGTCGCGGCTTCCTCCAACGAATCCCAAGCGTCGCGGGCCGAGGCCGCGGTCGGTTCGCCCGGGCGGTGGCCCTCCGGGCTCCCGATCACCCGATATTCGCAACCGGTCGGCACTGCGGGATCAGCCAGGGCCCGGCCGATGATTTCCGGCCCGAGGCCGGCCGGGTCGCCGAGGGTCAGGCCGAGGATGGGGCGGGCGGGCGCGCTCAGTAGATTTTGACGTAGGCTTTGTCCCGGAGGGTGGCGATCCACTGGTCCTGGAGACGCAGGCGCTCTTCCTCGAAAAGCTTCTTGCTGATCTCGTCGCGCACCTCGGCCAGCGGCTTGGTCACGGACGGCTTCTTCGCATCGACCCGCATGATGTAGAACGTGTCGCCGAGCTGGATCGGCTCGCTCAGTTCGCCCGGCTTGAGGGCGAAGGCGAATTTGTTCATCTCTTCGGTCAGCGTCTTGCGGTCAATCCAGCCCCAGTCGCCACCGAAATCCGCCGTGCTGTCGTCGGAATACATCTGGGCCATGCCGGCGAAATCGGCGCCTTCGAGCAGTTTGGCGCGGATTTCCGCCGCCATGGTCTTCTTGGCCTCGACCGGATCCTCGGTCGCCTCGGGGTCGGGCCGCAGGATGATCATGCTCAGCTTGATCTCTTCGGGCGAGGAATACTGGGCGATATTCTTGCGGTAGTAGGCCTCGATTTTGTCGGGCGAAATGACGAAGTCCGCGCGGACGGCCTTCTGGCGCATGGCTTGGACGATGATTTTGTCGCGTTCGATCTCGCGGAAGCGGGCCATGCTGAATCCCTGGGCGCGGAGGGTGCGGACGAAGGCGCTGCGGTTGCCGCCGAATTCTTCGCGCACGATGGTGTTGATCCGGTCGTCGATGACGTAGGGCGGGATGGAGAACCCCTCCTTGTTGAAGTGGTCGATGATCAACTGGCGGTCGATCAGGTCCTTGAGCGAGGCATCCTGTGACTCCTTCATTTTGGCCTGCAGCTCGGCGCCCTGATACATTTCGCCGAGCGAGCGCTGGCGGAACATGAGCAGTTCCCGCACCTGGCCGAAGGTGATGACATTGGAATTCACCACCGCGGCAATGCCATCGACCATGCGCTCCTTGGAAGGTTGGGCCGCGGCCGGGGAGATCGGCAGAAGCAGACAAAGGGCGAGTAGGACGGGCAAAAAACGGGCGGCGGAAATCACAATTCCTGTAAGAGTCTAAGAATCTGGCGCAATTTCAAGGCGGGATCGTCAGAATCGAGCCTCGGGTGGCGGTGGCCGATCATGATGAAGTCCCCGCCGCGCCGCAACCGGAGGACTTTTTCCTCCGTTTCGACCAGGTCGAGGCCCGCCGCGGCGGCGCGCAACCGGACCGCCGCCACCTTGAGGAGATGACGTGCCGGGGTCGGCAGCCGCCCGTAGCGGTCGCGCCAGAGATTCTTCAGGTCATCCAGAGCCGGCAACGCGTCGGCCTCGGCCACCTGACGGTGCGCCGCGATGCGCTCGCGTGGGTCGGAAATATACGACGGGGGAATCCAGGCGGGGAGTTGTCCGGTGGTCGCGGTGGCCGGATCGGCGGCGATGAAATCGAGATGGATTTTCAAATCAGGATGGCCGGGCGCCTTTTCACCCTTGATCCGGGCCACCGCGGCCTTGAGCAGGCGGCAGTAGAACTCGAAGCCGATGGCGAGGATGTGTCCGCTTTGTTCCGTGCCGAGGATGTTGCCGGCCCCGCGGATTTCGAGGTCGCGCATGGCCACGCGGAAGCCGGCCCCGAGGTTGGAGTATTGGCGGATGGCGGCGATGCGTTTGCTCGCGCCGCCCCCGCCGAGCAGATCGCGGGGGAGGAGGAGGTAGGCGTAGGCTTTGTGGTTCGATCGCCCGACGCGGCCGCGCAACTGGTAAAGGTCGGCCAACCCGAAGCGGTCGGCGCGGTCAATGATGATGGTGTTGGCGTTGGGGATATCGAGCCCGCTCTCGATGATCGTGGTGCAGAGGAGAATGTCGGCCCGTCCGGAAACAAACACGTTCATCACGTCCTCCAACTCCTCCTCGGGCATCTGTCCATGGCCGGTGACGATGCGGGCATCGGGGAGGAGTTCGCGCAGGCGCTTCTCGACCAGGGCGATGGATTTGACGCGGTTGTGGAGGAAATAGACCTGCCCGCCGCGCGTCAGCTCGCGTTGGATGGCGTCGCGGATGAGGCGTTCGTCGTAGGCGCAGATGGCTGTCTCGACCGGGACGCGGTTGGGCGGCGGGGTTTCGATCGTGCTCATGTCGCGGGCGCCGAGGAGCGAGAGATAAAGGGTGCGCGGGATGGGCGTGGCCGAGAGGGTGAGAACATCGACGCGGCGGAAGTTTTCCTTCAGCCGCTCCTTGTGCAGGACGCCGAAGCGTTGCTCTTCATCGACCACGACAAGCCCGAGGTCCTTGAAGGCGACGTCCTTTCCCAGCAACCGGTGGGTGCCGATGACGATGTCCACGCTCCCGTCGCGCAGGCCGGCGAGGGTTTCGCGCTGCTGCTTCGGCGTGCGGAAGCGGCTGAGCAGCCCGACCGTCACCGGGTAATCGGACATGCGCTCGCGCAGCGTCTGCCAGTGCTGCTGGGCCAGCACGGTGGTGGGGGCGAGAAAGGCCACCTGCCGCCCGCCCATCACGGCCTTGAAGGCGGCGCGGATGGCGATCTCCGTCTTGCCGAAGCCGACGTCGCCGCAGATGAGGCGGTCCATCGGGCGCGACGATTCCATGTCCTGCTTGGCCTCGCTGATGGCCCGGAGCTGGTCGGGTGTCTCGTCGAAGGGGAAAGAATCCTCGAACTCGCGCTGCCACGTGTTGTCCGGCGGAAAGGTCAGCCCCGGCTCGGACTCGCGCTCGGCCTGGAGGCGGAGCAGCTTTTCCGCGTAGGCCATGACGGATTTTTCTGCGCGGCTGCGCGCCCGCTGCCAGCGGCCGTCCCCCAGTTCGCTCAGCGCGGGGTTTTTCCGCCCGATCCCGACATAGCGGGAAACTTTCCAGCCTTGGTCGAGCGGGACATAGAGCTTGGACCCGCGGGCAAACTCGAGCGTCAAAACCTCGCCCGCTTCCTCCTGCCCGGGGAGCACATGCAGTCCGCGGTAGCGGGCGATGCCGTAGTCGAGGTGGACGACCAGATCATCCTCGGTGAAGTCATCGAACCGCAGGGCCTGTTGCGCGCCGGCCGCCCGGGCGCGTTGCCAGCCGCCCCTCCGGGCCTC
>JBGSSV010000207.1:0-5502 GCA_041736875.1 Chthoniobacterales bacterium | reverse complement strand
GTTCGGTTGTACGCGAATCGGCGAGTAGATCGGCAAACGTCTTCCACTTAGCGTCAGCCTTGACAAACAGCCCCGAGGGCTGGCGAATCATGATGCCCAGCGGCTCGATATCGGCCAGCTTCCAGCGAGCAGTCTCGCCCGCCAGTCGCAGACCGCCGGCGAGGCTGCGGCTCAGGAGGAGACTCCCTCGGTCATCAGCGTCGAGGTGCTTGGCTACGGCGGGGGCGAGAGCGCCGGTCTGCCGGCCGCCAGCCAACCGGAGCGCGACGAAGCTTGACCTCCGCATCGAGAAAGCGTCCCCCGGCCCAAGTGGTGGCAAGGCCGAGTTTCTCGCAGGCCGCTTGGTGGATCCTCCTCGGTTGTTTGGCGGCCGCCGCAGCCGCTTACCTGGTCAATGCAGCCACGAGTCTGTCCTTCGTGGAGCGCGTTTCCGGGGTTTCCTTCAGCGAGGTGGCTCCGCACACCTTGCGGATCGCGCCGGGCACGCGGGAGGAGCACCTTGTCCTTCCCTATTATGCGATGGATGCCCGCTGGTGGGTCGTCCATACCAAGCAGATGCTTCGCGAGGGCGGTTGGCGGATCCGCCAGACCTTGATGGATAGTGCGCCTGACGGACGTGAAGTGCATTGGAGCTCGGCCCTGCTCTGGCTGCTGGCGGTGCTGGCGTGGATCCGTTCTTGGGGCACCGGAATGCCGGCCGAACATTTCGTGGCGGACGCGGCCATGGCGGCTGGTCCCCTTTTGCTGCTGGTTTTGCTCGGCGGGCTCACGTGGTTGGCCGCCCGGCGTTATGGCTGGTTTTCAGCCGCATTTTTTGCCCTCGTCAATCTCACGTCCTATCCCGTCATCCGCACCTGCCTGACCGGTGAAGCCGACCATCACGTCCTCGTCATCTTCTTCGCTGCAGGGAGCCTTATCTGCCTCGTTGCTGGTGGTGCCGGATTCGTGCGAACCAAGGGCAAGGGGCCCGCGTGGGAAAATCCTCTCCTCAGCGCCGACGCGGCGCGGGCATGGTTTGCTGGTGCCGGTGTCCTCGGCGGGGCGGCGTTATGGGTCAGTGCCGCCACCGCGATCCCGATCCTGGCGGCATCTTTGCTGGGCGGTGTGTCGTGCGGGTGGGTGTGTGGTCGCGGACCGCTCCGCCGCTCGCTGGACCCTGGGTTGTGGCTGACATGGGGCGGTTGGGGATGCCTCGCCTCGCTCGGCTTCTACCTTCTCGAGTATTTTCCCCGCCACATGGGCTGGCGTTTGGAGGTCAACCATCCGCTGCACGCCTTCGCTTGGCTCGGAGGATGTTTCCTTGCCTCCCGCTTCCTCGCCTGGCGCGTCCGCGAGGAACGCCTCCTGCGCAAGCCGTCCGACATCATTTTCGGGATCATGGCGCTGGCGGCGCTCGCTGCACCCCTGCTGATGGTTGCGTCCGACAGCGGACGGTTCTTCTGGGTCGGTGACAAATTCTTGCTCTCGCTGCACCAGGAGTTCATCCGCGAGTTCCAGAGCCTCCCGACCCTCGTCACGGCCGCCGGCGGTAACCCCGCATGGCTGCTTTACTACCCTTGGCCGCTCGCGGTGGTCGTCTCCTCCGTCGTCCTTGCCGTGCGCGGATCCCTCGGCGACGAGACCCGCCGATCGCTGCTCCTCCTCGCTCCGCCGACCCTCCTCATGCAAGCGCTCGCCGTGTGGCAGGTTCGCTGGACGTCGGCCGCCTTCGGTCTGTGGGCGGTCTGCGCCCTGGTCGTCATGGCTGGCCTCGCGAGTGTGTCCGACCGCTCGTTGGTTCAGCGACGGGTTTTTGCCGGGTTACTGGCCTGTGGGTGGTTAAGTCTGCTCTTTTCCATCGTCCCGCAATTCGTCGTTCGCTCCGTCGAGGCGCGGACGTGCCTCGAGACTCCGATTCCGCAGGAAATCGCCGGCAATCTCCTCCTGCGCGACATCGCGCACCGTCTCATCCAGTCAAGCCCCGGGCGCGTGCCGGTCGTGCTGACCGGACCGAATGCCTCGACCGAAATGACCTACCACGCCGGCCTGCGCACGGTGGGCACGCTTTATTGGGAGAACATGCCCGGGCTCAAGCGCGCCGCCCGCATTTTTGCCGCGGCGGATGCCGCGGAGGCCAAGCGAGAGCTCGAGGCCGCGGGTATCACCCACATCGTCATTCCGTCTTGGGACAACTTTGGCCCGGCTTACACCCGGCTGCTCGGCGAGTCGGGGGAGGCGGTCGTTGGTGAGACCACCTTTCTCAAGACCCTGCTGGACGATGCGGAGATTCCGGATTGGTTGCGTCCGTTCGCCTATCCCATTCCGTCGGGTTCGGGTCTCGACACGAGGTCCGTGAGGATTTTCGCCTTCATTCCGGAGCAGTCGAAATTCGAGTCGCTCTATTTTCGCGGCGTTTACCACTTCGAAGTTGGCGAGCCCGACAAGGCGCGGCCGCTCTTCGAACAAGCCCTCGCCCTGCGCCCCGCGGATCCGCGCCCGGCGGATTTTCTCCGCAAGATCGACCTCGTGGGGCAGGATGCGGGGAATGCGCGCTAAGAAATCAACGGCCCGGGCCGGGCTCCCGCGGCCCCGCCGGTGGGAGCTTCCGGCGGCTGGTGCCATCATCGCCGTCGCTGCGCTCCTCTATGTCCTTGGCGCGCGGGGCGAGCTTTGGTTTGACGAGGTCCTCTCGATTCAGTGGGCCCGCAGCGCCACCACTCCAGCCGAGATCATCACCCTCTACCGCCATGACAACAATCACCCGCTCAACACGCTCTGGCTCTATTTCCTCGGCGAGGGGTGGGGGGAGCTGGCCTACCGTGCGCTCGCCGTGGTGTCCGGTGTGCTGGCGCTGATTCTTATCCGCGCGCTGGCCCGGCGGCTCACGCCCTCGGCGGCGTGGGTTCCGTTCATCCTTGCGGCCGCATCTTACGCGATGGTGCTCTACTCCTCCGAGGCGAGGGGCTATGCGCCGGCCATGGCCTGCTCGCTGGCAGCGGTTTGGTTGCTGCTGCGGGATCCTTTACCCGGGCTGCATCCGCTCCGCCTCGCCGTGTTCTGGAGCGTCTCGGTCGCGGGGATCCTCGCCCACGCCACGGCGGTTTATCCCCTTATCGCGCTCGGCTTCTGGTTCCTCGTGGCCGGCCTGTCGGCGGGCGGGGACTGGCGCCGGGTCGCGGCCGCTGCGCTCGCGTGGTTCGGTGTTCCTGCCCTCGTCTTCCTGACTTTCTTCCTCGTGTTTCTGCGCCCCATGATGGTCGCCGGCGGACCGGCCTATCCGGCGCTGGCCATCGCCGCGGATTTTTTCGGCTACGGTTTCGGCCTTCCGGTCGGTCGGGCGTGGGCGATTCCGACGGTTCTCCTCGGCCTCGGGGCGCTGGCAGCTGGTCTGGTCTGGGGCAAATTTGCCGTCCCGTTGGCGCGCCTCTTTTTTCTGCTTGTCCTCGTTGTGGTGCCGATGGCGGGTTTGCTGGTGGCCGGGCCGGAGCATCTTTACTTCCGCTATTTCCTCGTCAGTCTGCCCTTCGGCTTCCTTGTGCTGGGTGGCCTCGCCGCACGGATTCCGCAGGCATCGGCCGCCTGGCGCGTGGCCGTGCCGCTCGCGCTCGCCCTCATGGTGGCCGTGCAGGTGCCGCGCATCGCGTCCCTGCTCCAGCAAGGCCGAGGCGGGGCGCGTTCGGTCCTCGAGACCATCGCTTCGTCCGGCGCACCCGGCCAGTCGTTCATCTCGAACCACGACATGATGATCGGCATGGTCGTTGAGTTTTACCGCGGGCGGGATAGACGTTTTGCCGACCTGCAATATCTTCCGCAGTGGGTGGAGAAGCAGGGGCCCGCCGAGTGGCTCATCATTTCTTCCCAAGATCAGCCGCCGCCCGAACCAGCCCCCGCCTGCGATGTGGCGGAGGTCTCATACCGCTTGGCCGCCCACCTCACCGCTGCCCCCGTTTCGGGGTCTCATTGGACCCTTTATCGCCGCGCAGGCCAGCCAAAGTGACGAAATCGTCACACCCTGTCTCGGGACGGGAGGCTATAATGCGCGTCCCAATGAAACTCCTTCTGCTCCTCATCTGCTCGGCCCTCATCGCCGTTTCCAGTCACGCCGACACTGCGGACATCGCGGCGCTGCAAAAAGCTGCCAAGGACGGCGACGCCGCGGCCCGGTTTCAACTCGGGCGTGCCTACTATCGGGGCAACGGAGTGGAGAAAGACCCCAAGAAAGCCTTGGAGCTGATCCGCACGGCGGCTGAGGCGGGCGATCTCGATGCGATCGACTCCATGGGATTTTTCTACACCAACGGCGAGCTGGTCGAGAAAGACGAGGCCGAGGCGGTCAAGTGGTTCCGCCGCGGTGTCAAGGCTGGCTCGGCGCGCTCCAAGCTGAACCTCGGGCTCATGCTCCGGCAGGCCAAAACAATCCAAGCCTCCGCTGCGGAAAGTCTCAAGCTGATGGAGGAAGCGGCTGCCGCCGGCCTGCCCGAGGCGAAATCGTATCTCGGGCAGTTGTATTTCAACGGCGACCGGCACCTCAAACCCGACTACGCGAAAGCTTATCCCTTGGTCAAAGAAGCCGCCGAGGCCGGTGACCCCGCCTGCCAGAACCTCATGGGCATCTTCTGTCGCGACGGGCTGGGAGTGCGCGAGGATTTCAACGAAGCACGCCCGGAGGCCCTTGATTGGTTCCGCCAGGCGGCGATGAAGAACAACGTCAAGGCCCAGTCCAATCTCGCCCACCTCATGGGCATCGGCTCTCCCGCCTGCGAGGATCCGAAGGAGGCATTCAAATGGCTCATCATTGCCAAGGACCAGGGGGAGATCACGGCCGTGAAGACCTACGAGGAAGTGTTCAAGACGGTTCCCTCCTCCGTGCTGGTCGCCGCGCGGCTTGAGGCCAACCGTTTCTCGATGCTCAAGCAAGCCGAGGCGGAAGCGCGGAAGAAACGAGGGGGCGACGCCGTGGCGGCGCCTGCGGTCGAAGCCAAGGGGGACCCTCAACCGGTCAAGAACACGGAATCCTGAGATCCGCCCGCAGTGGGTGATCCTGGAGAAGAAGACGGGGCAGGAGAAACTCGCGCAGGGGCGCCGGGACGCAGAGGTTTTTAAGGACAGGATCACCCACCAGCAAGGTGTCTGCGCAATCTGTCGCAACTTGGCCTCCTCCGCGTCTTTGCGTCTCTGCGAGAGGTCTTTCTTTGGTCATCGGACCTCTTTTTGGAAGGCGGACGTCCCCGGCCGCCGCCGCGTGGCTCTGGTTCCAGCCAATGATCCGCGGGATTCCAAAGGACGATGTCACATGCGGCGCGCCGACTGCCGGAAAATCATTCCCTTGACCAAGCCCGCGAGCCACAGGATGCCGATCGTCGTGAGCATGGCCGTGGGCGCGACCAGCGGCAGGTAGTAGCGTTGCCACGCGAGCGGGTTGCCGAGGAGCAGGATCGCGCTGACCGCCCACCAGGCGGCGACCCCGTGCCGGAGGGCGCGATCCCTCGAGTCCCCGCCCCGGACCGACGCGACAAGCCCGAG
>JBGSSV010000206.1:0-25114 GCA_041736875.1 Chthoniobacterales bacterium | reverse complement strand
CGGCCGGACGGACGCGACCTGCTGCTCGATCTGCGCCAGCGCGGATTCGACATCGTGCGCACCCGCGAGGAACTCGACAACACCCCCGGGTGGCGCAGCCCGCAGGTTTTCGGTGTCTTCGCCGACGGCGACCTCGCGTTCGTCGAAGACCAATCGCGCTACGCCAGCCAGCCGCGCCTGGCCGACCTCGTCCGCCGCGGCATCGAACTCCTCCAGTTCAACCGCAAAGGCTATCTCCTCGTCGTCAACGCCGGGCTCGCCGGACGCGCAGCCGAACTCGGCCGCGGCGAAACCCTTCTGCGCGAGTTGCGCGAACTCGACGACGCCATCGCCGCCGCGATCGACTACGCCGGCGAAAATTCGGTCATTCTCGTCACCGGACTGACCAGCACCGGAGGACTCAACCTCAACGCCTTTTCCTTCGCTCCCGACCGCGGCATCGCCGTCCTCGGATCCAGCCCGGCCGGGGTTCCCGCCATCACGTGGTCCACCGGCCCCGGATCCCCCGCCTCCCCAGACACCGTCAGCCTTGAGCCCGTGGCCAGCCGCACGGAACGCCCGCAAATCGTCGCCGAGGACAGCCTCGTCGTGGCCACCGGCCCCGGCACCGAGCCCGTCGCCGGCTTCCTCGATCTCGCCACGCTCGGCCAGTGGTTGCGGACCATGCTCTAGCGGCATGCCACCGCTTTTTTTCTTGCTCTGAACAGGCCGAGAAGCGACAAACACACTCATCTGCCTGCCATGAAAAAACTCCTCTTCCCCCTCGCCATTTCCTCCACCCTTCTGGCCCAGTCCTTCGCTGGTTCTTTCGGCCCCGGGCCATGGGCCAGCGGCACTTACTATCCCGGGGGAACGGACGGCAAGTATCAGGCCTCTGTCACCGGCAGCAATATCACCGGCGTCATCGGGTTCTCCATTCGCGAAGGCAGCCCGGGCACGCTCTCGACCGACACTCAAAACGACCAAGGCACGGATCAGTCCAACGCAGCCTCTTCTACGATCCAAGCTGCCACCACCGCGAGCTCGGTTTTCGACGCGACGCAAAACTATTTCGTCATTTTCGTCGAGGGGCGCACCTATACCGGTTTGGCGGTCGCCTCGGTCAATGTCTTGGCCAACAGCGTCGTCGGATCGCTCCTCGGGGCCCAGCCGGCCTTTGGGTATCAGAGCAACAACTTCACCGACATCACCATTTTTGGTTCCGGAACTTCGAATGCAGTGGTCACGACGAACCCGGCGGTGACCAACCTTATTGTCTCGAACACGGTATCCATCACCAATACGAATGGCGTGAATTCAGGTTCAAATCAGGTGCTCACAACCAATATCGTCGTGATCGCACCCGAGCGGGTGACTAATTTTGTCGCGGCGCCCCTCACCCTGCCGGCCAGCCAGTTCGACCCTCTTCCGGTCATCAACCGCGGAGTCAGTGGTGGCTTCCAAGCCCAACTTCAAAACAAGGGCTCCTACATGAGTTTTGCCGGCAACGGCCAGCTCAGTTCGCCCTCCCAAAAGCAGACGGTGGATCTCACCACGAACAATGGCCAGCTCGTCGGCGAGATCGTCACCGAGACCGTGCCCTTCCTTGTCAACGGCCTGCGCACCTCCTTCTCCACCAGCCTGACTGTTTCCAGCACGACCACGGGCAACTAGCCCTCGCTGCTTCGGCGCGTCTGATCGCCGTCCCGAGCCTGCCCCTTCCCCACCCGTGCTTGTCTTTTGACTCGTAGTTTCGCTCCTTGGCTTGAGCTCACAATCCGTCATGTCCTCGCAATTCCGCTCACCTTCAGTCTCCGCGCCCGGGTTCACGATCGTGGAGATCTTGGCCGTGGTCATCGTCCTCCTCATCCTGGTTTCCTTTGTCGTTCCAAACTACTCCTCGTGGATCGCTCGGGCCCAAGAGGTCAAGTGTATGGCCAACATGCGGGCCATCCATGTCGGCTTGCTCGCCTACCTCAACGACCATCAGGGAATCTGGCCCCAAGGTCCCTCGCCCAAGGAGGAGTCCTCCTGGGCCAAGTTCTGGATCGAGACCGTCGAGCCTTACGGTGTCCCGGCCAAGACGTGGCAGTGTCCCACCTTGGCCGGCCAGTTCAAGCGCGGCGAGCGGGCGCCCATTGATGGCGGCGCGATCCATTACAGCCCGACCATGTTTGACGCGCAGCCCAACACGGCCAAACGGCTCTCGACCTATCCGCTCAACCAGCCGTGGCTTATCGAGCGCGCCGACGCCCACGCCCAAGGCGCCCTCATTTGTTTCGGCGACGGCACGATCAAGTCCTTCAATCAGGTTCTGGCCGAACAGGGCATGCGCTGACCGCGGCGTTGTTTCTTTTCGACCACGAAGGACACGAATTTGCACGAAGCTGAGTGCGAAGTGTTCCGCGCTCGGCAGAACTCGTTTCAAGGCCCAGGGCTGCTCTGCAAGCTTGCTTGCGAGTCAGCCGCTGACCTTGGAACCCGTCGGAAACATTTTCCGGCGATCCGATCTTCCTCCCCTATTCGTGCCCCTTCGTGTCGTTCGTGGTTCAAACCATCTGGTCGAACACGCCAATCACGAAATGACACGCGGGCCCCAACCTCGCGGTGCGAGAGTCGTCAGGGGGTCGTTAGGGCTGACGGATCGATGACCGCTTCGACTTTGAAGAACTGCTTCGTGCCAAGGGAGGCGCGGGGCAACTCGACCCTGATCCAATCGTAGCCGATGAGCGCGGGCGTCGGGCCGTTGGCCTGAGTTCCACGAGTCACTGTGGAGCCCGGGAAAGAGATGGGATTGACCCAGGTCCAAGTTGCCGAGGAGGTCGGCAGAGCAGCCTGAAGGATCCGATAGCTGACGGTTCCGTCAAGGCGCTCAGTCCAGAGCAGGGTCACCGTGCTTGGCGTGACGGAAACCGTCCAGGGAGCCGCGTCGGGCTTGGTCGGATCCATGCCGAAGGCATATTGCAGGGTGTAAGAGTCAGAGCTTCCATCCGACGGCGCATCGGTCAGTTCCCCGTTGGTCAGGCCGTAGCTGTCCATCCAAGCCCGCACGGGCGGCCGCGGGGCGGCGGGGGCAGCGATCGACAAGTTCAGCGTGCGCAAGTTGGTCCCGCCGGAGTTGATGGCGAAGATGGGCACGGCAAAGATGCCGTTGGTGGTGGGTGTGCCGGTGATTTGCCCGGTGGCAAAGTTGAAGAGTATGCCCGGCGGCAGATTGCTCGCCCCGAACGAGGTCGGGAAGTTGGTCGCCGTGATGAAGTAGTTGAACGGCACGGCCTGCGTTCCGCTGGCGTTGGTCGCGCTGGTGATGACCGGCGGAAGCGGTGTGACGCGGTAAGTGAAGCGATTGGTCCCCACCAAACCGGGCCCGTTGGAAGCCTGCAAAAACACGTTGAAGATCTTGTTCGTGCCCGTGCCGGTGCTGGTCGGGGTGCCGGAGATGCGCGCCGTGCCGTTGGAGGAGGTCAGAGACAACCCCGGAGGCAGATTGGTGGCGAGGAACGCGGTGTTACTCCGGAAGTTTTGACCGAGGATTTGATTGGTCAAGGCCGTCCCGACCACGATGCCGTTGGTGCCGGGAACCGCCGTTCCGCCCACGCTGTTGAAGGAAGGAGGCAGGAGACTCTGCACCAAATTGGTTGTGAGCGGTCCGACATTGGTGGCCCACGTGTTGCTCGGGCTGAGCAGGTAGTTGACGGCGATGCCCTTGACCAGCGGATTAAAGGCGGCGAGCGTATTGTTCAGGTTCGTGTTGGCTGAGGGGGCAAACTGGTAGAACCCGGAGAGGAATGCGTAAGTGGCTCCGAAGCGTTGATTTTGCGGAACGAAGTTTGTCATGGTGAGTAGCAAGCTTCCCTGCGAACCCATGCTGACAACGGGCGAGGTCGTTCCCTGCGGGAGGTAGGGTGTGTTGAACGAGCGCCAGGCCCAGTTGAGGAAGTCCACGTTCGCCATGTTCGCCACCACCTGCCCATTGGTCCAAGGCGTCGTGACCCGGTTGATCAACTGCTGGGCCACAGCGGCCTGGCCATAAGTTGCCCCGTAGGGTGACGTGGCATTGGCTAGCGCGACTCCGGAAGACATGGTGTCGGGCAGAGGCGTTGTGCCCGTCACAATGTTGGTCGTGAGATTGGTGCCCGTGCCGGACACATTGGTGCCGATCGTGCTCGGGTTGGTCATGAGGCTGAGGAAGCCCGCGACCTCATTGGTCGAGGCCGGCGTCACACCCATGCGGAGGTAGTAGCCGAAGAGGACGTTATTCGCGCCCGCGTAGGAAACGCTGTTGACCATCTCGATGATGACCGAGGCCTGTGACTGGCCGGAATTGAGCAGGTCCAGATAGTATTCGTATTCCTGATAGGTCGGGGCGCGGAGGAATATCTTTTGGAAGTAATCGACCACGAACTTTTGATTGGAGCCGGCCGGAGGATTGGTCGGAACGATGGGTTGGACCGCGTTGACCTGGGCGACGGCGTTGCCGGTCACGCCCTTGTTGTCCGTGGCAATCACATTGAAGAGATAAGTTCCGGCCGTCGGCGCCGTGAAGGTCCAATTGAACGGCACGGTGGTTAGGAGGCCCTGACTGACCCCGTTGACCAGCAGTTGCACAGAGGAGATCGTCTTGCCGGGGGCCGGTGAGGCTACAGCGCTGACATTGATGACGCTGCCGGGCGAGACGACCAAACCGTTCGCCGGACTGCTGATCTCGACCTGCGGTTTGGTGGCCGGAGCCACCGGATTGTCACCGACGGTTTTGCGGTCATAGACGAAGACGTCCTTGATTTGGAGATTGTCCAGCGGCGTAAGGTTGTTCGGCCCGAAGATCAGGCCCCCTTCCCCACTGGCGTCGGAGCTGAAAGAAACGAAGCGCGCGTCGGCACTGATGGTCGGGCGGCTGCTGTTGGCTGACGTGTTGGCATCGAGACCGTTTTGCTGGGTGCCATCGATGAGTGTTTTGTAGCCGAATCTGTTCAGGCTGACCCGGACCGTGCTGATGATACTGTCAAGGATCGGGACGCCGCCGCCATCCACGAGATCCGTCGCATTGCGATCATGGAGATAAACGTTGGAGGCTGGGAAAACGCGTGGTCGGATCAGTTCGCCCTTCGCCGGGCTGGTCGGATGCGCTGTGTGGTCGACCTCCTCGTAAACGTCCAGGTTGGTCGCGATAGTCCGGAAGGCGACAAAGCGTCCACTGCGGTCGATCGACGGCTGCCCGCTGCCGAAGGGCACGCCTTGGATCGGGGCCACATTGGTGTTGCCGGGGGCCAGCGAATCATCATCGGCCTGGGTGCCGCCGCCGGCCATACCCTCGGCCACGATCACGCCATTGGCCCCGCCGCCAGCCGGCAGGACGTCGATGGACGCGTTGCCGTCGCTTCCGCGGACAAGGTTGCGCAGGTAGATGGAGGGGAAGTAGCCGGTGCCCGGAGGATTGACATTGGGGGGGTTCGTCGCCTCGACTTCCACAAGCAAGGCGGAGCTGTTGATGGCAATGACCAGGTTGTCGCGGGTCTCTTGGACGGTCGCGCCGATTGTGACCGGGACTTCCCCGGGCACCACCACGGCAGGATCGAAAACGAAGGTCAGGGTTTGGGTTCCGTCGTTGATGGCAATCTTGTCATCCGCTGCCGGTTGGTTCACGGGGATGTTCTCCGCCGGTGTTCCCGGCCAAGGATCGGCTGCGTAGCTCCCCCCATTGAAGGTGATCGTTCCCGTCGGCACGCGGGGCTGAGCCACGCTCACGCGCACGACGGCGCCGTTGCCGGGGAAGAACAGAGGCTTCTTGAAGTTGCGGACGAAAATGTCCGGCACGCGGTTGTAGTCCCCCGCAGGAATGACGCCGGGAATGACTGGTGAGGTCGCGTCGTTGGGATCGTTCGGATAGGTCGGCGTGTAGGTGCCGTCCTGCTCGTTCCGCTTCAGGTTGGTCGCGGCGGACATGTAGGCGACTTGGGAACCATCGCCGTTGATCGAAGCCTCATCGGCCACGGGCGTGATGAAGGAGTTGACGGGGTCAACGCCGAAAGAAGATGCGACTTCGCCATTCTCGTTTTGACTGACCAGAACCACGCTCTCGGGCCGCGGGCCGACAACGCCGTCGAGCGGGTTGGGTGCGATGGTCACACGGTAGACGAGGGCGTCCCCGGTGCCGGAGGGCATGTTGCGCCCGTAGGACGTGTAGGCTACATACATTCCCCCGTTGTCGGCCAACTGCTGGGCCGTGTCATCGAGGTTGACCACCGGACGCACACAATAGCCATTGGCGATGATGGGATTGCCCGAGCCGTCCAAAGCTCCGGTCAGACTGACGAGATAGGTCGCGATGTTGCCGAGCTCGTCGAAGACTCCGTTGCCATCGAGGTCACGGTCGTGCAGGTAGATCTGCTGGTTTCGGTTGGCGGAGGGTATCGGGCGCAGGGCATCCAGATTGCGCGCGACCGAGTCGAAGACCACGTAACGCCCGCTCTGGCTCATGCGGGGGCGGAAGCTGTCGCCGTTGGCCGCTTGGCCCAGTGAGTTCCTGCTCACCACCGTGGTGGTGAAGGTTGCGGTGTCGTAGACGTAAATGGCCGAGCGGCCGCCCGTCGAGGTGCTGGTCAAGTTTCCCGCGCGCGAGGCGTAGGCCACGTAACGTCCGTCTGCGCTGATGCTCGGGTCGAAGCAATCTTGATTGGCTTGCTCGCCGGACAGATTGACGCTGGCCAGAACGACCTCGCGGCTCTCGCGAAACTTGATGAAAACCTGTTGTCCGGAGGTGGTCAACCCGGTGCCGCCACCGCTGGCCGGTTGCAGCAGGTTGGTGGCGCGCGAGGCGAAGGCAATCAGGCCGCCGTCCTCGCTCACGCTGGAGAAATCGCTCGCCGCATCGCCGCCTTGGACGAAGACACCGTTGTCCGTGCTGATCACGCTGGCCGGCTCGACCGTCGGGGACGGCGCCTCGTCGATATCAATCTTGTTGGCCGCGTTGCTGACGAAAATGTTGTTACCGGTGCTGGCGTCTTCCTCCTCGTCGCTCATTGTGACTCGCAAGGCCCCGAAATAAGAACCGGAGAAATTCGAAGGGATGGTTCCTTCAATCGTCGCGGTCACGCTCTCCCCGATGTCGAGAAATCCGTCATCCGGCTGCGGCACATACACGCGCTCGCTCTCCACGATAGGTGTGCCGGTGTTATAATCCGGGATACCGTAAGGCGGGACGGAAGGGGGAGTCCCGGTGACCTGCACTTTGCGGAGCAACGAACCTCCATCGACGATGGCCGGAACATCGGACGCGAACCGCAACCGGCTGATCAGGAAGTCATCGTTATTCGCGTCGTCAAACACCGGGTTGGTCGTCAGACGAAAGTCGGCGATGTAGGCATCGTCCGTGGTGCTCCGGAGGGGTCTTGACTGGCGTCTGCCCCCCGTCTCATCGCCAATGGTGTCATTGGCCCAAGTGCCAACAAATTCGATGATGTCACCTCCTTGGTAAACCAAGCCCGCCGCCGGGTAGGTCAGACCGGGCGTGCCGACTTTCAGGTCGGGCAGGACATCGATCAACAAGCGCTGGGAATCCGCGCTGAGAAAGGGTGAGGTCAGTTCGGCGACTGTCTCCGGGTAGCGGAAGGGATCGCCGGGAGCTGCCCCAGGCAGGTTGTAAAAAGCCACGAAAATCCGGTATCCTGCCGCAAGATTGTGGAGGGTTCCGTCATTGGGAACCTGCCAAGAGCCAACGGCAATTGTATCAGTTGTCGCCGCGACCGTTCCACTCGTCGCAGGAGGCGGTGCGGGGAACTCACCTCGCACGGTCACAGAGCCCCGACGAAGAGGCAGGTAAAGCGTGTTTCCGTAGATGTCCTTCCCGGAGACATAAACGATGTAGGGGTAGGTCACTGCTGCGGCTGCTTCCGTCGCGGTGCCACGGACTGTGATCGGACCGTAGGTGACAGACCCGGTGAGAATTTGCAGGGTTTGCTCGGCGGGCAGGGTGGCTGCCGTGATTTCAATGGCGCGCGCACTGGGCACCACAAGGCAACCGAGAAAGCACAGGATGGGCAGGATGCGTGGGAGGACGAGGCGGACGGAGGTTTTCATGGTTCGGGTGGGCGTGCGGAGGGCAGAAGGTTAGGTCAGGGTGCGATAACTTTCAACCGCAAGAATTGCTTGGGTTGATCGGTCCAAGGCGCGACCGCCCGGGCTTTGATTTCGGTCGGGGTATTAGTCAGGATGGTGACGGCATTTGTATCGCTGGTCCAAGCTTGGAGGGTGGTCGAATACTCGACCAGATAATCCACCTCGGCACCGGGGAATTTTGAGGCGGTCAGGGTCAGGTAGTTCGTTCCGCCATCCGGCTCCCGCTGAACGACCGGGCGGAGGTCCGGAGGGCTGACCGATGGGTCCCCGCCCCCGAGGGCGTAAACGAGCAGGTTGGACAGGCCGTCAGGGTTGCGGACGGCCAGCATGCCGGAAACCGCGGCGTTGGTCTGGTCCGCCGGCGAGAACCACATGCCCTTCCAGACATCGTAGGGGATCGGCCGGGCATTGACGAAGAGGACAAACGCGGTCGGAGCACTGCTCCCGTTCACGGCTGAGGTGCCGACAACTTCCAAATCAAAGCGCCCGGCGTCAAGCGGCACTCCGGTCAACTGTCCGGTGCCGGAATCAAAGGTCACCCCGCGCGGCAACGCCCCGGTAAGGCTGAAGGTGAAAGGCCCGGGACCCGAGGCGGTGAAGGCGAAAGAAAAATTGGCGCCCGCATCGACGTTATAGAACAGGGGCGACGTGATGACCGGCGTGCTGCCCTCCGAGCCGGAGAGCACGACCAACCGGGCGCGGGCGATGGTGTTGAAGGTGGTGAAACTCCCGGCCAGCAGGATGCCCCCGTCGCCCATGAGGATGCTGTCCAAAACTCCGCCGTTGGCCCCCACCCCGCCCGTGTTGAAATCTTCATCCACATTTCCATCCGGCTTGATCTGCAAGACGCGGCCGACCGGCGTCGAAGGGAGGCCAAGCGCGGAATTGGCGATGGAAGTGAACAAGCCGGAAACGAGGATTTCCCCACTGGGGCGAAGTTGCAGGTTGTTGACCACACCGCTGAGCCCAGCCGTGAAGTTGAAGGTGCCATCAACCGTGCCGACCGGGGAGAGTTTGGCCAGGTTGTTGTAAAACGCCCGGCCGTTGTAGGAGGTGAATTGGCCACCGGCGAAAACCTCGCCAGAGAGCGAGACGGCGATCGCGTTGACCGGCCCGTCGAAACCGCTGCCGACGACAAAACTCGGGTCAACAGAGCCGTCGCGGTTCAGGCGGACGAGACGCTTGCGGTCGAGCCCGTCAACGGTCGTGAAGGCCCCGCCGACCAAAATTTTTCCGTCAGGCTGCAGCGCCACGGCCTGCACGGTCCCGCCGAAGTTCGGCGCGAACCCCGCATCGGGGGTGCCATCGGGCATGAGCCGCGCGAGGTTGACCCGTGGCTGACCACTGACCCGCGCAAAAGATCCGCCGACGAGCAGCTTGCCGTCGTCCTGCAGCGCAAGGACACGAACCGACGGGGCGCCACCGCCGCTGGCCGCTTCGATCCCGGCATTGAAGCTGGTGTCGAGGGAGCCGTCCGGCTGGCCGCTCTGCCCAACGGCCAGACGTGCCAGAGCCGGACGCGACACGCCATTCACCTCGCTGAAGCTGCCCCCCATGTAGAGCCCCTGCTGGGCCTGGCTGTAAGCGAGAGCCATGACCTGGCTGTTCGGCCCGGTCCCGGGGTAAAACTCGTCCACCGCACCAGTGGGCAGCAAGCGGGCGATCCGCGGAGCGGCGTTGGTGCCGTCGAGCGTGGTGAAGAGACCGCCGATGTAGATCCGGTTCTGCTCATCGGAAGCGAGGGCCTGCACGAAGTCGTTCAAGACGGGCGGGACAAACGATTCACGCACGGAACCGGCCGGGGGGAAGCTGACATCGACGTTCACCGGAGGAGATGCATTCGTCTTGGGGTCGGGATCGACGTCCGTGGCTTGGGCCGTGAGCACCAACAGGCCCGTGTTGGTCGGGGTCAATGTGTAGGTGTAGGGCGGGCCCGGGAGGTCCGCGACCTTGGTCCCGTTGGTCATGAGTTCGACCAGACCGATGGTGCCGGCGGCACCGTTGGTATCACGGTCAGTCACCGAGACGCTAATGTTGAAGGGCTCGCCCGGCAGATGGCGCTGGCCATCAAGCGGCGCGGTGATGCGCACGACAGGAGGAGGATTGCCCGCCGTGCCGGCTCCGCTGACGACGAGCGAGTAACGTTGCGAGGCCGTGGTGAGCGCACCATCCAGCGACACCGTGGCAGTGTAGGTTCCGAAGGGCAGCGAGGCCGTGTTCTCGAGGAGAACCTGCTCCACGTTGTCCACGTCGTTCTTGCCCGTCGTGGCCAAAGCGTTCATCGAGGCCGGCGTCCAAGTGCCGACAAAAGGCATGATGTATGGCTGGTAAACCGTGGTGCCGTCGGGCGCGGTGATCTTCAGGTCAAGGTTGTGCACGAGGTTGGGCGTGCGGCTGTCCGGGGCGGTCTGGACGGCTCCAGCCGGGTCGGTCCAGCAGAGGGTGGCGCGGATGGGACTGGCCCCGTCCCACACGAAGGTGTGGGTCTGGGAATTCGTGGCGACGGTGACCTGACCTTCGTAGAAGCGGGGAATCAGGGGATCGGCCTTGTGCGAGAGGATCAGGTCGGCGGCCGCTTTGACGTTGATCAAGCCCCAACCGAACTTGAAGTCTGGGCCTTTGTTTCCCCGGTCATCCGCCGTGTGGATCAGCAGCGCTTTGAGGAGGCTGGCGCGCATGTTCGGCGTGGCCGGAAACTCCCGCCGGTAAAGCTCGGCCAAGAGCAGGGCGGACCCAGCCGCGGAGGGCGACGCCATGCTGGTGCCGTTGTAGGTGGCGTAGGATGTGTTGCTCGTATCGATGGGCGAGTAAACCTGCACCCCGTTGGCCACCACATCGGGCTTGATGCGCCCGTCGTCGCACGGGCCCCAACTCGAGAAGGAACTCATCGTGGCCTTGGTCACATCGCGCAGGCCGGCCGTGACGGCGTCATTGACCGCGCCGACGGTGAGGATGTTTTTCGCGAGCTGGCCGTGGGTGATGCTCTGGAAGCCTCCCTTGGCGGTCAACTCGTCCTGCTCATTGCCCGCCGCCCAGAATTGCAAGTAGAAGGGAAGCGCCATCGAGACGCTATCGAGTTCTTCCGAGAAACTGTCGTAGCGCCCCATGTCGCTGGTGGAGGCGCCATAGCCGTAGGAGTGGTTGGAGATGGGGAGTTTGGCCGTGTTGGTGGTGGTGGCCGCTCCGGCCGCCGTCATTTCGGCAATGTCATCATCCCAATCGTAGGAATCAACCAACCCGGCCGGAGCCATGCCGAGGGCTTTGGCTTGCACACCGGAGGCAATGATAGTTCCGGCGACGTGGGTTGCGTGGTCATCGGTCGGGGAGGCGCCGTCGCGGATGGTGACGCGGTTGGTCATTTCCTGGTGGGTCGTCAAGACCGCCCCGCCATCCCAGACACCGACGGTCATGGAGGCACCACTCAAATCGTAAGGGGTCGGACGAATGAGATTGGCCGCGCTGGAAATGGCCGCATTGGAGTTGAAAGTGAGACGGTAAAGAGGCTCGTCACCGCGGAACCCGTGGAGCGCGCTGAGACCTCCGTCTGGGCGGTCGATTTGCAACGGAACCCCCAACTGCGCCGCCTTGGCCACCACAAGATTTTTCCGCTCCAGCTCGCGGGCGCTCAACTCGGCGACAACGCGGTCCCGCTCGGCGGGGTTGTTGAGGTCGGCCCCGGCGAGAATTTCTGCGACGGGAACCGGCGGCGGATTGAGTTGGTCCGCCGCCGCCGCGGCCGGAGCGGCTGCCACGCGATCTTGGAAGGCGTCCTCGCTGGGAGGGGAACCCGCCCCTGCGCCACCTGCAGCAACTCTGCCCGATGAGCTCGCCGCGACCGCGGGGGCGTCAAGCGCATCTGTGGCCGCAGGCTGGACGGGCCCTTGCGCCGGAGCGTTGCCCGAGCTGGGCGTCGGACCGGAAATTGACGCTGAGGCTGCGGGTCCCTGATCGGTGGCTAAGTCCGTCGCCAGGTTTTCCGGCGCGGTCGGCTGGCCCATCCCAGCGGAAGGTTCAGCATGGCCGGGAGCAACTTCGTTGTGCGGACGAAGAAGAAAAGCCGCCACGAGGACAACCACCAGAGCCGCGAAAACTGCGAAGGTGCGGAGAGGCCTGCGGGGCTGAAACTTCATGTGGGGAAAAGTTGGGAGCAGCGGCCCCGCAAACGCTCATCATACCCCCGTTCGACGGAGGGTCAACTCAGCTTGTGCGGGAAAAAGGGATTGAGCCGTGGCCCGAGGTGGCCGAAGGTCGAAGCGGGCGGGCTTTGACCGGGCCGAGACAAGTGAGCCTCGTTGCCAGGCGCCAAAAACCACCCCGAACGATCACCATCCATGAGACCCTATTTAGTCGCCTCCATCGCCGGATTGATTCTCGTCGTGGCCATTTTTGCGTTTCGCAGTCAGCCCCCCTCTCCCGCTGAGGACGCAACCGCCGCAACCGTAGGGGAGCCAGCCGAGCCCTCAATGAGGCCGAGCGAGCCGGTGGACTCGTCGCCTGACCGCGTCGTCACCGAGGCCTCCCCCCGGGCGGCCATCGAAGAGCGCCTCGTAGAACTGCGGGTGAGGCGCGAGAGCTTGAGCAAGAAGATGGAAAGCATCGAGCAGCGACTGACCGAGAAAGGCAACGCCGCCGGCCCCACACATTTGGAGGAAGCGAAGGCCGCGCTACTCGCGACTTTGGAAAAGGAGGAGATGGAGGCAAAGTATCTCCAGGCCGTAATCGACAACCCGCCCACCCCGGCCGCCGCCAATCCTTAGCCCTGGCCCCATGCGCCCCCCACCCAAGAGACCCACCGCCGCCAAACAGGCGCTCAAGACCCGTCAGGACATCGTCGAAAATTGGCTCCCGCGCTACACCGGCGTGGAGATGAACGAACTCGGCGACCATATTCTCCTGACCAACTTCTCGACCTACGTGAAGCTCTTTGCCCAGTGGCACGGGGTCAAGGTGCGGGGGAAGGACAAGCCGATGCCCAATGCCACGGCGGGGCGCATCAGCATCATCAATTTCGGCATGGGCAGCGCAACCGCCGCGACCGTCATGGACCTGCTCAGCGCGATTCACCCGAAGGCCGTTCTTTTCCTCGGCAAATGCGGCGGGCTCAAACACCGGGCCGAACTCGGCGATCTCATCCTGCCGATTGCGGCCATCCGCGGCGAAGGCACGAGCAACGACTACTTCCCGCCCGAAGTCCCCGCCCTCCCCGCCTTCGCCCTGCAGAAGGCCATTTCGACGACGATCCGCGAAGCCGAGCGCGACTACTGGACCGGCACGGTTTACACGACCAACCGCCGCGTCTGGGAGCACGACATGGAATTCAAGGAGCACCTGAAAAAAATCCGCGCCCTCGCCATCGACATGGAGACCGCCACGATTTTCATGACCGGCTTCTACAACGAAATCACCACCGGCGCGCTCCTGCTGGTCAGCGACCAGCCCATGCTCCCCGAGGGCGTGAAGACGGCGGAGAGCGATGCCGCCGTCGATGAAACCTACGTCACTGCGCACCTCCGCATCGGCCTGAACTCGCTCAAGCAACTCATCAACGAAGGCCTCACGCTCAAGCATCTGAAGTTCTGAGCGCCGGGTCTGAGCGGCGTTGCTACCCTCGGATGGTCGCGGGCAAAGTCCAAGGTCGAGAGGAGGCTGGTTTTACGCTAACCAGGCCGTTGCGACCATCGCCGCGAAAAGCACCTCGCGCACCGACGCAAAACGCCGGCCCGAAGGCCGACGTTAGCGGGGGGGAATCCGATCCGGCGCGAGTCTTACGCGCGGTGGTTGCGGGCGGCGAGGCGATCACGCATCGGCGTCCGTAGCCCGAGGATGCTCCGGGCATCGCGCACCAGGCGGCGGCGCGCGGGCCAGAGGAACACGCCGGCCAGACCGATCGCGGCCGCGACGGTCGAAGGCTCGGGGATGGCCGTGATGGTGAAGGTGCTGGAGCCTCCATTCCAAGCCGAGGTAAAGCCATTGTCGAAGCCGAAGAGGCTGGTGTTGCTGATGGAGCCCGACAGGTCCGTTTTGAAGGTGAGAATGTTACCCGCAAGGAAGTTGGTCACGCTGAGCTTGAACCCGCCGCCGGTGTAGGTGCCGAAATTGAGCGAGTTGGTTGTTCCCGTGCCGAAGTTCAAGGTGGAGGCGGCGGTGAGCGTCAGGTTGCCGAAGGTCTCCGTCACCCCGCTGCCGCGCTCGATCGTGCCGCCCGCCAGAGTGACGGTCGCGGTGTCGTTGACTTGGCCGCTCTGCGCGATGATGAGGGTGGCTCCGGTGTTGACGGCGACGTTGGTGGTCGAGCCCGCGGCGGATCCGCCGGTGGTGTCGAACCGCAGCACACCGTTGCTGACCGTGGTCGAGCCACTGTAGTTGTTGTTGCCGGTGAAGGTGACCGTGCCGACCCCGTTCTTGACCACGGAGTTGGAGACCGAGCCGTTGTTGCCCACGATGCCATTGATCGTCTTTGACTCGCCGGTGTTGTTGCTGAAGTTGAGGTAGGGCGCGTTCGAGACAACAATCTGGCCGAACAAGGCGTCCATGTTCGCCCCGAGGTTGTAGACGCTCATGCGCTGGATGGTTCCGCCGGAACCAGCGAGGTCACTCATGTTGTAAGTAAACTCGGTGGTGGCCGACGAGTCACCGTAGGAGATGGCGAACTGCTTGTCCGAAAGGATCGTCACCCGGTAATACTCCCCGTCCTTGAAATCCGCAAAGGTTGGGCCTGAGTCGGACGAGGCGCCGACGATCGCGGTGCCGGCGCTGCCGCCGACAAACTCAACCCGCAACAGACTGTCGCTCTGCACGCGTCCGAGCGCGTTGCTGGTCCCTCCATTGTAAATGTCGGTTCCACCGTAGAGGGCGAAGCCGATCCGGCCGCCCGTCGTGACGCCTGTGCGGCCACCGCCGGTCGCGCCACCCATGTTGATCAGGAACGTTTGCCCCACGCTGAGAGACTGCGCGGTTCCGGCGAGGGACCCATCGGTGGTGAAGAGGCGGCCATCCACCTGACCATTGTTCGTGCTTCCCCCGAAACTGTATTGGGCGAAGTTGTAGGGCGAAGATGGCCCGAAAGTGCCGGAATCTTGACTCCAGACGTTGCTGTAGCTGCCCGAGTAGCTGGTCTGCGCTTGCGCCAGCGGGGCGGCGGCCGCCAGCAGAAGGCTCGCGGCCATGGTCGCGCACCGGGTGGGGCCGAGGGTGAGTGCACGGCTGTTGGGGGCCGTGAACATGAAGGATTTGGGGTATTTCATGGTAGGATTTGGGGTTGGTTTTTGGGGACTCCGTGGTGAGGAGCCAATGGAGCCTGATACAAAAATGATGGGATGGCAACCCCAAAAAAGCAAATATTGACCACATTCTCATTCCTTGCCGAGACCTTGGCTTCCTGATTTGGCGGCAACGTGTTGCCCAGGTCTTGCGAAGCGCGGACGAAGGGAACTCTGCCCTGTCAAACCACGAACCTCGCCCATTGTCACCAAGCTGAACCAGTGTGTTCCGCCGACGAGGCAAGAGATGAAACCGGAAAGCACATTGAGCAGGAACACTCCCGCGAAACACCAATTTTCGCGCAGAGGCGCAGGGACGCAGAGGGCTTTCTGAGGCATTTCCAATCACGGCGCCCCACTGCGCCTCCACGCGAGACTCCTCCCAGACAAAACAAAAAGCCGCCGCAGCCTCCCCCCGAAGTCCGCGACGGCCTTAAGTGTTTTGCGTGTTCGTTACGCTTTACGGGCCAAACGATCCCGCATGGGCGCGCGCAGGCCGAAAATGCTCTTGGCATCACGCACCAACCGGCGGCGCACCGGCCATGCCATCAGAGCCAGCAGTCCGGCGGCCGCGACGTAGGTCGAGGGCTCGGGGACGGCGGTGATGGTAAAGGTGCCGCTGCTGAAGCTGGAGCTGCCGAAACCGCCGGAACCGCTGAACGTGAAGGCTGTGCCGATCAAGCTGGTCCAGTCGGACGTGCTGTTGATGACGAGCGTGCTGCCAGCCGTGAAGTTCGCGAGGTTGAGAACCAAGCTGCCGCTCGGAGTGTAGTTCAAGCCGCTGAACTCGAAGGTGCCGCCCACGCCACCGCCATAGTTCAGGAATGAATTGGAGGTGAGCGTGAGGTCACCGAAGCTTTCGCTGACTCCGGTGCCGCGTGCGAGTGTGCCGCCGGAGAGCGTGACCTCCGAGGTGTCGGAGACCATACCGCTGGCCGAGATCAACAGAGTGGCGCCAGTGTTGACCGTGACGTTGCCAGCAACCGCCGTCACATCCTCATCCTTGTTCAAGTTCACGGTCAGCGTGTTCGTCAGGATTAGGTCGTTCGTGAAAGTGTTGGCCGCAGAACCGGACATCGTCAGCGTGCCTGCGCCACCGAACACGAGCTTGGTGTCGGTGGTGGCCGCGCTGGCGATCACGCCGGAGAAGGTCGAGGCGTTGTTGACGTCGAGCTGATGATTTACGCCTGCAGTTCCAAACCAAGTGACTGGTCCGCTGAACTCAATGGCCGACGTCCCGCCAACAGCAGCCTGGCTCGCTTCGCGCCCGCCGATGGAGAGGGCGTTGGTGATGGTCATCGGCGCCGCGGCCACGAGAGTGCCCCAGTTATACCGGAACGTGTTGGTGCCGAGGGAGCCGGGGGTGCCAATCACCAGGGTGCCGCCGTTGGTGGTGCCCGCGGCACCAAGACGGAAGGCGCCGCTGTTCGCGCCGTTGACCACCAGCGTGCCGACGCCGAGCTTCGTGATGCGATCTCCGCCGCCGAGCCCCGTGATGTCACCATTGAGGACCAAGTTTCCTCCCGCGCCCACCGTGGTGTTCTTGGCTCCCGTGGCGAAATTGATGGCCGGGTTGATCGTCGCCGTGCCGCTGGTCAGGTTGTCCGCCGTCAGGCCGGTGGCGCTGATCGGCCCCGAGCCGCTGACGGTTCCGCCCGCGGTGAAGGCAAGGTTGCCGACGGAACGCGTGGCCCCGTTCAGCACCAAGGTGCCCGTGTTTGTCAGTGTCAGCGCGGACATGTTGAAGGCGCCGTTGTTGGTCAGCGAGGTGCCGCCCGCGATGTCGATCGTGCCGGTGCCAGTGAAATCCACGCCGGAGTCGGTCTCGAAGGACCCCGTGGTCACGAGCGTGCCGCCGGCAAAATTGACGTCATTGCCCGCCGTGCCGAGGTTGTTGGCCGCAGAAACGGAGACGCCGCCGTTAGCGATGTTGAGACCGCCGCTGAGGCCGTTCGCACCGCTGAGGACCAATGTTCCGGCTCCGTTCTTCGTCATGCCGGCCGTGCCGGCCAGGGTCGAGCCGATAGTCGCGGTGACCCCGCTGTCCGTCGCGATACTGTTCAGACCGGCACTGGCCCCGCCGAGAGTGAGGGTGCCGTTGGTCAGCGAGTAGCCGGTCGTGGCAAACTGAATGCCAGCGTTGGCGGACACGGTTGAGACGGTGACCGTATCGGCCGAGTTGGTGAAGATCGCCTTCTTGGTGCTATCCCAGACAACGCCAACCACAGGGGTGTTAGTGACGGACCAAGTGTTCCCAGTCGTGGCCCAGGTGCCCGACCCGCCCAGCGTGGTGCCGTTACCAGTCCAGTAGTAGTCGGTGCCACCGCCGCCGGTGCTGTTCACCAAGCCGGTGAACCCAAACTCGTTGACGCTAAAGGTGCCAGCGGATGACGAGGCTCCCCAGCCATACAGCCTGAATTCGATGGCGCTGGTAATGTTTTGGTAGCTGGCTCCCGACAGACTAATTGTGGTGCCGGAAGCGGTTGGCGTGCCGATGTTTGATGCGAAGCTGTCGACGCTGGATCGGAAAGCAAAGCTTGTTGGGCCAGAGCCAGACGCCTGCCCAGCGTAAACAAAACTGTTGAAGTCGATTTCGAAGCCACTATTTGGCGTGAGAGTGAAAGTGAAATATGCGGTGAGGTCAATCGACGCCGTGTTCCAACTGTTGGCGTTGTATCGGTTTGAGCCAGCGTTCGCCGAGATACCCGCGCCGCGGCCGATGCCGCTCGCCGTGATGTTGGCGGCGACAACTTGGCCAGAGGTGAAGGGGTTGCTCAAGCTCGGATCTGTGGCCGTAATCGGATTCGTCAAGATGTTGGTCTGCGCCTCGACTTGAGGAGTGGTGAAGAATGTCGCCACAGCAGCAATTGCCAGAGCAGACAGCAGGTGATGGATGCGCGAGGGGGCGCCGGCGGTGAGTTTTGTTTTCATGGTCGTGGGTTGTTTGCGGCTAATGGGGTTTGTTTCGACGGATTCGTTGTTTGCTTAGTTCAGGGGAGAGAAAGCATTTCGCGTGCCAGATCCGGAAGAATTCGCTTCAGCCCGGCGGGCGAGGAAAAAGGCGGCGAGCTGGGAGGTAACGGCGGACGGTCCTGCGGTCCCCCGGCTGCGCCCCGGAGGACGGCGTCCGGCACCAAAGAAACCGGCGGGAAACGGCTTGTTTCCTGCCTTCACGGCCGACAGCGGGCGCGGTGAGTGATCATTGCGGTTGCTCATGACGGGCGGAGTATTGCCGCCAAAGCGCGGATCGGCAAAAAGTTTAGGGTGACTCTTTCGTCACATGGTCGAGTGAAGATAATGGCGAGTGGCTTGTGACGAGTGGGCAGAAAGAGCCAGTGCCAGACCACAACCCGTGGGCCGGGTGCGCCGGTGAAAGCGCTACAGGTGGGGGGGACATAGGGCTCTCACGGAGGCACGGAGAGCGGCAAGCGCTTCCGAGATCGCACGCAACTCCGCCGTGCGGCGAGGGATCATGCGGCGGATGGCCCACACCGCAGGGGCACTCCATCATGGACGACTGAACATGCGCTGCCCTTCGGCAGTGTGCAAATTCTGAAGCACCCTGGGGTCACCAGGTTGGAGGCGTAGAGCCAGCTGATAGAGCTTGATGGCTTCATCGAACCGGCCGTTTTTGGCGTAGAAATTCGCGACATTGTTGAGGGTGGCAAGGTCGTTCGGGTAGTGCGCCAAGGCTTGCTGGAAGATCGATTCGGAGTAGGCGGGGTCGCCGTCGGCCATGAGCGTGGCGAGCGCGAGGTAGAGACCGGGTGGCGGAAGGTCCGTTGGTGAGCTTATCGCCATCTTGAGATGGCCGACGGCCTCGTGGGTGTGGCCGAGTTCAAGGAGCGCGTTGGCGAGATTGGCATGCGCCCGGACATTGCCGGGGTTGAGGCTCACAGCGCGCCGTCCGGCCTCCGCGGCGGCTGGAACGTCGCCATCTGCATAGTGGCCGATCGAGAGCTGGGACCACGCCCGATCATTGGCTGGGGCCTTGTTGCTCACGCCGCGCCACATTTCCGTGGGGCTCGCGTAGAGCTTGTTTCGCTGGACGGTTGTGGTGGCGAGAGCGAGCACCGCGGCGGCGGCGAGGATGGAAGCACCCGGAAGGACCATTTTGCGCCTTCGGGGATCAAGGGCGGTGGCCTGCTGGCACGCCGCGTAGCCCGCCAGCACGACCGCGGCGAGCACCGCCGCCAAGGGCAAATACATCCGGTGCTCGTTCGCGAGATCCTTCATCGGCAGCACGCTGGAAGTCGGTGCGAGGATGAGAAAAAAAGCGAAGCCGAGCCAGCCGAGCGGGTGGCCCCTCAGCAGCGCCCAAATCGAAAGCAAGACGAGACTGGCCACGACCGCCAGAGAGGGAAACAGCCGCAGCCAGCCCTCCGACAAGGGCCATGCGAGGTCGAGACATTGGCCAGCTGGCCAGACGGCGAGACGCAGGTAGTGAAGGATGACTTCGGGCTGGGACAGAAGGTAGGTGAACGGGGTGGTCGCAGATTGGGTCAGGGATTTGGCGACACCACTCGCAGCAAGGATTCCGCCATCCCCCTGAGACAATGTGGCCATGGCAAGAATCGCCCAAGTGGCGGCGAGGCCCGAATAATACGCCCGGCGCTGCCGAAGGACCTCGCGAAAGGAAGTCTCCACGAAAGTCCGGTCATACAAAAAGATGATGATGGGCAGCACCACGGCGACCTCCTTGCAGGCCATCGCCGCGGCGCATGCCAAGACGGAGCCGGCAAGCCATGGGCGGGGGCTCGCCCCGGACGTGCCGCGCACGAAAAGATAGAGCGAGAGCAGAAAAAACATCGCCATCATCGACTCGATGCGCTGATAAACATAAGTGACCGCCTGTGTTTGCAGCGGATGCACCGCCCAGAGCGCAGCGATCAGAAAGGCAAGGCTTGAGGCATGCTGGCCAAACCGCTCGCGCAAAGCGGAACTCCGGAGTGTCCGGCGCACGACCCCGAAGAGGCAAAGCGCGGCCACGCAATGAATGATGATGTTGGTGACATGAAACCCAACGAAGGAACTGCCCCAGAGCCGGTAGTCGACGGCGAAGCTCAAGTAGGGCAACGGCCGGGCTGGAAGTTCATTGCCGCCGGTCAGTGGCTTCCACCATGGAGACGGCGAGTGGATGTTGGGGTTGTTGATGATTTCATAAACATCGTCAAAAATCGGGGCACCATTGAGCCCGTTCCCCATCGCGCCGATGGTCAGCAGAACGAGCAGAAGGGGCGGCAAAAAATCGAGCTTGCGCCGTTTGTCGGGTTTGGCAGGGAGGCGTGTGCCGCGGCGCTTGGCTTTGGATTTGCCCATCGGGCAAGCTTATTAATCCGCAAGCCGGGAGGCAAACTTGCGGCGTTGCGGCTCGCCGCGGAATTATTAACCATGGCCATCAGGACCCGGAGGGGTCAGCCTTAGCTTTTGACATTTTCACACGCCAAGTCCGCCGAGGTCGCAAAGAATCGGAGCCGGGCGCACGGGTTCCGATCAACGGGGGCAACTGCGGCGCAGCTTAGCTCCGCACGTAGACTTTCGTTGTCGCGCGGGCGGCTTTGGCCAGGGTCGCGCGGAGTTCGGTAGGTTCGAGCACTTCGGCCTCGGCACCCCAGCCGAGGACCCACCGGACGAGGTCGGGCGAGAGGCCCACGCGCATGGTCATCTCAATCCCGGACGCGTGCGGGGTGATTTTCTGCGAATCGTGCCAGGTGCGCTCGGCCACGATGCGGGCGGTCACGCCGCGAAAACGCAGGCGCACGAGGCGCGGACTTCCTCCTTCAAAGACGGCGAAGCTGCCGTCGAGAATTTTGGTCAGGGAAAAATCCTTGGGCCGACGGAAGGTGCCGCCCGTGCGTTCGACCGCTTGGATGCGGGGCAGGGCAAAGGTGCGCATGGCGCGGCGGTCCTCGTCATGGGCAAACAAATACCATTGGTTCTCGATGCAACCGAGATGGTAGGGGCGCACTTGGCGGGACTCCGGCTTGGCCCCGTCGAGCTTGTGGTAGGAGAACGTGACCTCGTGCCGCTTCATCACGGCCTGGGCCAGCGCATCAAAGACCTGCAAGTCGGCCAGCCCCGCGCCGGCGCGGCGGACCGACACCGCCTCCTCCATCTCGTGCCAGGCCACGTCCATCTCGCTGTTCAGCGAGGTGCTGAGCTTGCGGAAGGCCGAGGCGAGCGGGCGCTCGAAAGGCGTGCCGCGGAACTCCTCGAGCGACTTCTGTGCGAGGAGAAGCGCGGCCACTTCGCCCTGCGAAACTTTCATCATGGGAAACTCCTGCACCGGCGCGGTGTAAAAATACCCGTGCCGCACCGCTTCGTAGGCCAGCGGCATGCCGAGGCGGTCGCGCATGAACTCGATGTCGCGCATGACCGTCTTGGGCGAAACCTCGAGCTGACGGGCCAGGCCCGCGCAGTTCGGGTGACTCCCGCCCTGGACTTCTTGGTGGATGCGCCACATGCGCTCCATCGGAGGGCGACTGACCATCGTGCGAGGGGGCGGCAGGGGGCGGGATTTTTTCCGGATTTTTTCAGGCATAGGACAGTGAATGTCCTATGCCATGCCGCAAAGTTGCGGGCGATGAAAGCAAAAAGACTCCACACCAACATCAACCGCCGCCGCCAACGCGAGGAGGAGCCCCTCCCCCACGAGTTGGGCACGCACCTCTTCGCCATGATCCGGCGCAACCTGCTGGCCCGCCAGCAACCGCGGGCCCCGCTGGCGACGCAGCTGAGCTTCGGGTTCCAATAAAATATGCCAGAGGGGCCAGTCCTCACCCTTTTGCCATGGTTTCACGCCACGTCCGCCAAGGTCGCAGAGGATCGGAACCTGGAGAGGGGCAGCGACGATGGGGACATCGCCGCTACAACCTTGGGCACCCTGTCCGCCCGTGCCTTGCGCGGGCAGGGCTTTGCTTAGGCGCCGAAGATGGTGAAAAGCCCGTAGGCGCCGGCCAAGAGAGCCAGACCGGCGAGAGCCCAGGCCCCGAGGGCGAGCATGTCGCGCGGGGCTTCGCTCCGCGGGATGGGCGACATGTAGCGGAAATTGGCCGGGCGTCCACCCGGGAGGCTGGCGGGCAATTCGACGATCGCGGAAGCCACCTCGATGGGGGCAGCGACCGGCTCCATGAAAACGGAGCGGACACTGCCGAAGTAAATCTCATCGCCTTCACTGGCCACCACCTCACCGATGACCTGCTCGCCGTTGAGGAAGGTGCCGTTGGTCGAGTCGAGGTCACGGAGCACGACCCCGCCGTCCTGGGCGACGATCTCCGCATGACGGCTGGAGACGGAACCGTCGTCGATCTGCACGTCATTGTCCCCCAAACGGCCGATCGTCAGGCTGCTGCCAACAAATTCGTGGGTGGTCGGGCTGTCCTCGGGGAAATAAACGGTCAGGCGCATGGGAGTCGCAGATTATCAGCCGGCCTTGGTCTCATCAATGAGTTTGGCGAACTGATCGAAGAAATATCCGGCGTCGTTCGGCCCGGGGGCGGCCTCGGGATGGTATTGCACGCTGAAGACGGGCATGGATGTGCTGCGCAGGCCCTCGACGGTGCCATCGTTGAGGTTGATGTGGGTCACGGCCGCATCGGCCGGCAGCGACTCGGCCTCGACGGCGAAACCGTGGTTTTGCGAGGTGATGGAAACCCGGCCGGTCTCGAGGTCCTTGACCGGCTGATTGCCCCCACGGTGGCCGAACTTGAGTTTGAAGGTTTTTCCTCCGAGGGCGTAGCCGAGGATTTGGTGGCCGAGGCAGATGCCGAAGATGGGCTTGCGGCCGAGCAAGGCGCGCACGATGTCATGGATGTAACCGAGAGCCGCCGGGTCCCCCGGGCCGTTGGAGAGAAAGATACCATCCGGATCCATGGCCAGCACATCCTCCGCCGGGGTGTCGGCCGGCACGACGCGGACAGCGAGCCCGCGCTGGCGGAGCCCGCGCAGAATGTTGCGCTTCATGCCGAAGTCGTAGGCCACAATGCGGTGACGGACCGGAGGAAGAAAGCCGAAGACATTGCCGATGGGGTCGCGCACCGTGCCGGCAGCGGCCCCCTCGCCCTGCGCGAGCTGCCAGGGGCGGCTCTCCGCATCGAGCGGATCCCAATCGTAGGCCTCGCGGGGTGTGACCTCGCGCACGAAGTCCATGCCGACCACGCCGTCACCTCCCACGGCGCGGCGCACAGCTTCCTCCGGAGCGATCGGCTCGGAGGTCAGGCAGGCGCGCATGGCGCCGAGCTCGCGCAGGTGCTTGGTCAGGGCGCGGGTGTCGATTTCGCAGATGCCGGGAATCTTGTGCCGCCGCAAGTAGGTATCGAGCGACTCCTCGGAGCGCCAACTGCTGGGAATGCCGGTGAGTTCCTCGATGACGAACCCCCGCACCTGCGGTCCGCGGCTTTCCTCGTCGAGGACATTGACCCCGTAGTTGCCGATGTGCGGGTTGGTCATGGCGACGATCTGCCCGAAGTAAGATGGGTCGGTCAGCACCTCCTGATACCCGCTGAGCGAGGTGTTGAAGCAAATTTCGCCGGTCACCGTGCGTGCGGCGCCAAAGGCCTCGCCGGTGAAAACCCGGCCATCTTCCAGTGCAAGCAACGCGGTCATGTTCGCAGTGGTTTTATCCGCCCAGACGGCGCCCGGCAACATCCGCGGCAAAGAAAAACGCCTTCCGTGCGAAGACGGAAGGCGTCGAGGAGAAGATTGCCCCAGATGAGCCGTCACGGCCCAATTCCCGATCCCTTGAAGACAAGGGCGGACGACCGCCATGGTCCGCGCGGACTTCCAATCAAGGCATGTCCTTACCGACCACGGCTCAGCCTCCTGGGAATATGTTAATACGGTTCGGGGTTTGGACAGTTTACTCGAACTCCCCAGGGCAAATTGTTTTGCGGCAGTGCGAAAGATCTAGGCGCGGAAGACGGCACCCAGCTCCGCTTTCGCGTGATCGCGCAGTGTTTCCACTGCACGGTCAACTTCATCCGAGGTCAATGTTCGGGTGGCTTCGCGGAATGTCAAGGTGACGGTGAAAGAACGTTGGCCGGCAGGAAGTTTTTCCCCGGAGGGATCGGCAAAGACATCCTTGAGGCTGACGCTCTCGAGGTGCGGGGCTTCGCCAGTTCGCAGGGATTTTTCCAGCGAGGCGAAGGGCGTGGTCTGAGGCAGGACGACCGAAAGATCCCGCTGCACGGGGGGAAACTTGGGCAAAGCGCGAACCCGCACGGAGGCGGCGGGCGTCTCCAGCCAGCCGTCGAGCACGACCTCGGCATAATGGACCGCTCCCCTCGCCTCGTGGGTTTTGGCCAACGCGCGGGGCAGGCGGCGGATGGTTCCCACCACGCCGGGGCCTTCGATGCGCAGACCGGAGGCTTGGTCCGGGAGGGCCGTAAACTCGATGGAGCCCAAGGCCGCCTCCAGCACGCCCTTCAAATCGTAGAGGTCCGCCGATCCGGCTCCGGCCTGCCACGTGGGCGCCGCGATGGTTCCGGTGGTGACGAGTCCCAGCGCCATCCGCTCCTCGCCGTTGGCGGAAAAAACGCGCCCGAGTTCAAACAACCGGACCGACGCCGCACCATGGCGGAGATTCCGGCCCAAGGCCTCGAGCAATCCCGCGAGGAGGACCGGGCGGAGCAACGCCTGGTCGGCGCCGAGCGGATTGCGGATGCGGACGGCGTCAGCCTCCGCCCCGCCGGCGCGGGCCAGAATTTCCGGCGAGACAAAATGGGAAGTGCGCGCCTCGCCGAATCCCTGCGCCCGGAGCCGGC
>JBGSSV010000199.1:0-5227 GCA_041736875.1 Chthoniobacterales bacterium | reverse complement strand
GCGGGCGGAGATTTTCGGCGGGTCCTTCGCCCCGCGGCTAGCCCGCGAAAATGCGCCGCCCCTCGTGGCCGCCGATGCGCGCATGGCCATGCTTTGGACCGAGCATTGGGAGCCCGAATATGCCCGCGAACTGCTCGGCTTCACCGCCGGGGTGGCGGCGTTTTCCACCCAATGGCTGGATACCCTCGGGCCCGTCTTTCTCCCGCCGGACCGCCTGGCCCGCGACCGTGCCCTGCTCGCCGCCATTCAGGGGCCCGCCACGCAGGTCAACCTCGCCGGCGCCCGGTTGGTCGATCAGGCGCTCGGACGGGACGTGGCTCTGGCCGTCGGGCTGGATGGCCGTCTCCCTTCCGTCGCCCTCGCCGCCTCCCTGCGCGACCGTGAGGCCGTGGGCAAACTCTGGGACGAAATGGTCACGAGCCAGAAACCCCGCTGGCCCGAGCCGGCCGCCCAGCAACTGCCCGACGGCGGTGCCTCCTACGAGTTCCCCCTGCCTTTGGTCGGACCGGGCCTCGGACTGGCCGTGACAATCCAAAACCAGCGCTGGATCCTCGGCAGTTCCGGGCCGCTGACCCGCCTGATCGGAGCCAGTCCGGCCGCCCCGGCCGACCAATCCTGCGTCCAATCGGTCCACCTCGAAACCAAACCCCTGGCCGACTTCGCCCGCACGTGGGCCGCGGCGCTGCGCAGCGATCCCTCGTTGACGACCCGCACCGGGGAGTTCCTGCCGTCGAACCCGGATACCCTTGAAGCCGCCGCCGCCGTCCTCGCCACCCCGCGGCGCTTCCATTATTCAGCGCGATGGGAGGATGAAACCCTGCACCGCACGCTTGAATTGGCCCCCTCGCCCTGAGTTGAGCCGGTTGGCCACGCACGAAGTGGCGGGATTTGACCTTGAGGGCATCGGGCGGGTCTTTTAGCGTCCGGGCATGTCAGTCCTGATTGTTGGCTCCATTGCGCTCGATGACGTGAAAACGCCGGTCGAGGAACGTTTCGATCTCCTCGGCGGCTCCGCCTCCTACGCCTCGGTCGCGGCCGGGTATTTTTGTCCGGTCAGCCTCGTCGGCATCGTCGGCGACGACTTCCCCGCCGACCACTGGGAATTTCTCTCCAGCCGCGGTATCGACCTCGAGGGCGTCCAGCGGGCAGCAGGCAAGACGTTCCGCTGGTCCGGTGAATACATGTGGGACATGAACACCCGCGAGACCCGCTCGGTCGCGCTCAATGTCTTCGAAACCTTCGCCCCCAAACTTCCCGAACGCTACCGCGCCTGCGACCACGTCCTCCTGGCCAACATCGCCCCCGATCTCCAACTCCAGGTGCTCGATCAGATGGAGAAGCCGAAGTTCGTCATCGCGGACACGATGGACCTCTGGATCAACATCGCCCAGCCCGCGCTCCTCGAACTGCTCAAACGCGTGGACATGCTCATCCTCAACGATAGTGAGGCACGCGAGCTGACCAAGGAAACCAGCCTGATCAAAGCCGGGAAAAAAATCCAGAGCCTCGGCCCGCGCATCGTCGCGGTGAAGAAGGGCGAGCACGGCTGCCTGCTTTTCGGCGAAGATGATTTCTTCAGTTGCCCCGCCTACCCGCTGGAAGACATCCACGACCCGACCGGCGCGGGCGACACCTTCGCCGGCGGGCTCACCGGCTATCTGGCCAGCCGCAGCAACGGCGACGTCTCGTTCCGCACCTTGAAAACCGCCGTCGTCGTCGGCAGCGTCCTCGCCAGCTACAACGTCGAAGCCTTCAGCCTCGAACGCCTCCGCACGGTCGAGCAAAAGGACATCCTCGCCCGCTTCGCCGAATTCCAAGACCTCGCCCACTTCGACGCCGACCTGCCATAGCCTCGCGCTCCCTTGTCCCCGGCCGCGCGATGACCATCGCCCTTGATCACACCATCGCGACGGCGCGCTGCGTCCTGCGCGCGCCGAGCGAGGCGGATATCCCGCACATTCAGTCCGCCCTGCGCGTTCCGGGGTTCACCGACGGACTGGCCTTCGGCCCGCACGAAACGGCGGAGGGGCTGAAGCGCATGCTGGCGCGGAACCTCGACAATTGGCGGAGCGGGGCGGCCTTCACTTTCACCATCGAGGAGCGGGGCAGCAGCGCGTTCGTCGGCCGCGTGCTCATCCGCACGACGCCGGAGCCCGGCCGGTGGAACCTCGCTTTCTGGATTCATCCGGACCAACAAGGCTGGGGCTTGGCCACCGAGGCGGGTGCGGCTTTGCTGGCTTTTGCCTTCGATGTGCTCGGGGCGGACACAATCGAGGCCGGTCACGTCGCGGGCAACATCCCCAGCCGGCGGGTCCTGGAAAAGCTGGGCCTGCGAGAGGACGGGCCGGTCGAGAAGGGATTGATGAAGGACGGGGCGTGGCTGCCCGGATGCAAAATGTCGCTGAACAAGGCGGACCAGCCTCCGCACGGCGCGGGGGCAACCCAGGCGTAGGAGCTTGCCGGGCCAGCGGGCTCAGCCTTTGTGGCGCTTGCGCGGGGCGGCTTTTTTGGCCGGGTGCTTGGCCGGACGGCTACCGCCGCGGCTGCGGACCCGCCGCTCCGATTCGGGCCGCGCCCGCAGATCGAGGAGGAGCGGGAGACCGGGATACTCGCGCACGCGGCGGAGTTGGGCCACAAGGTAGGTCTCGTAGGTCGGGGTGAGCAATCCGGGGGCATTGACGAAGAGCAAAAACCTGACCGGCGCGAACGGGCGCGGGTTGGTCTCCTCGAGCTGCGTGGCGTAAAAGACCTTGAGCCGCCGCGTGCCGCGGGCCGGCGCGGGATGCAGAATCATCGCGTCGCGGATCACGCGGTTGAGTTCGCCCGTCCCGAGGCGCCGCGTGGCGTGCTGGCGGGCTTTCTCCAACATCGTGCCGAGGCGCTGCAGATTGTCGCCGGTTTTGGCGGAGAGCAGGACGAGCGGCGCGTAGGGCAGGAAAAAGAGCTCCGCCTGCCAGCCAGCCAGAACCTCTTTGAGCCCCTCGCGGGTCTGCGCTTCGGGCGGGAGGAGGTCGGCCTTGTTGACCACCACGATGACCGCCTTGCGCGCCTGCTGGATCAGTCCGGCAATGCGCTTGTCCTGCGCGGTCACGCCAGCCTCGGCGTCGATGACCAGCAGACAGACATCCGCCATGCGAATGGCTTCTTCGGACCGCATGACGCTGAAGACTTCGACCGACGTGTTGTGTCTCGAACGGTGCCGGATGCCCGCGGTGTCGAGCAGGAGGTAGTCGCTCCCGCCAAGCTTGCAGGGGATCTCGAGCGAATCCCGGGTCGTGCCGGCAATGGTGCTGACAATGGCGCGCTGGCGGCCGAGCAGGGCGTTGGTCAGCGAGGACTTGCCCACATTGGGACGGCCGATGATGACCAAACGCGGCGGAATGGTCTGCTCGGGCAATTCTGGCGCCGGCACATTGGTGCCGAAGGACTCCTGGATTGCGTCCATCAGGTCGTTCATCCCGCGCCCATGCACCGCACTAACGCCGACCACGCGGGAAAAACCCAGCTTGGCGAATTCGTTTTCGAGATCGTCATGCTTCGGGTGGTCGAGTTTGTTGACCACGAGCACGACCGGACGGGAGGCGCGGCGCAGCTTGGCCGCCAACTCGGCATCCAGCGGCAGCAGACCGTCCTGCCCGTCGAGGACGAACAGCACGACATCCGCGCCCTCGAGGGCCTCGTCCGCCGCGCGGTGCGTGGCCTCGGCGAAATCCGGATCGGGGGAGGCGCCGATGCCGCCCGTGTCCACGATGCCAAAAGGCGACGGCCCCAGTTTGCACACCGCCTCGATCCGGTCGCGGGTCACGCCGGGCTGGTCGTGCACGATGGAAATGCGCCGCCCGGCCAGGCGGTTGAAAAGCGCGGACTTCCCGACATTAGGTCGCCCGACGAGCACGGCTTTTTTCATGCTGCGCGCTCCGCCCCGCCGAGGGAATTCATTCCGCGCCAGACATAGCCGATGCCGCTCAGCATGGTGAAAAGTCCGGCCGCCCAGACGACCCAGCGTTCATGGGGAATCTGCAACAGGACCCAGGCGACCGCGGCCATCTGCAGGGCGGTGGCGGCTTTGCCGAGCATGCTCGGACGCACCTCGACCTCGCCGGTGAAAAATTTGAGCAGTCCGCAGCCGACGAGAATGACCACGTCGCGGGCGATGACGAGGACGGCGAACCAAATGGGCAGGGCAACCGTCCAAGGGTAGAGGCTCAGCGTGATGATGGCGGTGAGCAGGAGCCCTTTGTCCGCGATCGGATCGAGAACCACGCCGAGCGCGCTCCGCTGGTTGAAGCGCCGGGCGATCCAGCCATCAAGCCCGTCGCTGGCCGCGGCGAGAACGAAAGTGCCCACCGCACACCAGTGCAGCCACTGCTCCGGCGCGCCGGCCCGCACGCTCACCGAGTAGTAGACGGAGAAGACCACGAAGACCGGAATCAAAAGAATCCGGACCATGGTGATTTGGTTGGCCAGCGTCATGAACCAGCAGGGTGCCGCCGCAGTGGGTCCGGCGCAACAGATTCTTCCTGCATTTTCCCGGCGACGTCCTCACAATAACCGGTCGGCGAATGAATCCCTCCCTCCTCCGCTGCCGCGACCTGCAATGCCGCCGACCGCTCTGGCGCGCAGGGGCTTCCCAGGTGCGTCAAGCCAGCGCCGATTTTTCCGCCGGCTTGTTTCACGCCATCTGCGGACCCGAGGGCTGTGGAAAAAACCTACTCCTCCACCTGCTCGGCCTGCTGGAACAGCCGGACGGAGGCGAGGTGTGGTGCGAGGACATCAACGCCACGCTGCTCGAACCGTCCGCCCGGGACGCCCTGCGCCAGCGGACTTACGGTTTTCTTTTTCCAGCCAGCGCGCTGCTTCCTTCGCTGAGTGTGCTGGAGAACATCGCCTTCCCTTTGCTCAAGGCGGGCGGACAGACCCAGGCCGAGCAGACGGAGCAAACGCTTTTTGCCCTGCAGTTCTGCGGGCTGGAGGCCGCGGCCGAGGATCCGGTCTCGGAGCTTCCGGCGGAAAGGCAGGCCCTGGTCTGCTTCGCCCGGGCCATCGTCCACCGTCCGCGCGCCCTGCTGGCTGAATCGCCGGCGGCGGAAGAAATTCTCGTCCCGCTCGCCCGCCGTGCGGTGGATGAGTTCGGGCTGACCGTCGTGTGGAGCGCCCGACCCGATGGCCCGGCGGCGCAAACAGCGGATCACGTGCTGGCCATGAGCGACGGGCAACTGGCCGTGCC
>JBGSSV010000187.1:0-6779 GCA_041736875.1 Chthoniobacterales bacterium | reverse complement strand
GCTCGAGGCGCGCGGACAGGGCTCGCCGGTCCAAGCGGCGGCCTTCGCGGCGCGCGCTTGGATGCTGCGCACGCTCGGGCTGGGCTTGGAAGATGCCCCAGCCATTCGCTCGCTCATCGCCGGGGTGACCATCGGCGCCCGCGACGGCGAGGCCGAACAATTCAGCGAAGCCTTCCGCCAAACCGGAACCTTCCATCTTTTTTCCGTCAGCGGCCTGCATGTCGGCATGTTCGCCCTGCTGCTCTGGCTCGTCGTGCGTCCGCTCGGACTCACACGACGCCAGTCGGTATTAGTCATTGTGCCGCTGCTGTTTTTCTACGCACTGGTCACCGGTGCCTCGCCCCCGAGCATCCGTGCAGCAGTCATGATCACCGTGGCCTTCGGGGCCTTCCTCCTCGACCGCCCGAACGCGCCGGCCAACAGCCTGGCCGCCGCCGCGCTGCTGCTCCTCGGCTGGGACACCAACCAACTTTTTTCCGCCGGATTCCAACTTTCGTTCTTCATCGTTGCTTCCATCTTCCTGCTCGCCCCGCCGCTGCAGGCCTACTTCACGACGCGGCTCCAACCGGATCCCTTTCTGCCCCGCAAGCTTTACAGCCGCTGGCAAAATGCCACCGCCGAGGCCGGACGCGAAGTGGGTGCCACCCTAGGGGTTTCGGCCGCGGCGTGGCTGGGCAGCCTGCCGCTGACCGTGGTGCTCTTCCACCTCGCTCCGTTGCTTGCCATCCCGGCCAACATGCTCGCCGTTCCCCTGGCCTTCGGCATTCTCGCCGTTTCCATGCTCTCCCTGCTGACCGGACTGGCCAGCGCATGGTTGGCCACCGTCTTCAATAACACGAGCTGGGGCCTGGCCTCGCTCCTCCTCGCCATGGTGCAGGGAACCGCCGCATTGCCGGGCTCGTATGTCCATCTGCCGCCCGGATGCATGCAACCGCCTGCGCGCCTGACCGTCTTCGATTTGGGGACCGGCGGGGCCCAATTGCTGCGCACGCAACAGGAAGCGTGGCTGTTTGACACCGGAACGGACACCGACTTTAAACGCACCATCGAGCCAGCCATGCGCGCCGCCGGGCTCGGACGCCTCGACGCGCTGGTGCTGACCCACGGCGATGCCGGACACACGGCCGGCGCGATTCGCGCCCTAGAGGCTACGCCGCCGCGGCAGATCCTCGTCTCCCCCTTCACCGATCGATCGCCCTCCCGGCGACGACTCTATGCGCTGCTCGCGGAGAAAAATTTTCCCAAATCCATCGTGCTCCCCGCGGATCGTTTCGCCGCCGGCCCGGGTGCGACCATCGAAGTCCTGGCGCCCGAGGTCGGGGCCCGCACGGCGGACGACCAGGCGCTGGTGGCCAGGTTGGCCGTTGGCCGCTTCGGCGTTCTGCTCATGTCCGACACTGGCGCCGCGACCGAATCCGCCCTGATCGACCGTAACGGCTCCTCCCTCCGCAGCGACATCCTCGTCCTCGGCCGCCACGGCGAGGACATTTTTGCCACCACGGAATTTCTCGCCGCCGTCCAGCCACGCGTGATCATTCTTGCCCCCGCCGACCCGTTCCGCGAGGGCACCGATGAGCCGGCCCTGCACTCGCGTCTGGCTGAATCCGGGGCCACCATTTTCGATCAGGCCGAATGCGGCGCGGTCATCACGACCTTCAACGGCCCCCGGGCCACCGTGAGGGGCTTCCTCAACAAGCAGATCACGGTGCTCCAGGGCGATCGGCAAATAAGCCGTTGACTGACTCAGCCATGATCGAGTATTCAATAATGCATGCTCAATTTAAGAATCGGTTGGTTCTCTGTTTTACTTTGTGGAACGGTCGCGGTCGCGTCAGGCCACGGTCCGGCCCACATTGGGAGAGAGGCGGGACAAGCGGCGGTCAACCAGGCCTTGGACCTTCAGGAGACGGCGAGTCCGGAAGGTGCAGCCAAGCCGGGGCGCCCTTGGGGCGTGAGTTTGGACACCGGCTGGGAGAGTCGGCACATTCATTACGGGGTGAATGAAACAGGGGCGTCCGGCCTCTACGTCAACGAACTTGGGTTGCAAGTCGGCGGATTCGATTTTGGGGTCTGGAACGGATTCGGCCTTGGCAACGATTTCGTCGAATGGGATTTCACCGCGGCCTATAATATCGATCTCGGCCCGGTCTTCCTCGTGCCCGGCTATTGCTTTCGCTATGTGCCGAGGCAGGAAGAACACAGCTCGGAAACCGCGCACGGCGGAGAGGAAGAGCACAGCGAAGAGGACCACGAGGAGGAAGAACACGGCGAGGAGGAGCAAGAAGCCGAGCATGCGGGGCACGGCGAGCACATGCACCAAATGGCCGGCCACGAACTCTTCCTCACCCTGGGCAGCACGAAATTGCCCTACGTCACGCCCAGCGCGAATTTCATCTGGGATCTCTCGAACACCCCTGGAGCCTTCCTCGAGTTCCGAGTCGACGGAGAAGTGCCGGTTTATCGCGACGTGGTCAGCCTCCAACCCTATGCCCTGTTGGGGCTCAACTTCGGCTACAACAAGCGCGACTACTACGGCTGGAACAATGTCCAGTTTGGCGTGCAAACCACGTGTCGCCTCTGCGAACGCATCTCGGTTTTCGCCGGCGTGAACTACAGCGTCGCGCTCGAAGCCCTGCAGCGCATCGATCAAGGAAATGAAGTCTGGGTCAACACCGGCTTGAGCGTCGCCTTCTGAGCTGAAAGACCTTCCCCGTCAGGTCTGCTGGCAGCGCACCAATCTGAGGCCCACCCGCTCAGGCCGTATGGGCCTCGGTGTCGGCGAGATAATCCTCGACGAGGAGCATGTTCTTTTCGCCCGCGCGCTGGATGATGCGCAGAAGTTGATCGGCGGACGACATCTCTTCGACCTGCTCGGTGACGAACCATTGCAGCATGGCGGCCGACGCATGGTCCTTTTCGGCGATGGCCAGATCCATGAGGGCATTGATGGACTTGGTCACGACCTCCTCGCTGTCGAGGGCGGTCTGCGCCGCCTCGGCCGCCGTCTTGTAGGAGTGCGGCGGCGCGGGAATGGCCGGGATCTTTACGCGTCCGCCCGTATCGAGCAGGAACTTCATGAAGCGGTGGGCGTGGCCCCGCTCCTCGGTCGCTTGCTTGAAAAAATGCTTGGCCAGCAGCGGCAGAGCCTCGGCTTCGAAATACGCGGCCATCGCGTCGTATTTGATCGAGGCGGAAAATTCCATCCCGATCTGGGCATTGAGGGCGTCCTGCATTTTGGTGGAAATAATCATGCGTTGCACCATACCACCAGTTGGCGGATTCAACAAAGCTTACGGCTGATTCCTTTGAGGAGAGAAGTTGGCTCAATACCACCAATCCGACCCGCCGGGCTTCTTGGCCGTGGAGGATGCGGGAGCGCGGCGCGGGGCCTCGTCAACCCCGGGCTTGTCGAGGAGGTGCGTCGGGAGTTCGGCGAGGAAGCGCGAACGGCGCTGGAAGGGGTCGCCGTAGTTGCTGTTCAAGCGGACCAGCGGATAGGTCAGGTGCAAATGGTCGCGTCCGCGGGTGACCGCAACGTAGAAAAGCCGCCGCTCCTCCTCAAGGGCATCCGGTTTTTCCAGCGAACGCGAACCCGGGAACATGCCCTCGGTCAGCCAGATGACAAAGACCGCACGCCATTCGAGGCCTTTGGCTTGGTGCACGGAGGAAAGGATCACGCGGTCAGTCTCGGTGTCGCGCCGCGTGGCGGCTCCGTCGACATTGGTCAGGAGGGCGACCTGGGCGAGGAAATCCTCGGTGGAGGTAAACTGACGCGCGTAGCCGGTGAGGGTGCGCAGGTCCTCGCGCCGGTTCTCGAAGTTGGCGAACTCGGCCTGCATGTAATCCTCGTAGACCGCCTCCATGACGATCTCGATGGCGCGGTCCGGAGCGATGGGCGCGCGCGCCGGGGCGATCTCGTCGAGGGTCGCAGCCAGTTGCTCCCAGATTTTGGCGGCGCGGCCCGGCGGCTTGGCCCGGCGGAGAATCTCGCCGAATGGTGCGGGGGATTCCACGCCGGCGCGCACCAAGGCCCAGAGGCTGTCAGCCGTCTTCTCCCCCACCCCGGGCAGCAGGCGGACCATGCGGCGGAAGGCGGTTTCGTCGGTCGGGTTGACGGCGAACTTGAGGAAGGCGGCCACGTCCTTGACGTGGGCCTGCTCGAAAAAGCGCAGCCCGCTGGTCACCTCGAAGGGGATGCCTCGGCGAGTCAGCTCGAGCTGGATTTCCATCGAATGGAAATGCGCGCGGTAGAGCACGGCCATCTCGCGGAACTCGAGTCCCTGGCGGTTGAGTTCGAGGATTTGCGTGGCCACGTAAGTGGCCTGGTCATTGTTCGTCGCCAACTCGGCCAGAACAGGGCGACCGCCCGATTTGCGCCAGGCCACGAGGCTTTTCTCGAACTGCCGCGCGTTGCCGCGGATGGCGGCGTTGGCCACGTCGAGGATGCCGGGGACGCTGCGGTAGTTGGTCTCGATGCGATAGGTCTGCGCGCCGCCGTAGCGCTGGGGAAACCCGAGGATGTTTTCGAAATTGGCCCCTCGCCACGAATAGATCGACTGGGCGTCGTCGCCCACGACCATGACGTTGCCGTGCTTCGAGCCGAGGAGATGGACGAGGTCGGACTGCACCAGGTTGGTGTCCTGGTATTCGTCGACCAGCACGTGACGGAACTGCTCGCGGTAGAGTTCCGCCACCTCGGCGTGCTCGGTCAGCAATTGGTTGGTGCGGATGAGCAGGTCATCGAAGTCCATCGCGTTGGCCGCCTGCTTGCGCCGCTCGTAGGAACCGCGGACTTTTTCGATGATGTCCGTGATCCCCTCGAAGTAACCGAAGCGGTCGTGGACGAGGTCGGCCAGCGGACGGCCCGTGTTGGCCGAGAGGGAGAAGAGTTCGCCGAGCACATCCGGCTTGGGGAAGCGTTTGTCGCGCAGCGGCGCCCCGGCGTCGGCTGCGACGCTTTTCATCAGGTCGGACTGATCCTCGCGGTCGAGAATAGTGAAGCTCGGGCGGAAGCCGATCGTCTCGGCATGGCGGCGGAGGATGCGGTTGCCGATCGAGTGGAAGGTTCCGCCCCAGATGCCTTCGGCGTCGGAGCCGAGCAGGTCGGTGACGCGGCTGACCATTTCCCGCGCGGCCTTGTTGGTGAAGGTGAGGAGCAGGATGTTCCAGGGTTTGACCCCGTTCTCCAGCAGCCACGCCACGCGATAGGTCAGCACGCGGGTCTTGCCGCTGCCGGCTCCGGCGATGACGAGGGCGGCACCCCCGGGCGCGGTCACGGCGGCCAGCTGCTGCTCGTTCAGCTCGGCCACATAGTCGATGCGCGTGCCCGTGCTCAAAGCCGCAGCCCCCACTCGAGCAACTTCTGCGAGTCCGTGTAAACGTGAGCCTTGTTGCTGCCGAGGATCACGGCGATGACGTCGCGGCCATTCTGCTGGCCGCTGGAAACAAGACAATGCCCAGCCTTGTCGGTGTAACCGGTTTTCATGCCGTTGCAAAACGTCGTGCTGTGCAGGACGCGGTTGGTGTTGGTCAATTCCCGCACGCGACCGTCGGCGAAGCGGAAGGAAAACTTTTTCGTCGCGACGATGCGGCGGATATCCGGGTTGGCGTAGGCGTTGCGTGCGATGATGGCCATGTCGCGGGCGGTCGAATGCTGACCCTCGGCGGGCAGGCCGTTGGGGTTGAGAAAATTCGAGTTCTTCGCCCCCATCTGCCGCGCCCGCGCGTTCATTTTCTCGGCGAAGGCCCGGACGCTGCCGCCATTGTCCCGTGCGAGGGCGCAGGCCACATCGTTGGGACTTTTGACCAGCAAGGCGGTCAGCAGGTCGTCCCGCGTGTATTTCTGGCCGGCCTTGAGGTAGAGCTTGGTCGGGGCGGCGGAGGTGTCCTCGGGCATGATGGTCACCTGCTTCCAGAGGTCGCCCTCTTCAGCGACGAGGAGGGCGGTGAGCAGCTTCTGCGTGCTGGCCACGGCGCGGGGTTCGCGGGAGTTCTTGTTGTAAAGGACGCGCCCGGACTGCACATCAACCAGAATGGCCGAGGCCCCGTGGACGTCGGGTGCCGGGGCGGCGGCGCGGCTGACGCCCCACGGCACAAGCAAAGCCAGAAGGACAAGGGCGGCACGCATGGAGGCGAAACGATGCCCTTTTCCGCCGCCTGAATCAACCGGCTCCTCTTAATTTTTCAGGGCCTTCTCAATCAGCGGATCAGGCTCCGAGCCCAGTTCAAGGGCACGCTGATAATGCCGCCGGGCCAGTTCGACGGCCGGCGGGGTGCGCTCGAGGCAAAAAACCGCGAGGTTGAAATGGGCGTCGGCATAGTCAGGTTTGAGTTCGACGGCCCGGCGCAACTCCATCTCGGCCGCGTCGAACCAGCGGTTGCGCCCGGCGGCAACCCCGAGGTAATTGCGGGCCACCGGATCGCGCGGCGTGTGGACCACCGCCTGGGCGATGGCGGCCAGGGCGCGCATCGGATCCTCGCGGCCCAGATAAAGGATGCCGAGGTTGAGCCACGCCGTGGGGTTGTCCGCCTTGAGCTGGAGCGATCGGCGGAGCAAGCGCTCGGCCTCGTCGAAGTTCCCCAAACGAAACTCCGCGGCCCCGAGATTGACCAAGGCCGGCACATTGTTCGGGTCGATCTTGAGCACCCGCAGGTAAGCCTCGCGCGCGCCGTCGAACTTGCCCGCATCGAACGCGGCCAGACCTTCGGTGCCGATGGTCTCGACCGTGAGGGTGTCGACCGGCGGACGCGCGTCGTCCGGCGGCGTCGCGGGCGGCGGC
>JBGSSV010000174.1:0-9989 GCA_041736875.1 Chthoniobacterales bacterium | reverse complement strand
CGGCCGGCCATCTGGTGGCCATGACGGGGGACGGCACCAACGACGCGCCCGCCCTCGCGCAGGCCGACGTTGGCGTGGCCATGAACACGGGGACGCAGGCCGCCCGCGAGGCCGGCAACATGGTTGATCTCGACAGCAATCCGACCAAGCTCATCGAGGTGGTCGAGATCGGGAAACAACTCCTCATGACCCGCGGGGCGCTGACGACCTTCAGCCTGGCCAACGATGTGGCGAAGTATTTTGCCATCCTTCCTGCCATGTTCGCCACCCTCTATGCCCTGGAGGGCATGGATGGGCCGCTTGCCCGTTTCAACATCATGGGCCTGCATTCCCCGGCCAGCGCGATTCTCAGCGCGGTCGTTTTCAACGCCCTCGTCATCGTGGCTTTGATCCCTTTGGCTCTGCGCGGCGTGACCTACCGGGCAGCCGGAGCCGACTCAGTCCTCGTCCGGAACCTTCTCATCTACGGCGTCGGGGGCGTCGTTGTGCCCTTCATCGGCATCAAGGTTATTGACGTTGCCCTGGTCTCCCTCCGCTTGGTCTGAACACCCATGAAAACACTCCTCACCTCCATTCGCGCTCTCATCGTTTTCACTCTCCTTGCCGGAGTGCTCTACCCTCTGGCGGTCACGCTCGCGGCCCAGGCGATTTTTCCCCGGGAAGCCAACGGCAGCCGACTGCCCAACGGCTCCGCCATGCTGGCGCAAAAATTCACCTCGCCGCAGTATTTCTGGCCGCGTCCCTCCGCCGCGGACTTCGCCACGGTCGCCTCCGGAGCCAGCAACCAGGGCTCCACCAGTGCGAAGCTGCGGGACCAGATCGCCGAACGTCGGGCGGCCTGGGGCGAGGGCGCGCCATCGGATCTGCTCACCGCTTCCGGCAGCGGACTCGACCCGCACATTTCCCCCGAAGCGGCGCGCTTTCAGATTTCGCGTGTGGCTGCGGCCCGCTCGCTGCCCACCGAAACCGTCGCCGCCATGGTCCAGCGGCACGTCGAACCCCCGCAGTTCGGGGTCTTCGGCCAGGCGAGGGTGAATGTGTTGGAGCTCAATCTTGCGCTTGATCGGCCGCAGTAGGTGGTGAATGACAGCAGGTAGCGCTTTCCCCGTGCAGGACCCTGCCACTCCCTCAACCGCCCCCGGGCGCCTGAAAATTTTCTTCGGGATGTGTCCGGGTGTGGGCAAGACCTATGCCATGCTCCTCGGGGCGCAACAAAGGCAGGAGGAGGGGACGAATGTGCTCATCGGCGTGATCGAGACCCACGGGCGCATCGAAACCCAAGCGCTCACCGCCGGCCTTGCCCGTGTGCCTCTGCGCGAAGTTTCACACCGCGGCGTGACTCTCCGGGAGATGGATCTCGATGCCATCCTCGCTCGGCGTCCGGAGCTTGTCCTTGTGGACGAGCTCGCGCACAGCAACGCGCCCGGCAGCCGCCATCCGAAACGGTGCCAGGATGTGATCGAACTGCTCGATGCCGGTATCGACGTGTTCACGACCATGAACGTGCAGCACCTCGAGAGTCGGCGCGATGTGGTCGCGCAGATCATCGGTGCCCCGGTGCGCGAGACCGTGCCGGACTCCATCCTCGACCGTGCGGTGGAAATCGAGCTGGTTGACGTCTCTCCGTCCGAACTGCGCAAACGGTTAGACGAAGGAAAGGTCTATCTGGGCGATCGTGCGGCGACGGCGTCCGAAAATTTCTTCCGGGAGGAAAACCTCAAGGCCCTGCGCGAGATCGTTTTGCGCGTGACGGCCGATCGGGCCGATCAGGAGTTGCGCGTGGCCATGCAGGGCCGGCGGGCCGGTGAGCCGTGGAAGGCCCGCGAACGCCTCCTCGTCGCGGTTGGACCAAGTCCTTACTCGGCCCGGCTGATTCGGTGGACTAGGCATTACGCAGCGGCGGTCCATGGGCTTTGGCTGGCGGTCTATGTCGATACCGGGCGATCCTTGGACGATGAGACGCGCGGTCGGCTCGAGGAGAACCTGACCCTGGCCCGCTCGCTTGGCGGTGAGGTTTTCACGACCACCGGGGAAGATGTGGCCGAGACCATCCTGCGGGCGGCTCGGGAACATCAGGTTACGCAGATCGTCGCGGGGAAGCCGCTCAGCCCGCGCTGGCTCGACGTGCTGCGTGGAGGATCACTGGTTGATCGCCTTATTCGTAGTAGCGGCGACATTGATATCCATGTGGTGCGCGCGGACAAGACGGCCGCGCCGTGGCGTCCTTCACCCACCGTCGGACCGAAGTTTTTCCGCGGCACGGCCTTGGGAGGTTTGCTGGTCGTGGCCCTTGCGCTCGGCGGGTTGGTGGTTGCTCCGCTCATCGGTTACGCCGGGGTGGGCTTACTGTTTCTTTTGGCCGTGCTGCTGAGTTCGTTGGTCCTGTCGCGCGGGCCCGTGCTGGCCACTGCGGCTTTGAGCGCGCTGGCCTGGAATTTCTTTTTCATTCCGCCGCGGTTCACCTTCTCCATTGCCACACCTCAGGACCTGATCCTCTTCGGGATGTATTTTGTCGTGGCCCTGGTTCTGGGCCAGTTCACGTCGCGCCTGCGGCTACGCGAGGCCGTCGAGCGTCGGCGGGAGGAACAGGCGACGGCCTTGTATCGGTTCAGCCTCGAGGTTGCTGGTGCCTCCTCGATCGAGGAGGCGATGCAGGCCGCGGCGGCGCGTATCTCGAGCCTCCTCGGGGCCGAAACGGGGATCCTTGGCGCGGATCTGGCCTGCCTGGGGGGCGGCGCAATTCCAGAGCGGGACCGGGCCGTGGCCGACTGGGCCTTGCGGAGCGGTCGCGCGGCCGGCCGTTTCACCGACACTCTGCCGCAAGCCCACCGGTTGCATCTTCCGCTTATGGTGTCCGGCAAAGCAGTCGGCGTCCTGTGGGCCAAACCACGTGCGGCCTTCACCCTACCCGAGCGGCAATTGCTCGAAACGTTCGCCAACCAGCTCGGCGTTCTGCTGGAGCGCGAGAGGCTGCGGGCCGAGGCCAGCCGCGCGGAGGTCGAGACTCGCTCCCAGCGCCTGCAGAAAACCCTGCTCGACAGCGTCTCGCATGAATTTCGAACCCCTCTCGCGGTCATCAACGGCGCAGCGGTCGCGTTGGAAACTTCGGCAGATGTTCCCGGCCTGGCCGGGGAAATCCGCGCGGCTGCCATCCGGCTCGGACGGATTGTTGGCGATCTGCTCGATATCACGCGGATCGAATCCGGGGCGGTCCGTCCCAAGTGGGAGTGGATGGAGACGGCCGATCTTCTTGCGGGCGTGATGGAGCGGCATCAGGCCGAGACGGGCGGCCGACGCGTCGAGGTCGCGGTGGAGGAGGGCGCGGCGTATATTCGGTCCGACGCGGCCCTGCTGGGTGAAATTGTAGGCAATCTTCTTCGCAACGCCGCCCAGCACAGCCCGGAGGGTTCGCTCATCGTGCTCCGCACCGCTGCGGTGGCAGGTCAATTGCGCCTCGTTGTCACCGACGAAGGAACTGGTCTGAGCACGCAGGACGAGGAGCAAATTTTTCGCAAGTTTCACCGCGGTAACGGGTCAAAGTCCGGCGGGCTTGGCCTGGGGCTGTCCATTGTGCGGGGTTTTGCCGAGGCCTTGGGTGGCGAGGTTTCCGCCGGTCTTCGCGGGGATGGTCGGCCTGGCGCAGAATTCCGAGTCACCCTTCCAGCCCAGCCCCGGGCAGAGGCACCCGGAGGATAGGGGCACTGCGGAAGGAATGGGCAAGCGGGACGATGCGCGCTAAGGCTGAAGATATGCCAACGGTCTTGGTTATTGATGACGAGCCGCAGATTCGGAAGTTGCTGCGCCTGGTGCTCGAAGAAGCTGGCTGCCGCGTGCATGAGGCCTCGGGAGTGGCGGAGGGTTTGAGCGAGACTGCGGCTCGTCGACCGGACGCGGTCATCCTTGACCTGGGTCTTCCCGACGGCACCGGTCTGGAGGTTTTGCAGCGGCTCCGGGAGTGGACGGCCACGCCGGTGCTGGTCTTGTCGGCCAAAGACTCGGGTGAGGACAAAGTCGAGGCTTTGGACGCGGGTGCGGATGATTATGTGACCAAACCTTTTGATAGCGGCGAACTGCTGGCCAGGTTGCGGGCGGTGTTGCGTCGGGTGCAGGCCACGGACGAGCCTGTCTTTGTCGCGGGAAGCCTGAAGATTGACTTTGCCGCCAGACGCGTCTGGTGCGGAAGTTCCGAAATCGATCTGACATCCACTGAATATCAGCTCCTGAGGATGCTTGCGCGTCATGCCGGGCGAGTGGTCACCCACACCCAACTGCTCACCTCCGTATGGGGGCCGAAGGCTTCCGAACAATCTCAATACCTCCGCGTGCATTTCAGCCACATCCGCAAGAAATTGGGCTTGGCCGGTCAGGACATCATGATCCGCAACGAAAGTGGGATTGGATATCGACTGCTCGACGCCACGGCACGCGGGATTGACGCCTGACCTCTTCGCGGGACGTCACGCCTTGACACCGGGGAAACAACTGCGAGCGTTTGGCCCCATGCGAAGCGTTCTTCTCTTTATCGTCGTTCTCGGATCACGGGCGGAGGTTATGGCGAAGGATTTTGCCGAGATGAACCAGCATGAGATGAATGTGGAGGCTCGTTAAGGTTCCGTTATTTCGACCCTGCCAACCATCAGCAACCAAGTAAAATGAACCAACACCTCAAGCCAACCTCCGTCAACACCGCTCCAACCCGCCCCGCCATGCTGGCTCTCGCTGCCCTGGCGGCCATGTTCTTGGTCGCCGCCTCTGCCCAGGCGGGGACGTGGAAATCCGAAAAGGCCCACAGCCGCACGGAGCTCACCTATTCCGCGGAGGCCAGTCTGCTCGGGAAAGAGGTGCCGTTTACGATCGCTTTCGGCGGCGATCCCACCTCGGAGAAAGACGTCGAGGGCACGCTTGGCTTCGATCTCAAGATCAAGGACACCGACCGTTTGGCTGGCTTTCCTTTCGCCGACTTCGAGGGCCCGGATGCCGTGGCTGGAGCAATAGTCAAGGCCACGCTCACGCGGTCGGGGGCGGCGCCGCTCGAAATCTCCTCCCAGTCCAGCGGGTCTTTCTACGACGAAAACATCTTCAGCTTCAGCGCCTCGGAAGTGAGCAAGAAAAAGAACAGCGGTCTCCGCAAGCTGCTTGAGGCCTTGGGCCAGCCCGGGGCCGAGTCGCTTCGCCTTGTCATTTCCGACCCCCGCAGCGGCGGCAAAAGTCTTGAGTTCGTGATTCCCGTGGCCGGTCGCGAGGAAGATTTTCAGAAAGTCATCGATGGCCTGAGATAAGGCCAGCGCAGCCCTGCGTCCGGCGGAAGGAGGCGCTCGGTCCGATGTTGCTCGTGCCAATGGCAGCCCGGCGGCCGCAGCAGAAGGGGGGGTAAGATGGCCGATTTGGTTTGCCTGCCGGATGAGCGCCAGCCTACGGTCCGGCTGTCGTGAAAACTCCCCTCCGTCTCTGCCTTGCGGTGCTCATCGGCCTGCTGGCTGGAGCTTCTTTCGGGCGGGCGGTGACTTTGGAGCCGGGTGATATTCGCGTGGCCAAGGTCCAAGGCACGGTGACGATTGTGCGGGAGGTGGACAACTCGGCCCGGACGCTGAGCGCGGCGGACGAAGCTCTCGGACGCTCCATTCCAGAGATGGGCGTGGGCGAGAGAAAAGCGGCCAAGGTGGGCTACATGATGCGCCAGGGGGAGGCGATCGAAACCGGCCCGAATTCCCGCGCCACCCTCGCTTTCTCCAACGGCACGGCGATCGAGATTGAGCCCAACACCTATTTCTCGATCAACCAGTTCCTCCAAGAGCCGTTCAAGCCCGACGCGATCAATCTGGCCACGGCCAAGACCGAACCGACGACATCCATCACGCAGATGACGCTGAAAAAGGGCTCCATCGCCGGCGATGTTCGCAAGCTCAATGCGGGTTCAAAAATGGAAATCCAGACCCCGGTGGGGACGGCCGGTATTCGTGGCACGAAGTTCAAGCTGACCATCACCTCGGTCTCGGCCGACGGGTCGTTCGTCGGCTCGCTCAGTGTGCCCGAGGGTTCGGTGACTTTCACCGACTCGGCCGGAAAAACCACGACGGTCAGCGCTGGCCAGACGCTTTCCCTGCGGGGAAACCTCGGACAGCCGTTGAGCGTGGCCGACCCCGACAACCTCACGCCGGAGGAGACCCAGGCCTTGGAGAAACTTTTCCAGCAGTTTGCCGACAACTTCCTTTGGACCTCGCCGGATGGTGCCGACACCACGACTTCGAGCGGGGCTGGAGCGGGTGATGACTCGGGTGGGGGTGGTTTCGGAGCTGGCGGCGGGATCTTTCTTCCGTCTGGTGCCGGCGGAGGTGGCGGGGGCGGTGGTGGCACCGGGCCCACGCCGGTGCCGCGTCCTCCGGGCATTTACGGCAATTAACCGGCACCGGCGGTGAGCGAGTCTCTCGGCCGCGCGAAGATCTCTTGAGCATGAAATTCTGGCGAGCGCCTCGGAAGGATGCGTTTTCCGGCTCGGCCCTCGGTGGGTTTTTGTTGCTCGGCCTTTTCTGGGTCCTGCTCTCGCAGATCACGCTCATCCCGTGGCGCGGAGGGGTGGAGTTCCTCGGGCTGGATGGAGCCCTGGGATTTCTCGAGGAAAAAACGGTCGATGCGCGTCTGCGGGTCCGCGGCGAGATCCCATCCCCAGTCCAGGTGGCCTACGTCAACGTGGACGCCGAGGCGATGGAAACGCTAGGCAACTTTCCCTGGAGCCGCGAGGTCTTTGCCCTCGCGCTTGATGCGCTGTTCGAACAAGGAGGCGTCCGCGGTGTTGGCCTCGACTTTATTTTTTCCGACACCGGCCTTCCGCAGCTTGGTCGCGAGGAGGCGAAGGCCGGGAGCGTGCTCTTGGGCGAGGCGGTGCGTCGCCACGGTGCGGTCGTTCTGGCTGCAGCCTTTGGTTCGGGCGAGTCCGGCACGGTGGGCCGCTTTCCCTACGTCTTTGAAGGGCCTGAGGAAGGTCAGCTCCCGGAGTTGCCGGCCTTTCCCGTCGTCGGTCCGACTTGGGGCCATGTGGGGCTGATCAACACGGTGGGTGACAGCGTGCGTGATGCGCCCTTCTTCGCCCGGGCCGGGGAGCACACCTACCTGCCGATGTCGCTGCAACTGGCCCTGATCCATTGGGGTGTTGATGCCTCCCGCGTGGAGATCGGCCCGGATGCGATCGTGGTGCGGGACAAGGCCGATGCGACCCTCGCCCGGATTCCGCTCATCCTGGGCCAGTTGGTCCAGCCGAATTGGTTTTCCGCGTGGGACTCCGACCAGAATATCCGGACAAGCATTGTCAACGTCATTGCCCAAGGGGAGCTGGCGCGTAGCGGCACGGACGAGGAGAAGGCGTTGGCGCGGGAGTTCTTCGCGCATTTCCGTGATTCCTTCGTGCTCATCGGCCCGACGGACCCGCTGCTCAAGGACAACTCCGTCATGCCCCTGAGCGGGGCCGTGCCCGCGCCGCGCGTCTCGATTCACGGCAACCTGCTCAAGACGCTTGTTTCTCAGCGGTTTTTGGAACGTCCGCCCGTCTGGGCCAACGTTCTGACCATCATGGCGCTGGGATTGTTCTCCGGCGCGGTGTGTCTCCTGCCGCCCCGCTGGAGCGGCGCGGGCAGATTCCTCCTGGTTCTCGTGGTGCTGCTGTATCTCGGCGGAGCCTTCGCGCTTCTGGCCTGGGGCAATTGGGTCCTTCCGCTCGTGGCACCGCTCGGCGCGGCGGCCAGCGGGTTTTTCCTCGGCACCATCCTGCAGTTGGCCCACGAGCAGAAGCAAAAGCGGCGGATTCAGGACCTCTTCGGCAGCTACGTGTCCTCCGCCGTTGTCCAAGAGATGGTGGAAAAGGACATTCCGCCGCAGACCGGCGGAGCCGAGGTTGAGATCACGGCGTTCTTCAGCGACATCGTTTCCTTTTCCCCCATCGCCGAGGAGGTCTCAGCGACGGATCTGGTCGAGTTGATGAGCGAATACCTCGGCGAGGGCACGGCCGCAGTCATGGCGGCCAATGGCACCCTGGACAAGTATGTCGGCGACGCCATCGTCTCGATCTTCGGCGCACCGCTGCCCTGTCGCAATCATGCCGCGGCCGCCTGCCGTGCGGCCTTGGCGTTGCAGGAGGGCCAGACGCTCCTGCGCGCCCGTTGGGCTGAACAGGAGGGGCGCTGGCCGGTGAGGGTTCATCAAATGTCCACCCGGGTCGGCCTGAACACCGGCCCTGCCATTGTCGGCAACATCGGGTCCCAGTTGCGCTTCAACTACACCATGATGGGCGACACCGTGAATCTGGCGGCGCGTCTCGAGGCGGCGGCCGGCTACTATGGTGCGCACATCCTGGTCTCGGGCGAAACCTTTGAGGCGGCGCGGAGGGACGATGGCGACTTGGTTTTTCGCGCGCTCGACCGTGTGCTCGTGCCGGGCCGCACGCACCCAGTCGATGTTTTCGAACTCCTCGGCCGTGGGGTCGAAGTGGCGGACGCCTGCGAGGCCCGCATCCTGGCTTACGCCGGGGCGCGTGCCATCTACCGCGACGGGCGCTGGGCCGAGGCGCGCCAAGCCTTCCTCGAAGCCGCGCAGCTCGAGCCGGAGGGCCGGGCCAAGAATCCCGCCAGCGCCATGGCCCGTCGGTGCGAACAAATGGCGGATCGCCCGGCCACGATCGATTTCGTTTTTCCCCTCACGAAGTAGTCCTCAGAGATCGAGGCGCGCGATGCCGCAAATCACTGCATCCGATCGATCGCATCCTGATAAGCCGGCATGACCAGCGGGCTGGTCACCGGAAAACCCGCGCCGGACCCGTTGGTCACGCGGCCAGAGAGCGTCGCGTTGTAAACGGGCAGGAGCACCCACGGTTGCTGTTGGAACACCTCCAGGAACGCGGCGGGAGTCACCGGGGTGCCCGCGGCGGCGTTGGAGATCGCAGCGTTGATGTATTGCGCCAGGTTCATGTTCGTCCCGACCAGTTGCGAGGGCATTATGTCGGCGGCGAGCAGCAAAAACCGTAGTCGAGGATTCCGGTGGCGCAAACTTGAAAGAGGTGTTCTGAGGTCCGGCTCTCGGGGAGGGGCGCTTCTCACCCATGCCTACGCCATTGGGCCGCGAATCATCCGTGCCTGGCGCAGGTGAATGCGGAGGTGGAAACCGAACATGCAATGCCAGAGATGGGCGTCGAACGGCCCAAAGAGCGGATGCGGATAGTGGGCGCTGCCACGGAGGCGCCCCAGCAGGCGGACGGCTTCTATATGGCGGCGCACCGAGTTGCTGAAGTTTTCGATCTGCTCCGGCCCCGCCGAGGGGGAGGGAAGAACGTCGCGCTTCGGATCGACCGCGGGGAGGGACGCCGGCTGGCCGCCCGAGGCCAGATGTTGGACGAGGTGCGTGATGCGTTGGTTCACGATGGCATTGTGCTCCAGCAGCATGAAATACGACCAATGCGTCATGTCGGTATCGACCCCCGCCATCCGCGGCACCTCCACTACCGTGCGTCCGGCTTCGGGGGATATCTCCTCAGCAAGCCGGGTGTAAATCGTTCCGAAGCGCAGGGCTTGGCGTGAGGCCGTCTTCCGCGGGGTGAGCCGGAAGACCGTGCGAAGGAAAAAGCCGGTGATCGGGTTGTTCATGACATCATTCTGCCCGGAGCGATCCGGCCCTCGCTGATGGTCCAGTGCGCGGCTTCGCCGGCCTCTTCAAGCCATTGCCAAGAAGTCGTGGTCAGAATGCGTTGGGCATCATGGGGCAGGGCGCGCAGCAGTCGGCGGCGGCGCTCGGGATCGAGTTCGCCGAAGACGTCGTCGAGCAGATAGATGGGCGCCGCACCCCGCCTTGCCCGGATCAACTCGGCTTGGGCCAGTCGCAGGGCCAAGGCGAGCGTGCGTTGCTGGCCCTCGCTGGCGAAGTCCGCAGCGGGCATGCCGTGGAGGCGGAGGTCGAGGTCGTCGCGATGCGGGCCGACGACCGCCTGGCGCATGCGCGTTTCGCGCTCC
>JBGSSV010000150.1:0-30921 GCA_041736875.1 Chthoniobacterales bacterium | reverse complement strand
CACGGGTGCCGCCCCGCGCGCAGGCCAGGGCGAAGCCGCCCTGATTGCTGAAGCAGTCGAGCACGCGCCGACCGGCGGCGTGTGCGGCCACGCGGGCGTAGTTGTCGCCCTGATCGAGATAAAGCCCCGTTTTTTGTCCGCCGGGCAACTCGAGGCCGAAACGCACTCCGCCGAGGCTGACCTCGAAGGCGGGCGGAAGCGATCCGCGCAGAACGCCAGTGTGCAATTCCATCCCCTCGGCCTGCCGCACCGGGGCGTCGTTGCGTTCGAACAGACATTGCGGACGGATCACTTCCATGACGGCCTCGGCGATCAGTTCCTTCCGGCGGTCCATGGCGAGGGTCAAAGTCTGGAGCACAGCGCAGTCGCCGTAGCGGTCGAGGATCACGCCAGGCATTCCGTCGCTTTCGCTCCAAACCTCACGTCGCGCGCGCGGGTCGAGTCCGAGCTTGTCGCGGTATTCTGCGGCCATGGCGAGGCGGCGGAGGAAAAAATCGGCATCGAGGTCCTGGCGCTGCCGCGAGAAGCGCCGGGCGGGGATTTTCGAGCGGCTGTTGTAGATGGCGCTGCCGAGGAAGCGGTCGCGCTGGTCCTTCAAGCCGATGACATCCCCGTCCTGCGCGGCCCCGGTGACCTTGAGAACCTCGTTGTCATGCACCCACTCGTGGCCGTGGAAGAGCCGCGCGCGCGGGCGGACGATGAGGGTGGCCATCGGTTAGTAGTCGAGGACGGCCTCGGGAAAGGTCTCCGGGTTGGGTTGGCCGGTCTTCTCCGGGTATTCGAAGACTTTGCCTTCGTAGTTGCGCAGGACGACCTTCTCCTTGTCGTGATAGAGGACATATCCCGGGCTGACCGGCACCTTGCCGCCGCCGCCGGGCGCATCGATGACAAACTGCGGCACGGCATAGCCCGTGGTGTGGCCGCGCAGTGACTCGATGATTTCCAGCCCGCGCGAAACGCTCGTGCGCAGGTGGGCCGACCCGTGGATCAGATCGCACTGGTAGAGGTAGTAGGGGCGCACGCGGCAGCGCAGCAGTTTGTGAATGAGGGCGCGCATGGTCTCGGGTGTGTCGTTGACCCCGGCGAGGAGGACGCTCTGGTTGCCGAGGGGAATGCCTGCGTCAGCCAGGCGGCCGAGGGCGTCGCGCACCTCGGTCGTCAGCTCGCGCGGGTGGTTGACGTGCACGCTCATCCACAGCGGATGAAACTCGCGCAGCATGGCGCAAAGCTCCGGCGTGATCCGCTGGGGCAGAAAAATGGGCACCCGTGAGCCGATGCGGAGAAACTCGATGTGGTTGATCGCGCGGAGGCGGGAGAGGATTTTCCGCAGCTTGTCGTCGGAGAGCAGCAGCGCGTCGCCCCCGGAGAGCAGCACGTCGCGGACTTCGGTGTGTTTCTCGAGATAGGCAAAGGCCTCCTCGAAGTCGGTGTCGAGTTCCTGGCCGCCGGCTCCGCTGACCACGCGGCTGCGCGTGCAGTAGCGGCAGTAGGCGGCGCAGCGGCTGGTCACGAGGAAAAGCACGCGGTCCGGATAGCGATGGACCAGCCCCGGCACCGGCATGTGCGAGTCCTCTCCGCAGGGGTCGGACATCTCGCCCGGGCTGATCGTGGCCTCGTCGGCCAGCGGGATGACCTGACGACGGATCGGGCAATTGGGATCATCCGGATCGATGAGGTTGAAAAAATGCGGCGTGATGGCGAAGGCCAGCTTGTGGCTGGTCAGGAGCAACCCGGCCCGCTCGTCTGCCGTCAGGCGCAGGTGCTGCTCGGCCTGGGCCGGCGACGACACGCGGTGCCGCAGTTGCCAGCGCCAGTCGTTCCACTCCGCCGGCGTGGCGTCGGGCCAGAACCCCGGGGCGTGGCTGCGGAAATCGTGATCGGATCCTGCGGTCATGCGTGACGTTTTGGACGTTTCAGGCGCGGACGCGTTCAATATGGGCGCCGAGGAAATTGAGTTTTTCATCGATGCGTTCGTAGCCGCGATCGATGTGGTAGACGCGGTTGATCTCGGTGACTCCGTCGGCCGAGAGCCCGGCGAGGAGGAGGGCGGCCGAGGCGCGCAGGTCGCTGGCCATGACCGGGGCGCCGCTGAGCTTGCCGTTGCCGGTGATGATGGCGGTGGGGTGCTGCAGCTTGATCTGCGCCCCCATGCGGGAGAGTTCGGCCACGTGCATGAAACGCTGGGGGAAGACGTGGTCGGTGATCACGCTGACCCCCGGGGCACGGACGAGCAGGGCGCACATCTGCGCCTGCATGTCGGTCGGGAATCCGGGGTAGGGGCTGGTTTCGAGATGAAGGGGTTTGGTCGCGCCGTTGGGCGAGATGGTCACGGATGTCTCCGCGGACTCGACGTGGTAGCCGGCCGCCTGCAGGGGTTCGATGACCGCGGTGAGGTGGTCCGGCCGAACGCGGTGGACCGTGACCCCGCGGCCTGCGATGGCTCCGGCCACCAGCATCGTGCCGGCTTCGATGCGGTCCGGGATGACGGTGTAATCGGTCCCGTGCAATTCCTTGACTCCCTCGATGACCACGTGGCGCGTGCCGGCACCTTCGATTTTGGCCCCCATGGAGATGAGAAAATCCGCCAAATCCACGACCTCGGGCTCTTCCGCCGCCCCGTCAATGACCGTGGTACCCTCGGCCAGGACGGCGGCCATCATGACATTGTCCGTGCCGAGAACAGTCGAGCCGTGGGTGCCGCGCATCATCACGGTGGCTCCTCGAAGGGCGGGGGCGAAAAGTTTGACGTTTCCCCCCTGCACGCGCACGGCGGCCCCGAGGGCCTCGAAGCCGCGGAGGTGGAGATCGATGGGACGGTCGCCGATGACGCAGCCGCCGGGCAGGGAGACGCAGGCTTCATGTTCGCGGCCGAGGAGGGGGCCGAGGACGCAGACGGAGGCCCGCATTTTTCGCACCAGCTCATAAGGTGCCGTGCTGCGGACCGTGTCGGCCGTGATGCTGACCACGCCGCTGGCGCGTTCCACCTCGCAGCCCAGTTGGCTGAGAATGGTCAGCATGTAATGGATGTCGCTCAGGTCGGGGACGCCGCGGATGACGCATTTTTCGCGCGTGAGCAGCGAGGCGGCGAGGATGGGTAGGGCGGAATTTTTCGAGCCGCTGATGCGCACTGCGCCGCTCAGCTGATGGCCGCCGTGAACGAGGATTCTATCCATGAGATGCGACCGCGAAACGCGGGACCTCTTGATAATCGGGCCGGACGGAAATGTCCCGATATTTGCTCGCGGCGAGCAAGGCGGATACAGCCGCCGCCTGGCCGGCTCCGATCTCGAGGAGCATCGTGCCTCCGGGGGCGAGGTGCGCGGGCGCCGCTTGGACCAGGCGTCGGATGAGATCAAGCCCGTCGGGACCGCCGTCGAGCGCCGTGCGTGGGTCGTGGCCAACTTCCGGGGCGAGGCCCGGAAGATGGCCGGTGGGGATGTAGGGGAGGTTGGCAACGATGAGTTCGAAGGGGCCGCCTGCGGACCGCAGGAGATCGGCGGTGGAGAAGGTCACGCGGTCGAGTTGATGGCGGCCGGCGTTTTCGGCCGCGAGAGCCAGCGCATCGGACGAGAGATCGGTGGCATGGACCTGCGCCGCCGGCAACTCCAGGGCGAGCGTCAGGGCGATGACGCCGCTGCCGGTTCCGATGTCGAGAATGGTCGCGGCCCCGGTGGCGCGGGCCATCTCCAGGGCCAACTCGACGAGTTGCTCGGTTTCCGACCGTGGAATAAGGGCGCGTTTGTCGCAGGCAAAGGTGCGTCCGTGGAATTCAACCGTGCCGAGGATGTGTTGGAGCGGTTCGCGCGCGCCGCGGCGGCGGATCAGGTCGCGCAGCGGGGCGCGCTCCGCTTCACCAAGGGGTCGGTCGAACTGGAGGTAAAGCTCCATGCGTTTGAGCCCGAGGGTGCGGGCCAGAAGGTGCTCGGCGTTGAGGCGCGGGCTCTCCACCCCGCGGGCCGCCAGGTAGGACTCGGCACCGCGCAGCACCTCGAGCAGGGGCAGAGTTTCAGCCATGCTCAGGCGAGGCCCGCCTCCGCCAGCCGGTCCTCCATGTCACGCTGCTGGAGCGAGCCGACCATTTCCTCGAGGTCGCCTTCGACGAAGCGGTCGAGGCTGTAAAGGGTCAGGCCGATGCGGTGGTCGGTCACGCGGTTCTGCGGAAAATTGTAGGTGCGGATCTTCTCCTCCCGCCCCGCGCGCCCGATGAGGCTGCGGCGGTGGGCGGAATACTTGGCCTCCTCCTCGTTGCGTTTGTCCTCGAGGAGACGGGTGCGCATGATTTCCAGCGCCGCGGCTTTGTTTTTCTGCTGCGACCGTCCGTCCTGACAACGCACGATCCGGCCCGTCGGAATATGCAGGATCTGCACCGCCGAGTCGGTGGTGTTCACGCCCTGGCCGCCGGGTCCGCCCGAGCGGCAGACCTCGATGCGCAGGTCCTGCGGGCGCAGTTCGATGTCGATTTCCTGGGCTTCGGGCAGCACGGCCACGGTGGCGGTGGAGGTGTGGATGCGGCCTTGGGCCTCGGTCGCCGGGACGCGCTGGACGCGGTGCACGCCGCTCTCGTAGCGCAGCCGCCGGAAGACAGCCTGGCCGGTGACCTTGAAAATCACTTCCTTGAATCCGCCGAGTCCGGACGGGCTGGAGTCGACCGGTTCGAGATTCAAGCCGTTGGCCTCGGCGTAGCGCTGATACATGCGGTAGAGGTCGGCGGCGAAAAGCGCGGCCTCGTCCCCGCCGGTGCCCGCGCGGATTTCCACGATGGCGTTGCGGTCCTCGGCCTCGTCGGGGGGCAGGAGGGCAAACTGGATTTCACGATCGAGCACGGCCAGGCGTTCGCGGATTTGCCCCAGTTCGGCGTTGGCGAGGTCGGCCATTTCCGCATCGGTCCCACCGGCCAGCTCCTCGTTCTCCACGATCTGGGTGCGCAGGCGGCGCGCCTCATCGTCGGCCGCGGCCAGCTCCTTGAGGCGCGCGTGCTCGCGCATGACTTCGCGGGCCTTCGCCGGGTCGGCGAAGAGATCGTCCGAGCCGATGGCGATCTCGAGTTCAGCGAGGCGTTCGCGTTTTTTCTCAATTAGCGGGGCGAGGTCCATAAAGCAAAAACGGCGACCGGCCGCGGGGCGGCGCGATCACCGTGCGGGATTGCCGGTCGCTAGGCTTTCTTGACCACGCGGGCAGCCTTGACGCTGCCATAGCGGCGGGAGAATTTCTCCACGCGTCCGGCCGTGTCGATGAAGCGCTGTTCGCCGGTGAAAAAGGGATGGCAGGCCGCACAGATGCCGATCTTGATGTTCCGGCGGGTCGAGCGGGTGTGGTAAACCGCGCCGCAGGTGCAGGTGATCGTGGTTTCTTCGTAATCGGGGTGCAGGCCGGCTTTCATGGAATTTCGATGGCCGGAAAGAATAGGCGAAGAGACGGGGGCTTGGCAAGCAAAACCCTCAAATGCGGACCCCTTGCGGCCTTGGGCGACAGAGGGCAGGATGCCTCGTGGCCGAGAGTAAAACCCCGCCCGCCGACGGCTTGTCCGGTTTGGTCGAGCGGGTGACTTTTCACAACGAGGACACCGGTTTCGCCGTGCTCAAGGTCAAGGTGAAGGGGCGCCGCGACCTGGTGCCGGTCGTCGGGGTGGTCGCCGCCATCTCGCCCGGCGAGTGGATCACGGCGGAGGGCCACTGGGAACGCAGCCGCGACCACGGAATGCAATTGCGCGCCTCCGGCATCCGTGGCCAGCCGCCGACCTCGCTGGAGGGGATCGAAAAATACCTCGGCAGCGGTCTCATCCGCGGCATCGGCCCGGTCTACGCCAAAAAACTCGTCGGCAAATTCGGGGAGAAGATTTTCGACATCATCGAGGCTTCTTCCGCCCGCCTGCAGGAGATCGAGGGCATCGGGGCCGGCCGCCGCCAGCAAATCAAAGCCGCCTGGGCCGAGCAGCGCGTCGTGCGCGACATCATGGTCTTCCTCCACAGCCACGGGATCAGCACGAGCCGCGCCCTGCGGGTCTTCAAACTTTACGGCGAGGACGCCATCACCCGCGTGCGGGCCAACCCTTACCTGCTGGCCCGCGACATTCCCGGCATCGGGTTCAAGTCGGCCGATGCCGTCGGGGCCAAGCTCGGCTTCGGTCATGATTCGATCCTGCGCGCCCGCGGCGGTTTGCAGCATGTCCTCGCGGCCGCGACCGGCGAGGGCCACACAGCGCTACCGCGTTCCGTGTTGCTGGCGCAGGCGGCCGAGCTGCTCGGGGTCAATGAGGACGTCGTGGACGGTGCGCTGGAGCGGGAGATGGCGGACGGCTTGCTCGAGTGTGAATCGGTTGGTGGCGACCCGATGATTTTTCTCCCGGCGCTCCGCGCGGCGGAAATCACCATCGCCGAAACGCTGCGGCGTCTGGCCGGTCAGCCGCCCAGTTATCCCGCGATCGATTTCTCCAAAGCGCTTGAGTGGGTGCAGGCCAAGACTGGCAAAACCCTTTCGCCGAGTCAGGTTACCGCCCTCCAACAGGTCCTTGGCTCACGGGTCGTGGTCATCACCGGCGGCCCGGGGGTGGGGAAAACCACGCTGCTCGACAGCCTGCTGCGCATCCTCGCAGCCAAGCAGGTGAAGTTCCAACTTTGTGCGCCCACCGGGCGCGCGGCCAAGCGGATGGGTGAGTCCACCGGGCAGCAGGCGCTGACCATTCACCGCCTGTTGGAATTTCTCCCCACCGGCGGTTTCAAGCGCGGCCGCGCCCATCCGCTGGAGACCGACCTCGTGGTCGTGGATGAATTTTCCATGGTCGACGTCCCGCTCATGGCCTCGCTCTGCCGGGCGCTGCCTCCGCAGGCTTCGCTTGTGCTCGTCGGCGACCCCGACCAGTTGCCCAGCGTCGGTTGCGGATCGATCCTGGCCGACGTGCTGGCCAGCGGGGCCGTGCCGTCCGTGCGGCTGACGGAAATTTTCCGCCAGGCCGAGGCCAGCCGCATCGTGCGCGCCGCCCACGAGGTGCGTCATGGCCGCGTGCCGGGGGATGCGGCGGAGGCGGGTTCCGATTTTGCCTTTCTCGCCCGCGAGACCCCGGAGGAAATCTCCGCCCTCGTGCTGCGTCTGGTTCGCGAGGAAATCCCGCGCCGACTGGGACTCGACCCGCTGCGCGACGTGCAAGTGCTCGTCCCCATGCATCGCGGAAGTCTCGGCATCCGCGAACTCAACGTCGTCCTGCAATCCGCCCTCAACCCCCCGCATCCTGATCGCGCCGAGATCGAGCGCTTCGGCACCAAGTTCCGCGTCGGCGACAAAGTGCTGCAGGCCCGCAACAACTACGACAAGGAGGTGTTCAACGGCGACATCGGACGCATCGCGGCGATCGATGTCGAAGATCGCCAGGCCGGCATCGATTTCGATAACCGACGGGTCGTCTACGATTTCGGCGAACTCGACGAAGTCGAGCCGGCCTACGCCATCAGCATCCACAAAAGCCAGGGCTCCGAGTTCCCCGCCGTGGTCATTCCGCTGGCCATGCAGCATTTTCTCCTGCTTCAGCGCAATCTGCTCTACACCGGCATCACCCGTGGCAAAAAACTCGTTGTCATCGCCGGCCAGCGCAAAGCCCTCGCCACCGCGGTGCGGCAGAATGACACGCGCCGGCGGATGGGTGGGTTACGCTCGCGGCTGGAAGCCAGGCCGGAGGTTTAAGCCAAGGTTCTTTCCAGAACGGCGATCGGATGACCATGCAGGCTTGGGCGATCGATGGGGCGAAAACCTTGCGACTCGAACAACCTCGCCGCCGATTCGGTGAAGACGTAGAGCCGTTGTTCACCAGCCGCTGCGGCCAAGTCCACCGCGGCCCGGATAAGTTGCGCGCCTATGCCCCGCCCGCGCGCGTGCGGCTTCACGTAGAGGCTGGCCAGCCACGGGTTGAGGTCGGGTCGCGCCGCACAGTCGTTGAAGATGACGCTGACCGCCCCGGCATGGACGCCGTTCTCACGAAAGACCAAGGTGGCGGGTAGCCCGCCGTCGGCTCGGTGCGAGCGGAACTCGCGCCGAGCCGCTGCCTCGTCCCATTCCGGATAAAGGTGGCCCCATTCCTTGGCGTGCAGGGCGGCAAGTTCGTCCGCCAGCGGGTCGTCTTGCGCGAGCAGCGAGATGGCCATTTGGTTCATCGTCGGCGATGTTAGCGGTTTGCCGAGTCTGCGACAGACGGAAGAGCATCGAGCAAACAAAGCCCGGTTTTCTGATCGTCGGCACCGGGGTTGTTGGCCGTCCGATCAAGGAGCGCGATCGCGTTTGCTCGCGTCGGTGAAGTCCAGGATATCTCTGTAGCGGGCGCAGGCATAGACGTCGGCCACGCTGGCCTTCTCGCCATTCGGGAGGGTCAACACTCGCTCCAGCGGGCCCAGGGCTTGGGCGAAGCTTGCAAGGTAATCCGGATGCTTGTCGGCTCGCAGTTGTTCGAGGTGGAGAAGTTTGTTGGCGGTGAGGTGGTTTGTCTCCAGCACATCCATGATGTGGCGAATCCTCGCCGGAGGCTCATGCTGGCCATCGCCCCAGGAGGCAACAATCGGCATCGTCTGCGTCGTCCCGGGCAGCGTCGCGTAGAAGGTCGCGCCGAATCCGGGAGAGCTGTCATTGGCGAAAATGACGGCTTGAACGTCGCGCTCCGGCAAGCCGGTGATCACGAGTGTTCGCCCAGCGTGATGGCAACCTACGCCGATCAAGTGAGTCAGGAAGTCGGTATTCCAAGCCAGAAACCCGAGGATGGCATCGCCACCCACGGGCTTGGTGCTGAGCAGGAGGTAGCCCGAGCTGTTGGGAAAATTTTGCTTAAACGTCATGGCCCCCGTGCCAAAGGGAAGAAGCAGAACATTCGACGCGGCCGGGGAGGGCACCTGGAAATTTTCACTCGTCCCATGAAGGTCCACACGATCGGAGGGCGGGACGCTCTCCAATTGGGGGAGCTGCTGCTGCGCGGCGGGCTCCGCTTCGTGGAACGATTGCGCCACGAGCCGATACGACCCCGGGGGGATGTTGGTGAAACCGAAGCATCCTGCGGTATCCGTGCGCGCGCACAAGAAGTCGCCGAAGGTGGTCCAGGTGACTTGCTGATGGGTTTTCTGATCGAGAGGAAGGCCGCTTTCCGCGTCACACAAAAAGACGGTGGCTCCTTCAATGCCAGGTTTTCCCACCCGGCCGTTGATTGAACTGCCGGAGTTGGTTTGGGCTTGGACGGAGAGGCTGCAGAGGACCACGGCCAAACCGAGGAGGAGGAACGTGTCAGCTCTGGCCATGGCTGAAGGCTAACCTCGGGGGGATGGGGGCGGTAGTCCCGAGTTGCCTTTAGCCAGGCGGGACGTTCGCTGTCCTGGCCCGGGCATCCCGCCCACCGAATGCTCCCTGCCCCAGGACCAAAGTAATCCGGCCTCACTTCGTTCGCGACGAAGTCCCTGTGGCCTGAAGACGCCATGGAATGCTTCAGGCCCGGAGATGGTCTGGGCCCTGCGCGTTCTTGGTTATGAGCACATTCAGCAGGATGGTTCCCATATCCGCCGGACCACTGCCCTCACGAAGATCAGCACGTCACAGTGCCCAACCACACGCCTACCCCGCTTGGCACGTCTAGTAGTATGAGCCAGCTCGTCGCCGCTCGCCACGGCTTAACCGTCGAGAAGTTGCTGGGAAAAACTCGGGCTCTGGCCTCGGAGACATGTTGTGCAGGTGGTGCTGCTCGACGAGCTGATCGCTTGAGCTGGTTCGCCGCAGGCGTGCGGTGTCGTGTCGTAAGGTGCTCAGGATTCGGTCCGGTCGAGACGGATCGCATCGAGTTTGCCGGCACTCGCGCCGCCTTCTACAGTCTAGGCATGAAAACGCGCGTGCTTTGTCTCGTGGCCGAGGGGTTTGAGGAATTGGAGTTGGTCGGGCCGGTGGATCTCTTGCGGCGGGCTGGGGCTGAGGTGGTTCTGGCCTCGGTCGAGGAGGGCCTGCCGGTCGGTGGGCGCAACGGCCTGGTCATGAAGGTGGATGTGCTGCTGGATGCGTTGGACGCGACCGGATTCGACCTGCTCTTCTTGCCGGGTGGTCCGGCGGTGGCTCGCCTGCGGGCAGACGGGCGGGCGGCGGGGTTGGCCGGAGAATTCGTGGCGGCGGGCAAGCCGGTGGCGGCGATCTGCGCAGCCCCGCTCTTGCTCAAGGATGCCGGATTGCTCGAGGGGCGGCGGTTCACCGCGCACTTTTCCACTGTTGGCGAGCTGCCCGACGCGCTAACAGGCGAAAGGGTGGTCGAGGACGGGTTGATCCTGACTTCGCGGGGGGCGGGCACGGCGGTGGAGTTCGGTCTGGCCCTGGTCGACCGTCTTTTCGGCGAGGCCGCCGAGGAGGAAATTGCGCGCTCCATCATGGTGTGAATGAGGGTCGACTTTGGGCCGCAACGCGTCTTAGATGTCGGCCTCGTTCAACACCGACCACCATGGCTAAACAATTGCAAATTCTCGCCGCCGTGGCCGCCCTCGTCCTTTCGGGATGTGCGGTCGCGCAGGACACCGATACCACCGTGACCCAGCGACTCGAGCAGGGCTTGCGCGGCCAAGGCCAGCTCGTTTCGCCGAGCGTGACGAGTGACCAATTCGGGCCCGACTACCAGTGAGCCTGAAACTCACGGCCGAGCGTGCGCCGTCGAAGATCGCCATCCTCGATTTTGGCTCGCAATACACGCAGGTCATCGCCCGGCGGGTGCGCGAGTGCCATGTTTACTCCGAGATCCTGCCCTACACGGCCACCGCCGCTGAGATCAAGCGCAGCGGGGCCCAGGGGATTATTTTTTCCGGCGGACCCGCCAGCGTCTATGCCAAGGGCGCGCCGCGGGCGGACCGCGCCATTTACAAACTTGGTCTGCCCATTCTCGGCATCTGCTATGGCATGCAACTGCTGGCCCGCGACCTCGGGGGCGCGGTCGAGGCCTCCGGCGAACGCGAATACGGCCCGGGTCGGCTGACCGTCACGCGCAAGAACCGGCTCTTCGCCGGCCTGCCCAAAACACTCGAAGTCTGGAACAGCCATGGCGACCGGGTGACCCGCTTGCCCGCGGGATTCGCCGCCGTGGGCACGACGGAAAATTCCAAGGCGGCCGCCGTGGCCGACGCGAAGCGCAATTTTTACGGGCTGCAATTCCATCCGGAGGTCTCCCACACCCCGCGTGGCGGTGAGGTCATTGAAAATTTCGTCCTCGGCATCTGCGGTTGCCGCGCCGACTGGACCCCGGGATCTTTCATCGAGCGGGCCTGCGCGGAGATCCGCGACCAGGTCGGCGACAACCGCGTGGTCCTCGGCCTGAGCGGCGGGGTGGATTCCTCGGTGGCTGCCGCGCTGCTCCACCGGGCGATCGGCTCGCAATTGACCTGCATCTTTGTCGACAACGGCCTCCTCCGCGCCGGCGAGCGGGCGTGGGTGCGGGAAATTTTCGGACAGCATTTCCATATGGACCTGCGGATCGTCGATGCCTCGGCGCGCTTTCTCATGCGGCTGCGCGGCGTGACCGACCCCGAGCGGAAGCGCAAGATCATCGGCAACGAGTTTGTCCGCGTCTTCGAGCAGGCGGCCGTCTCACTGGTCCGTCGCCGTCGCGGCGCCCCCTGCCGGTTTCTCGCCCAGGGGACGCTCTATCCCGACGTGATCGAGAGCGTGCCCATCGCGGGCAACCCGGCCTCGATGATCAAGAGCCACCACAATGTCGGTGGCCTGCCCAAGCGGATGAAACTCCAGCTGGTCGAGCCGCTGCGGCAGCTTTTCAAGGACGAGGTGCGCGAGGTCGGACTGCAGCTCGGCCTGCCCCGCGAGATCGTCCACCGCCAGCCCTTTCCCGGCCCCGGCCTGGCCGTCCGCATCCTCGGCGAAGTCACGCGGGCGCGGGTCCGCGTTCTCCAGGCCGCCGACCAGATCGTGCAGGACGAAATGGTTTCCTCCGGCTGGTATGGCCGCGTTTGGCAATCCTTCGCCGTGCTCCTGCCCGTGCGCTCCGTCGGGGTCATGGGTGACGAAAGGACCTTCGAGAATACCGTGGCCCTTCGCGTGGTCGAAAGCCGCGACGGGATGACCGCAGACTGGGTGCGGTTGCCCTATGAATTGCTCGCCCGTCTCTCCGGCCGCATCATCAACGAAGTGCGCGGGGTCAACCGGGTTTGCTACGACGTCTCGAGCAAGCCGCCGGCAACGATCGAGTGGGAGTAAGCCATGACGCGCGCCATCTACCCGGGAAGCTTCGATCCAGTCACGTTCGGTCACCTTGACGTGATCGCGCGCGGCCTGCGCCTCTTCGACGAGGTCGTCGTGGCCGCCGCCCCGAGCGAGGGCAAGCATCCGCTCTTTTCCATCGATGAGCGTCTTTACTTGATCCGTGCGTCCCTGCCGGGCGAGCCGCGTCTTCAGATCAAGAAACTCGACGGCCTGCTGGTGGACTTCGTCGCCTCCGAGCAGGCCACCGTGATCATCCGCGGCCTTCGTGCCATCTCGGACTTCGAATTCGAGTTCCAGATGGCCTTGATGAACCGGCGCCTGGCCCCGGAGGTGGAGACGATTTTTCTCATGCCCAAGGAGGATTACAGCTACATCAGCAGCCGGATCGTCAAAGAGGTCGCGCGCCTCAAGGGCGATGTCTCGGGCGTGGTGCCTGCTCCGGTGCGGGAGGCGCTGGCGCGGAAGTTTGCCGGGGGGGGCGGCGCGGCATGATCGGGGTGCATCTCCGTCAGATTTCGCCCGAGGGCCATCGCCTGGAGGGTGAGGAGGTGCCCGACTTCCTCGATCTGGCCGAAATCGGCGCCCGGGCCACCGGTCCGGTGTGCTACGATCTTGAGGTCGGTTTGTCCGGCGGTGGTCTGTTCGCCACGGGCCGCGTGGCCGTGCCAGTGGAGATGACCTGCGTGGCCTGCCTGCGTCCATTTGTCCTTGAGGTCGAAGTAGATCCGTTCGCCACCCAGGTTGAACTCGATGGCCAGGAACTGGTCGATCTCGGGCCCGCCGTGCGGGAGGATATCTTATTGGCTTTGCCAAACCATCCGCGTTGTGATTCTATTGAGGGTCACTCCTGTCCCTACCAACAGCCGGCCGAAACCGGCGGAGGCCCGTCAGAGTCCACGGAATCTGCCTGGGACGAGTTGAACAAGCTCAAACCCAAACGTTGATTTCCTATGCCAGTCCCTAAACGCAAAGTCTCGAAAATGCGCCTCCGCACCCGCAAGGCGGCCAACCGCTGGCGCGCCGGCGAACTTGGCACCTGTGCCCAGTGCGGCGCCAAAGTGCCTTCCCACACCGCCTGCCCGGCCTGCGGTTACTACAAGGGACGCCAGATCCTCTCGGTCGGCGCGGCCTGACGCCCCCGGCATCGTTCATGAGGGTCGCGCTCGATGCCATGGGCGGAGACCACGCTCCGCAGAATTGCGTGGCGGGGGCCGTGCTGGCCATCCGGGAATTTCCCAATCTGGAAAAACTCTTCCTCGTCGGCGACGAGGCGCGCGTCCGGGCCGAGTTGGACAAGCATAAGTGCGACGATCCGCGGGTCGAGATCGTCCACTCCACCCAGGTGGTGGAAATGTCCGAGAGCGCGGTTGAGGGGGTGCGGCGAAAGAAAGATTCGTCCATTTCCCGCGCGGTCGATCTGGTCAAGCACCGTGAGGCTGATGCGGTGGTCAGCGCCGGTCACACCGGGGCGGCGGTGGCGGCCACGACGATCAAACTCCGGACCCTCGAGGGCGTTGATCGCCCCGGCATCGCTGCGCTTCTGCCGACCGAGACGAATCTTTGCGTCTTGATCGACGCCGGGGCCAACACTGACGCCCGGCCTGACCACATGCTGCAATACGCCATCATGGGCGCCGTCTTCTCCCGCCACGTTCTCGGCTACACCAATCCGGCTATTGGGCTCATGTCCATCGGCGGCGAGGACGCCAAGGGCAGCGAGTTCACCAAGGACATTTTCAAACTCCTGCGGGCCAGCGGGCTCAACTTCCGCGGCAACATCGAGGGCCATGACCTTTTCCAGAATCCGGTCGAGGTGGTCCTGTGCGACGGTTTCACCGGCAACGTCGTCCTCAAATCCTGCGAGGCGACGGCCGAGGCGGTGTTCCACTGGCTCAAGCACGAGCTCAAGCGCAGTCCGCTGCGCCTGCTCGGGGCCTACCTCGCTCAGGGCGCTTTCCGCACACTGAAGAAACGGACCAACTACGAAGAATACGGCGGCAGCCCTCTGCTGGGGGTTGACGGCATCTGCATCATCGCCCACGGTTCGAGCAGCGCCCTGGCCATCAAGAATGCCATCCGCGTGGCCATGGAATCGATCAAAAGCAAAATCAACCCGCGGATCGTCGAGGAGATTGCCGCTTTTTACGCCCGCGAATGAATCCTGCCCCCACCGTCCGCTCCGTGGCCATCACCGGCACCGGCAAATATGTGCCCGAGCGGATCCTGACCAATGCCGATTTGCAGAAACTGGTCGACACCAACGACCAGTGGATCACCGAGCGGACCGGGATCAAGGAGCGGCGCATCGCCGCGGACGACGAAGCGACGAGCGACCTGGCGGCCAAAGCCGGGCGGGAGGCGCTGACGGCGGCCGGCGTGGAGGCGGCTGACCTTGATTTCATCATTGTCGCGACCTTCACCCCGGACATGTTTTTCCCCTCCACCGCCTGCCTGGTGCAAAAAGCACTCGGGGCGACCAAGGCCACGTGCTTCGACGTGTCCGCCGCCTGCTCCGGTTTTCTCTACTGCCTGGATATCGCCCGCCAGTTCATCGCGACGGGTGCGGCGGAAAAAGTCCTCGTCATCGGGGCGGACAAAGTCAGCGGCGTGATCGACTGGACCGACCGCAACACCTGCGTGCTCTTCGGCGACGGGGCCGGCGCCGCCGTGCTCCAGCCGGCCGGGGACGGGCGAAGCGAGATTCTTTCCATCTATTCGGGGAGCAACGGCGGCCTCGACGACATCCTCAATGTGCCGGCCGGCGGATCACGTCTGCCGCTGACTGCGGCCAATGTGGACAGCAAGCTCAACACGATGAAGATGGCCGGCCGCGAGGTCTACCGGCATGCCGTCCACACCATGATCCTGGCCGCCAGGGAAGCCATCGCCCGCGCGGGCCTGACCGTGGATGACATCGCTTGTTTCATTCCCCATCAGGCCAACCTGCGCATCATCGAGACCATCGCGGACAAGCTCAAGGTGCCGATGGACCGGTTTTTCATCAACCTGACCCTTTACGGCAACACGTCGGCCGCAGCCGTGGCCATCGCCCTCGACGAGGCGAACCGCAGCGGGCGGATGAAGCGGGGTGACCATATTCTCATGGTGGTTTTCGGCGGGGGCCTCACCTGGGCTTCGAGCGTCGTCCGCTGGTAAGTCTTGTGCTGACCGACACGCACGCGCATCTGGACTTTCCGGAGTTCGCCGGGGACATCGAGGCGATCCTGCAGCGGGCGGAAGAGGCCGGAGTCCACCGCATCATCACGATCGGAACCAACGCCGAAAGCTGTCGTCAGGCGCTGGCCTTGGCCGAGAAATACGCGCAGGTCTTTGCCGTGGTGGGATTGCATCCCTGCTCCGCGCAGGAGCCGGGTGCGTTGGATTTTCTCGAGGAACTGCCCGCCCTGGCCCGCCATCGGAAGGTCGCGGCCATCGGCGAGACGGGCCTCGACTACCATCATCTGCCCGGCGGCGAACTCTCCCCGGCCAAGGACGAAGCTGTCTTCGGTGCCTTGCTCGCCGGGACGGCGGAGGCGACCGCGGCGGCCATCGCCGATGGCGCGGCCAAGGCGGCCCAAGCTGAAGCGTTCGCCGCGCAACTCGATCTCGCCGTCGAGCTCGGCCTCAACGTGGTCGTGCACCAGCGCGATTCTTGGGCCGACACCATCGAGTTGCTGCGGCCTTACACCGGACGTCTGCGCGCGGTTTTCCACTGCTTCGGCGGATCGCCTGATGACGCAGCCGAGCTGCGCGCCCTCGGACATCTCGTCTCCTTCACCGGTATCGTCACCTTCCGCAACGCCGCCTTGGTCCAGCAGTCTGCTGCGGCTGTTGTCGCGGATGGCTACATGGTCGAAACCGATTGCCCCTACCTTGCTCCGGTGCCGCATCGCGGGCGCCGCTGCGAGCCAGCCTACGTGCGTTTGGTGGCGGAAAAAGTGGCGGAGCTCCGGGGCGAAACCCTCGCGCAGGTGGCCGCAGCCACGGAGCGCACAGCGGAGAGTTTTTTCCGCCTCGCCTGACTCAAGGTTCCCCGCCCGGAAAAGGCTGTGAGGAATCACAGCAGTCCAAAAGCGGGCTGCGCCCGCGAAGAGAGCGGCGCGCAGCGCTTCGGGACTGCGGCAATTCCTTCGCCGTTTTGCAGCTGGATGCCGGTGTTACCTCGGCGCTTTGCTGCCGTTGCTGCGTTTCAGCACGGCGGCTAGGAACGGGGCGGTGGGGCTTCCCTTGACGGTGGCGACCTCCTCGGGCGGACCGGCGGCCACGACCCAACCGCCCTCGGCTCCGGCCTCGGGTCCGATCTCCAGCACGTAGTCCGCCTCGGCGATCACGCTGAGGTTGTGCTCGATGACCACGACGGTGTGGCCCTCATCAGTCAACCGGTGCAGGATGCCGATGAGTTGCTCGACGTCGGCCATGTGCAAGCCAATGGTCGGCTCCTCCAGAAGGTAGAAATTCCCGCGCGCGTCCTCTCTCATCCGCCGCCCCTTCGTCGCGCCCGTCCGGGAGAGTTCCGTGACCAATTTGATCCGCTGGGCCTCGCCACCGGAAAGCGTCGGGCTGGGCTGACCGAGGGTCAGATAGCCGAGACCGGTTTCGACCAGCAGGCGCAGGGCGTGACGGATTTTCGGATGCGCGTCAAAAAATTCCGCGGCTTCCGCCGCGGTCATGGCCATGACATCAGCGATGGTCTTTCCGTTGTAGGTGATGTCGAGGGTCTGGCGGTTGTAGCGGCTGCCTTCGCATTCGCTGCACGGAAGCCAACTCGTGGGCAGAAAGCTCATCTCGAGCTTGATCGCGCCCTGGCCGAGGCAGGTTTCGCAACGGCCCCCGTCGGTGTTGAACGAGAAACGGCTCCCCGTGTAGCCGCGCATGCGCGAGGCGGGGAGGCCGGCGAAGAGTTGGCGGATCTCGTCAAAGACCTTGATGTAGGTGGCCGGGGTCGAGCGTGAGGTCTTGCCGATGGGCGACTGGTCGACCATGTGAACGGCTTGGAGATGCTCGGCGCCGAGCAGTTTGTCGTAGGGTGGCGGGGCTGCGGGGCGCAGCGGCTTGCGTCCGCGACGCACGGTCGCCTCCTTCAGTGCCGGAATGAGGGTGCCGCGGAGCAGAGAGGATTTGCCCGAGCCGGAGATGCCGCAGGCCACAGTGAGGCGTCCGAGTGGAATGCGCGCTTCGATGTTTTTGAGATTGTGCAGGCGCGCGCCCTTGAGCTCGAGCCAGCGCAGGCCGGCTCCGTCGAGTGGTCGCCTTGCTCCGCGGGACGGACGGGTTGGTGGGTTGGCCAGACAGCGTCCGGTCACGGAGGTCGGCGAGGCGCGGATTTCTTCGAGGGTTCCGGTGGCAATGACTTCGCCGCCGCGGGAGCCGGCTCCGGGACCGAGGTCGACGATCCTGGTGGCGCGGCGCATGGTTTCCTCGTCGTGCTCGACGACCAGCAGGGAGTTGCCCTGGCGAACCAGCTCATCGAGTGCGTCGAGCAGGTTGCGGTTGTCGCGCTCGTGCAGGCCGATGGTCGGCTCGTCGAGGACGTAGAGCACACCGCGCAAATTCGATCCGAGCTGGGCGGCCAGACGGATGCGCTGGGCTTCACCGCCGGACAGCGTGGTGGCCGGGCGATCGAGCGTGAGGTAGTCGAGACCCACGCGCTGCATGAAGCCCAGCCGCTGACGAATCTCCGGGAGAATGTCCGCGGCCAGGGTTTCGTCGTTGCCGGCAAAGGCCAGGCCGTCGAGCAGTCGGGTGGCCTCGCGGGCGCTGGCCTTGGTGAAGTCCGCGATGGGATGGTTGTGGACCCGGACATGACGCGATTCGGTGTTGAGGCGCACGCCACCGCAGTCCGGGCAGGGGCGGGCCACTTCGTCATCACTTTCCTCCCGCGCCTGCTCCTCCTGCAGGTCGGCTTCAAGCTGAGTGCGGGCCTGGTCCGAGGCGAATGCCCGGTCGTAGACCAGTCCGAAGCCGCGGCAGGTTTCGCACCAACCGTGGGGCGAGTTGAAGGAGAACATGCGCGGGTCGAGCGGCTCGAAAGCCCGGGCGCAACCGGGACAGGACATGTCCGTGCTGAGCAATTCGCTGCGCCCGGCCCGGACCAACCGCGCGGTGTTTTTGCCGATCTCGAGGGCGCGTCGGGCCAGTTCCAGCGCGGCGTCGTCCGTGCCTTGATGGAGTTCACCGACCAGCACGTCGATCGAATGTTCACGGTAGCGCGAGAGTTCGGGGAACTGGTCCGCATTCAGCAGGGTTCCGTCCACGAGCAGCTTGCTGAAACCTTGGCGCACGGCCCAGGCGGCCACGTCTTTGTGGTAGCCTTTGCGCGATTTGACCAGCGGGGCGAAGACCTGAACCGGCCCGGCCTCCGAGTCGGCGTGAAGCTTGCCTGCGACCTCCGCGAGGGTCGTGGTTTGCACGGGGACCTCGCACGTCGGACAGAATTGCGTGCCCAATTTCGCGTAGAGCAGGCGGAGGAAATGATAAATCTCCGTGATGGTGGCGACGGTGGATTTGCCGCCGCCGCGCGAGATCCGCTGCTCGATGGCCACGGCCGGTGGCAGGCCGTCGATGTGATCGACGTCGGGTTTTTCCATTTGCTCGACGAACTGCCGGGCGTAGGTCGACATGCAGTCGAGGAAGCGGCGTTGGCCCTCGGCGAAGAGGATATCGAAGGCGAGAGACGACTTGCCCGAACCGCTCAAGCCGGTGACCACGACAAATTCATCGCGCGGAATCTCGAGGGAAATATTCTTCAAGTTGTGCTCGCGGGCACCGGTCACGCGGATGAGCCGGCGGTCCGCGTTCGCGACGGGAGGTGGCGCCTCGGCCGCCAGCAGCGCCGGTTCGCCTCGTTCCGGGTCGAGTGCGGCCCGGAGGAATGGAGCGGTGCGGGACTCCACGCAGGCGGCCACCTCCTCGGGCGTGCCGGCGGCGACGATGGATCCGCCTTCGTCGCCGGCCTCCGGACCAAGATCGATCACATGGTCGGCGCACTTGATCACCTCCATGTTGTGCTCGATGACCACAAGGGTGTGCCCGGCTTCGACCAGGCGCTGGAAAACACGGAGGAGCCGGGCGATATCGTCGAAGTGCAGTCCGGTCGTGGGTTCGTCGAAAAGCAGCAGGGAGGCCTCAGCTTCCTGATCGGCCAAGTGCGAAGCCAGCTTGAGGCGCTGGGATTCACCGCCGGAGAGGAAGCTGGTCGGCTGGCCGAGCCGCAGATAGCCAAGGCCCACATCCTCGAGGGTTTGCAGCGGTCCGGTGATTTTGTCGTGACGCGGGAAAGTCCGGAAAAACTCGATCGCCCGGGTCACGGTCATTTCGAGAACGTCGTGGACCGAGTGGCCGCTGAGTTCCACGCGCAGGACATGGGGCTGGAAACGTTTGCCTCCGCAGGAGGAGCAGACGAGCGAGACGTCGCTGAGGAATTGCATCTCGATGCGCTCGTAGCCGAGGCCGGCGCAGCGTTCGCAGCGGCCGCTGTTCGAGTTGAAGCTGAAGGCCGAGGGTCCGAGGTTGGCGGCTTTGGCCGCCGCAGTCTGGGCGAAAAGGTCGCGGATGTGATCCCAAGCGCCGAGATAGACCACGGGGGTCGAGCGGGAGGATTTGCCCGGCGGCGTCTGGTCAACCATGACGACTTCACCGACGTGTTCGATGCCGGTAAGCCGCCGCACCGTGCCCGCCTCTTCCTCCACGGGTTCACCGCGCTCGCGCAGCAGGTTGCGGTGGAGGAGGCCGTGGACCAACGTTGATTTGCCCGAGCCGGAAACGCCCGTCACGCAGGTCAGGACGCCGAGGGGAAAGTCCGCGTCGATTTTGCGAATATTGTGCAGCGAGGCGCCGCGGAGCCGGAGAAACTTGCGGGCCTTGCGCCGCTTGGCCGGCACCGGAATGGTGCGGCGTCCCAGGAGGTAATCCGCCGTGAGCGATCCCTTGACGCCGGCCATTTTGGCCGGAGGGCCGCTGAACATGAGTTCCCCTCCGGTTTCGCCGCGGCCCGGCCCGATGTCGGTCAACCAGTCCGCGGCGCGGATGACCGCCTCCTCGTGCTCAACAACGAGCAGCGTGTTTCCGTTGTCTCGCAATCCGCGCATGATGCGCAGGAGCTGGCCGAGATCGCGCGGATGCAGGCCGACGCTGGGTTCGTCCATGACGAAGAGCGTGTTGACCAGCGAAGCGCCGAGGCACGTGGTGAGATTGACCCGCTGGACTTCGCCGCCCGAAAGCGTGCGGGTCGCACGGTCCAGAGTCAGGTAGCCGAGACCGACTTCGGCGAGGTAGGAAAGGCGCGAGGTGACCTGTTCGAGCAGGAGTTGCGCCGTGTGGTCGCCGGGGGCGATCGCAAGGCCGGCCAGAAAGGGCCGCAGCCGGCTGATCGGGCGGGCCGCCATCTCCGGCAGGGTCAGGGACTCGCCCTCCGCGCCGGTCAAACGGTAGTTCAGCGTTTCCGGTTGGAAGCGCCCGCCGTGGCACGACGGGCATTCGTTGTAGCTGCGGTAGCGGCTGAGGAGCACGCGGACGTGCATTTTGTAAGTCTTGGTTTCGAGCCAGTCGAAATAGCCCTGCACCCCATACCAGCGCTCGCTGTCCCAAACTTCCTGCAAGGCTTCCCCGGGCTTTCGGTCTCCCTGGATGACCCACTGCCGGTCGGCCTCCGGCAATTGGTCGAAGGGACAATGAAGATCGATCTCACGCTTGCGCGCATGGCGCACGAGATCAGCCTGACACTCCTGGGCCATGCCGCTCTGGAAGGGGCGGACCACGCCCTCGGCCAACGTGCGGCTGTGGTCGGGCAGAATGCGTTGCCAATCGAGTCCAATGACCCGTCCGAACCCGCGGCACTCGGGGCAGGCGCCGAGAGGGTGATTGAAGCTGAACAAGCCCGGCGTGGGCGGCCGGATGTCATGGTCGCACCACGCGCAGTGCCACCCGGAGGAAAAAGGATGCGACTCGCCGGAGTCGGCATCAATGAGGAAGATGCGACCTTTCCCGAGTCGCAGGGCGGATTCGATGGCCTCGGTCAGCCGCGCATGATCGTCCGTGGCCACACGGTCCTGCACTACTTGGACGATCGGCGGAAGCTGCGTCGCCGCCGGGGCGGCATCAGCGCGGACCATTTTTCCCTCGAGCCAGACGCGCAGATAGCCTTGCTGCTGGAGGAATTCGAAAAACTGCGCCGGGCTGCGCTTTTCCACGTCACCCGTGCCGACGGGAAAAGCGACGAGCAGGGTGCGTCCGGGGTAGCGCGCGATGGTCTCCTGCACGATGCTGCGCGCGGTCTCCGGGCGGATGGGGCGGTGGCAGGACGGGCAGTCGGCGGCGGCGAGGCGGGGCAGGAACAGTTTGAGGTAGTCGTTGATCTCGGTGATCGTGCCGACGGTCGAGCGGCTGGTCTTGACGTGGTTCGACTGCTCGATGGCGATGGCCGGGGGAATGCCCTCGATCGAGTCGACCCGCGGTTTGTCCATCCGGTCGAAAAACTGCCGGGTGTAGGGCGAGAAAGTCTCGATGTAGCGCCGTTGGCCCTCGGCGTAGATCGTGTCGAAAGCGAGGGAGGATTTTCCCGAACCGCTCGGGCCCGTGATGACGTGGAGGAGTCCGCGCGGCAGGGCGAGGTCGATGCCTTTGAGGTTGTGCTGGCGCGCCCCGCGAACGATCAGCATCGCGGGGCTTGGAGGGGCGGCGGAGTTCTTGCGGGATGGCATGGACCGTAAATCCGCCGGGCTCCTGCCGCGGCGACCCCGCAGAATACGTCAAGGTGCGCTTCAGGCAACGCGGCAAATGGGCCGCCCGCGGAATTTCTGCCCGCCCCGCCCGGGCTCAGGTGCCCTTGGTTTTGCGCAACAACTCGGTGCGGAGAAGCACGCGCTGGCGCATGATCTTGCCCGGCTTGAATTTCACCGTGGCCCGCGAGGGGATGATGACATCCGCCTCGGGCTTGTTCGGATTGCGGCCCACGCGGGATTTGGTCAGGCGCACTTCGAAGACGCCGAAATTCCTCAACTCCACATTATTTCCCTCGGCCAGACTCTCGGTGATGTGCTCGAGGGTTTTCTGGATGACATCGAACGTCTGCTTCTGGGTGATGCCGACTTCCTCCGAGATGCTCACGACCATGTCGCGCTTGGTAAGGTTGGACATAACTTGTGGGAATGTTGCTTCCCTCTAATGCCGATGCCTCCCCTGTCTGGCAAGTAAGAAAGAATAGCCAACGCCTGAATTAACGCCTTGGCCATGTTTTGAGCTTCATGTGACGCGTCGCTGCGGGCAGGATTTTCTCCCGCTTATGAAACTTTCCCCCGACCACAAACTTTCAGGCCTTCTCGCCCCGCTCTTCGCGTTGCGGACGGAGAGCGATCTCGGCATCGGCGACACCGACTCGCTCAAGGAGTTGGTCGATTGGGCTTCCTCGCATGGCTTCGGCCTCGTGCAAGTCCTGCCGATCAACGAGGCCGGCGGCGACAACAGTCCCTACAACATCATCAGTTCACTCGCCCTCGACCCGACGACGATCGCGACCAACCCTAGGGCGCTCAAGGATCTGACTTCGGCGGATTTCAAGAAGATCTGCGCCCGGCACGACGTCGCCGCGTTGCGGACGGGGAAAGTCAATTACCGCGGGGTGCGCGCCCTCAAGAGGGATCTCCTCGAAGCCGCCTGGAAAACCTTCAAGGGCCGCCACTTGAAGGAAAAAACCCGCCGTGCGAAGGATTTTTCGGTGTGGACCAAGGAGAACGCGACCTGGCTCGAGCCCTACACGCTTTTCCGCGCGTTGGTCCGGCTGCATGGGGAGGATGAAAACACGGACCTCTGGCCGAAAAAGCAACGCACCCTGCCCGCCGCGAGAAAATGGCTTGCCGCCGCCTCGCCGTCCGATAAACGCGCCATCCGCGAGTGGCAAAAATTTTACGCCTACGTCCAATGGGTGGCCTACTCGCAGTGGTCCGGTCTCAAGTCCTACGGCGACGAGCGCGGTGTGGCCCTCGTTGGTGATGTGCCGGTCGGAGTCAGCGTCTTCAGCGCGGACGTCTTCGCCCAGCCGGAGATTTTTGATCTTTCCCGTTCGGCCGGCGCGCCGCCGGAGAAGGTCTTTGCCGCCGATCCTTTCACCGCCAAGTGGGGGCAGAACTGGGGCTTTCCGCTCTACCACTGGGAGGAGATGGCCAAGGACGACTATTCCTGGTGGCGCCAGCGCTTGCGCACGACGATGGAAATTTTCCACTTCCTGCGGGTCGATCACGCGCTCGGATTTTTCCGCATCTACAGCTTTCCCTGGCGCCCGGAGCGCAACGCGGAATTTCTCCCGCTCAGCCAGGAGGAGGCGAAGGCCAGGACGGGTGGGGAGTTGCCGCGTTTTGTGCCCTGCGATGACACGACCCCGCAGGGCATGGAGACGAACAGGGAGCAGGGCGACCGTTTGTTCCGCATGATCGTCGAGGAGACCGGCCAGCATCGCTTGATCGCCGAGGACCTCGGCGAGATGTCGCCTTATGTGCGCCCGGTTCTCCAAGCCCAGGAAATTCCCGGCTTCAAGATTCCCATGTGGGAACGCACGCACGACAACTGGCTCACGCCCGGGGCGGATTACGAACGGCTTTCATTGGCCACGTATGCCACGCACGACCATCCGACCTTGCGGGTTTACTGGGACGGATGGTATGCCGACACGCAGTCAGGCGATCCGCACAAGGCGGGCATGGCGCGGCGGCAGATGGAAGAAATGGCCCGCTTCGCCGGTTTGCCGCTGACCGGTCCGGCGCCGTGGAGTGACGAGATCCACGAGGGCCTGCTGCGCGGGCTCTTCGCCAGCAATTCCTGGCTGGCCGTCAACATGATCACCGACCTGTTCGGCACGGCCGAGCGGTTCAACTTTCCCGGGGCGATCGGCGATGAAAATTGGTCCGAGCGCTTCCCCGTGCCGATCAGCGAGTGGGATGCCCACTGGCCGGAGAAACTCGGTCGCATCGCGGCGATGATGAAGGAGACCGGACGATTCGGGTCGTAGCTGGTGCAAAGCGTGGCACCGGCATCCCTGCCCGTGGTGATGGGGCGTGATGGGCAGTAGGCCCAATCCCACACTGCGGAGGGGGGAGCCCGTTTCTGGCTAGAACGTCACGCCAGCCTGCATGCCGAGGACAAGGGCGTTGGGAATTTCGCCGGTGCCGCCGGGTTGGACGATGTATTGCACGTTCGGCTGGACGTAGAGCCAGCTGTTTAGCTGCACGCGGTAGCCGCATTCGAGGGCCAGTTCGTAGCTGGCGGCATTGCCGCGGTAGGCCAAGCCTGCGTCGCTGTAGTCATCGCTGAAGCTTCCGTAGACGAGGCCGAACATGGTGATGTCGTTGTCGCGCTTCGGCACGAGGCCCTGATAGACGACGCCCGCGTTCCATTGAAACGGAATCTTGGAGATGTTTTCCTGCGGCGAGTAAACGAAGGCACTCCACAAGGTCAGTCCCTGCGTGCTGCCGGGCGATTCCTGGTAAACCATCTGGTCGGCGTGCCAGTAGAATCCGTAGGTGTTCGGTGCGGTTTCGGTCGTCCCGAACTGCGGGTATTGCCAGGTAGAGAAATAGCCACCGACCCAGTAATGTCCCGGCAATCCGCGGGGCGTGTCCTTGGCCATGAGCGCGCGCTTGCACAGCTCCGGGGTCCATCCGACCTGGCCGAGAAACATCACGCCGTCGGTCGGCTCGAAGCCCATATTCACGCCGTTCAGGCTGCGCGAGAAGGTGCGGGCGGAGACCTGATAAAGCCCGGCCATGAGGTGGGTCTCCGGCGTGGGTTCCACGCGCAGGCGCGCGGCCCAGCTCGCCCACGGGTAGGCCGAGAACGATGCGTTGACCGGAAGGGCTTGCGGGTTCCCATCGATGCCGTTGTTCATGTAGAGCCAGTAGAGTGGGGAGCTGGCGAAATCGTCGCCGGAGGAAAACCAGCCGGCCTTGAGTTCAGCTTTGTCGTCCCAGAACTTCTGCGCGAGATAGAGCGTGGTCAGGATGGTGGTCTGGCCGCCATAGATCTGCTGGACGGTGAACTGGTTGCCGATGAAATCCTGCGAGAGGCTGTCACCGTCGCGCTGGGTCGCGGCGATGGTGAAGAGTCCGCCCTCCCAGCCGACCGCCTTCTCAAGATCCAGCTTCACACCGAACGCGATGTTGTCGGTGTAGGTGAACCCGGGCTGCATGCCGCCAACCGGATTGCCGGCGAGATCGGTGGTGTAGCTGACGGAAAATTCCACCCCAGCTTCCTTGTCCAGCCAGTTGCGCACGCCCCACCAGTCGCCGAGGGCGGAGTCGCCCTTCCACCAATCCTCCGAGCCGATGAAGCTGCTGGGCCGCGGGTCGTAGTAGTCCCAAAAACGGTCCGTCATGGCGCGGGCCGGTGCGGCTGCGAGGCAGGCGAGAAGACAACCGGAGAGGAGGCGGTTTTTCATCGGGGGGGAAGATTTCGAGCACGCTACGTCCGCACGGCGGCCGCAGGCAAGCCTGCAGGGCTCACCCCCGGACCACGAAGTTGACCAGCTTGCCGGGCACGGCGACGACCTTGACTACGTCCTTGCCGGCGAGCTGCGCCATGAATCCATCATGGCTGCGCGCGGCGGCTTCGAGTTGTTCGCGCGTGGCGTCCTTCGGCACGACCAGCTTCTCTCGCACCTTGCCGTTGATCTGCAGCACGATCTCGACCTCGTTCTCGATGAGTAGGGTTTCGTCGTGCTGGGGCCAGGCCTGCGCATGGGCGCTGCCGGTGAATCCGCCAAACCGGGTGTCCAGCCGTTCCCAGAGTTCCTCCGCGATGTGCGGGGCAAAGGGGCTGAGCAGCACCAGCAAAGTGCGGAGGGCCGAGACGGGGCGCTTTTCCGCGGCGGTCAGTTCGTTGACACAAACCATCATTTGCGAAATCGCCGTGTTGAAGGACAAAGTGCCGAGGTCCGCGGTGACTTTCTTGATCGTGGCGTGCAGCACACGCAGCTGCGCGGGCGTCGGTTCGATTTCCGCCACGGCGTCGGATAACTGCCATTGGCCCTCCTGGTCCTCGTGCAGCGCCAGCCGCCAGACACGGGCGAGAAAACGGTAGACCCCCTCGACGCCTTTCATGCTCCAGGGCTTCATCTGCTCGAGCGGACCCATGAACATCTCGTAAAGCCGGAAGGCGTCGGCGCCGTATTCGTTGATCACCTCATCGGGATTGATCACGTTGCCCCGGCTCTTCGACATTTTTTGTCCGTCCGTCCCGAGGATCATCCCCTGGTTGACCAGCCGCTGGAACGGTTCCGGCGTGGGCAGGTGCCCGAGGTCGTGCAGGACCATGTGCCAGAAGCGTGCATAAAGCAGATGCAGCACGGCGTGCTCGGTCCCCCCGACATAGAGATCCACGCCGCCGGGTTTCTCTCCGCCGTCACCCAGCCAGTAGCGCGCAGCTTCTTCGCCGACAAAGCGGTCCTCGTTACGCGGGTCGCAGAAGCGCAGGTAATACCAGCACGACCCGGCCCACTGCGGCATGGTGTTCAGCTCGCGCCGCGCGGTTTCCGAGTAACGCACCCAGTCGGTCGCCTTGGCCAGCGGTGGCTCCGCTGTCCCGGTCGGCTTGAAATCAGCCAACTCGGGCAGTCGCACCGGCAACTCCTCCGCGCCGACTGTGCGATGACGTCCGCCCTCCCAAATGACCGGAAATGGTTCGCCCCAGTAGCGCTGGCGCGAGAAAAGCCAGTCGCGCAGTTTGAACTGCACAGCCGCGCGGCCCAGGCCGCGGTCCTGCAGCCACGACGTGATTCGCGTCTTGGCCTCCGCGGTGGGAAGCCCGTCGAGGATTCCGGAGTTCACCGCAACGCCTTCACCGGCGAAGCAACCATCGACCGGCTCGGTTGAGCGCACGACCTCGATCACCGGCAAAGAGAATTTCGTCGCGAACGCATGGTCGCGCTCGTCGTGGGCCGGCACGGCCATGATGGCTCCGGTGCCGTAGCCGGTGAGGACGTAGTCGGCGATCCACACGGGGATGCGTTCGCCGTTGACCGGATTGACGGCGTAGGCCCCGGTGAAAACCCCGGTTTTTTCGCGCGAGGCGTCTTGGCGGTCGCGTTCGGATTTGGAGCCGACGGTCTTGATGTAGTCGGCGACGGCGTCACGTTGTCCCGCGGTGGTGATCTGCGCCACGAGCGTGTGCTCCGGCGCCAACACCATGTAGGTCGCGCCGAACAGAGTGTCCGGCCGGGTCGTGTAGACGGTGACTTTCGCTTCCACGCCCTCGAGGGCGAAATCCACGAACGCCCCCTCGGAGCGTCCGATCCAGTTTTTCTGCAGCAGCTTGATCGAGTCCGGCCAGTCCAAAGCATCCAACCCGGCCAGCAGGCGGTCGCCGAAGGCGGTGATGCGCAGCATCCATTGGCGCATTGGTCGGCGTTCGACCGGAAATCCGCCGACCTCGCTTTTGCCGTCGACCACTTCCTCGTTGGCCAGCACGGTGCCGAGTTCCGGGCACCAGTTGACCGGCATCTCGGCCACGTAGGCCAGGCGAACGCTGTCCGGATCGTCTCCGGTGTAGGTCGCGATGGGCTCCGCCCGGTTCGTCACCGGGTTGAACCACGAGTGGTAGATCTGCAGGAAAATCCATTGCGTCCAGCGCACGTAATCCGGCGTTGTGGTGTTGACCTCGCGCGACCAGTCGTAGCTGAAGCCGATGCGCTGGAGTTGGCCTTTGAATTTGCCGATGTTCCGTGCGGTCGTGACGGCCGGATGCTGGCCGGTTTTGACCGCGTATTGCTCGGCCGGAAGTCCGAACGCATCCCAGCCCATCGGGTGGAGCACGTTGAATCCGCGCATGCGATGATGGCGGGCCAGAATGTCGGTCGCCGTGTAGCCTTCCGGATGTCCGACATGCAGGCCCTCGCCGCTGGGGTAGGGGAACATGTCGAGGACGTAGTATTTCGGCCGCGCGGCATCGAAGTCCGGTTCGCCCGGGTTGGGCGTGCGGTAGGCCGAGGTTTCCTCCCAGCGGTTTTGCCACTTCGGCTCGAACTCGGGGAAGGGGTATTGCTTGCGTTGGCTGGACATGATTCTTGCCGCCGGGCAGGCGGGCTGTGCATTTTGCCGGGAATGAACGGGGTGTCAAAACAACGCCTGCTCCTCGCCACGCGGAATGCGCACAAAACGCGGGAGGTGCGGGAGATCCTGGGGCCGGGCTTTCTCGTCGAAGACCTGGACGCGGTCGCGGGTTTTCCCGAGGTCGAGGAGACGGGCGCCACTTTTGAGGCCAATGCCCGATTGAAGGCGCTGTCCGCTTCCGCTTTCTACGATGGCTGGGTCCTGGCGGACGACTCCGGGCTCGAGGTCGATGCGCTGGGTGGCGACCCGGGGGTGCGTTCAGCGCGCTTCGCCGGCGAGGCCGCGTCCATGGAGGACAACCGCGCCTTGCTGCTCGAACGCCTGCAGGGCGTCGAAGGCCCGGCGCGGCGGGGGCGTTTTCAGTGCGTGCTGGTCCTCGCGCGGGACGGCGAGGTGCGGGGGACGTTCTCCGGGGCCGTCGAGGGGTTCATCGCGCCGTCCGAGAGCGGGACCGGGGGCTTCGGCTACGACCCGCTTTTCATTCCCGAGGGCGGGGCGCTTACTTTTGCCGAAATGACGGCGGATCAAAAGCACGCGCTCAGCCACCGGGGGCGGGCGCTTGCGGCTTTGGCGCGATTCCTGTGTCCGGCCTAGCGCTTGGCCAGACCCGGGTCAGCGCCTTGGCTCGCACCGCCCTGATTCTTGGCCAGCTCGCGCGCCGCGATTTCCGGGGCATGCAGGCCCGGGACGTTCCAGCGGCTGACGATGATCCGGTCCACGCTCCAAGGGGTGGTGGGATAGTCGGTGCGCGGCAGATGGCCGCCCATGCCCCAGGTGCCAAGGACCAGTTTGCGTTGGTCGGGGCCATACCACACAGTCGTTTCGCTCGGTGAGGTGAAGGTCGCTTCGCCCGGCGTTGGTGCCTTGTAGGGGATGGGCTTGTAGGAATAAAACGGCCCATATTGCTCGCGGCGGTTTTCGGGAGTGGCGCAGGCCGTCAGACCGGCACAGACGACAAGCAGGAGGGGGGTGAACCGCATATCTCTCTTCTTACCTCGGGGCAGGGGCGGATGGCAGCAAAAATTCCTCAATCCCGGCGGGAAAATCCGAGGGACATCAAGGCCACGAGCCGGGTCGAGGCCGCCTCCAGTTCGGCGATCAGCGACTGGACCTGTCCGCGGAAGAACGCGTAGGCCGCCATGCAGGGAATGCCGATGACCAATCCCGCCGCCGTGGTGATGAGTGCCTCGGCCACGCCCTCGGCCAGCATCATGGGGCGCGAGGCGACGATGTCGGTCGCGACGACGCTGAAGGATTTGATCATGCCGAGGACGGTGCCGAGCAGTCCGAGCATGGGAGAGATCGTGCCGATGTCGGCGAGGTAAGTGATGCGCTGGTTGAGCACGGCGGCCTGGCGCGTGCCCTCGGTCTCGGCGATTTCCCGCGCTTCGGCGAACGTTGCCTCCGGATGCTGGGTCACGAAGTCGAGCGTGCGCTGCATGATCTGGGCGACCGCCTCGCGGTGGCGATTGGAGATGGCCAGCAGCCCGAGGTAGTCGCCTTTGCGCAGCAGGGCGTCGGCCGTAACCATGTAGCGCTTGGTCACGACGGCGCCGCGGCGGAGGGTGAAGAGGTAGACGATGACCAGCGCGACGGCCGCGACCGAAAGAATCCCGAGCGGAATCATGACGGGTCCGCCGGAAACCAAGACCTGCCAGAGGCTCGCCTCGGGCTGGACCGGGGCCGCCTGGGCCCGGGCTGCAGCGGTGGTGCCGAGAAGCACGGCGGTCACGGCAAGGTTTTTCACGGAGGCAAGATTACCAGCGGTCCGGCCCGATGCAAGGGTGGCAGGCGGCGGCGGGGCGGATATAGTGTCCGCCGTGTCCACCGCCCGCCCGCCCGACCTGCGTTCGCGCCTGCACGAGGTGCCGCACCAGCCCGGCGTTTATCTCATGCGCGACCGGCTCAACCGCGTGATCTACGTGGGTAAAGCTCGCGACCTGCGCAAGCGTCTGGCTCAGTATTTCACCCCGGCGCGCTCGCGGATGGCGGACCTCAAGACCCGGGCCCTGCTCGATTCGGTCTGGGATTTCACCTTGCATGTCGTGCGTTCGGACGCTGAGGCCGTGCTTTTGGAGGGGCGGCTGATCAAGGAGTTCCGGCCGAAATACAACATCTCGTTCCGCGATGACAAAAATTTCCTCCAGCTCAAGGTCAACCTCGATGACCCGTTCCCGCGGTTCACGCTCGTGCGTTTGAAGAAAGACGACGGGGCGCGCTACTACGGACCGTATGCCCACGCGGGGGCGCTGCGCTCGACCCTCGAAGTCCTCAAACGCCGCTTCGGCCTGCGCTCCTGCCGTCCGCGCGTCCCCGGCGAAAAGGACTACCGCCATTGCCACGACGACATCATCCGCAAGTGCTCGGCGCCCTGCGTGGCCAAGAGCAGCGAGGCGGAATACCGCGAGCGGGTCTTGCAGGCCTGCGCTTTTCTCGAGGGACGCAGCAAGGAGATTCCGGCCGAGTTGGAGGCGGAGATGCGGGCGGCGGCGGAGAAGCACGACTTCGAGAAGGCAGCGGCGCTGCGCGACTTGATCACCGCACTGCAACGCACGGCCAGCCCGTCGCGGCGCTTTCTCCGCGGCGACGCGCTGCCCTCGGCCAAGGATCCCGCCGGCGACCTGCG
>JBGSSV010000141.1:0-22910 GCA_041736875.1 Chthoniobacterales bacterium | reverse complement strand
CGAGCGCGGCACCCTCCGGGGCAGCGGCGCCGAGGTATCGACCGGCCGCGTTGTAGCCGTTGGAGACACCCGGCACGCCGCCGTCCAGGCCGCCCGGCTGGGAGAGTCCGTCCACCATGACGAGGTTGTGGAAGTTGCCCGAATAGACCTGCCCGAACGGCGACTCGGTGATCCAGTCCACGCCGAGGGCGGAGAAGTGGAACATGCCGGCGTCGGCGTGGTGGTGTCCGGCGCCGAGGTAGTGGTCCGGCCGCACCATCATGTTCATCCACGCGGCGTCCGGAGTGCGGTCGCTGTAGGCCGAGAAGACGCCGTGCGAGGGAGCGTCGAAGTCGAGCGGCAGGCCGAGGTCCTCGCGCGTCGTCGGCGCGAGGTCGCTGTCGAAGAGGACCCCCGAGACGAATCCCGGGCAGGTGATGCTCGGCAGGCGCAGGCGCTTGTCGGCGGCGGCCTCCTTCCGGTGGGCCTCCGCGTTGAAGTCCGGCCCGGGGAAACGCGTGCCAACCAGCCCGGCCGCAGTCGCGAGATAATCCGGCAGCCGGCTCTGCGGGTAGAATGATTTCCACTGCGGGAGGAGGCTGGCCGAGAGGGCTTCGCGGCTGTGGGGGACGAATTGGGTGCCGCTGTTCGGGATGACGCGGCCGTTGGGCGAGGTCATCTGGACCTGGCCTTCGAGCAGCCGCCGCCAGTGCGGGTGGGCGAAGAGGTTCTCGCCGTGCCTCGCGCTGACTACCATGGAGAGGAGTTGGAATTGCAAGCCTCCGCCGGTCTTGCCGTTGCTCTCGAAGATGACGCCCGACGGGTCGATGCCCCACTCGCAGAAGGCGCGCACGCTTTCCTTGCCGACGGCGAAGGCCTCCTCGTCGAATCCCGGCAGCCCCTCGATCGCGGCCACGGCGAGGAAATGCGTCAGATCCCACGCCATCCAGTTGACGTCGCGCACGCGCACCGGTCCGTCCTGCCCGTGCGAGCGGCGTCCGTAGGTCGCCTTGGCGATGACGCGTCGCATGGTGTCCTTCTGCTCAGCCGTCATCCAACGTCCGGCCAGATCGAGCGAGAGTCCGAGATTCATGTGGGCGACGAGTCCGTGGATGTTGCGCCAGTGGGTGCGCGCCCCGTTGCCGTTGAGCGGATCGAGCGAGCCGTCGGGCAGGCGCAGCGACGAACCGAATTCGGAGTCACTGACCTCGAGCCAGCGATCGATCAGTGGTTCGCGCAGCTTGTAGTAGTTCGCGATGGCTGCCGCCGTCTGCTGCCCGCGTTCGTCGTCGCCGGTGACCAGGCAGTAAAGAGCCATGGACGTGAGGCACTCGGGCACGTAGGCCACGTGGGAGTAGTAGATGCCGGGCTTCTGTCCCTTGAAGGTGTGCGACGTGGCGAACGTTCCGACCTGCTCGGGCCGGACGTCATCCGGCCATTCCAGCCCGTCGAGTTGGTCGGACGAAAGTTTCTGGAATATCTGCCCGTCGCTGGTCGACGGATCCCACCACGACTTGTGGAAAAGTTCCTCCATCTCGACCAGCGCCTTCTGGCCCGTGCGGGTCGCCTTGACGCGTTCGCGGAGGGCGGGAAGGTCGGCCTCGCTGAAGAGCAGGCGCGGGTAGACACCGGGGGCCGGAACGGCCGAGCCGAACATCGACTTGTTGATGCCGGTCTCGTCGTAGGCCGAGACTGGCGTCGACTCCCAGGCGGTCGGCGGCCCTTCGAGCGCGGCAAGCTGCTCTGGGGACACCTTCACGTGGTTCGTCCACTTGCCCTGCCGCGTCAGCGTCGGGATGCTTTTCGTCGCGATGTCGGGAGCAGCGAACGACTCGGGCGTGTCGAAGAGCGTGACGAGGCTCTCCATCACCACAGGGTCGCTTGGCGGCGCCCAAGTGGATTTTCCCGCGATGAGCAAACCCGACGGGTGCTTGGTGACCGTCAGTCCGGCAGCCTCTGCCGCAGCTTGGAACGACACGTGCGGGTTGTCGGCGGGCGGGGCCGAGGGGAGCAACTCCGAAGGCCGGTAAACCCAGCGATCGGCGATGGGCGCGAGATCCGCGGGCACCGGCGGCGGGGCCTTGCGCGTGCCGAGGAGGCGGGCGAACGACGCGGGGACGAAAAGCTCGCCGTCGCGGACGACGGCGGTGCCGCGCAGGAGGTCGGTTTCCGAAAGGCGGACTCTGACTCCGTCCACATAGCCGTAGCGGCTGCCTGGGAAGACAGCTATCCCGTCGCCGAGGGCCTTCAAGGCCGCCGGGATTGAGGAGCGCGTGTAGGGCAGGCCACGGTCCTGCGGGGGAGGGATCAATGCTTCGGGAGCAGCGGCCAGCGCGAGCGGAGTCAGGGCCAGCGCGACCAGCAGGATGGCAGGGCGGAGGTTCATGGCTGGGTCGCGGCGAGGCTCCAGGGCGAAACCGGGAGACCCTCGTCGGTGAAAAGCGTGAGCGTGCAGAAGTTGCGCCATGCGTAGCGGAGGTGTTTGGCCGGACCGGAGGCGGTGACGAGGAGCGTGCGGCCGTCGTCGGAGACGGCGATCGCGGCGGGAGCCTCCCATTTTGTGCCGTCGGCCGAAACTTCGAGGGTGGGCACGGCGGAATCGCGCAGTTCTAGCCGCCCTGGGAGGTCGTCGAACGCGACCGCGATCTTCCCGTCCCGCAGGGTGGCGGCCCTCGCACTCGGACTCTGCGCGGCACCGGCTGGCTGCGCGTAGGTCCGCGCGAGAGCGAGGCGGGCGAAGCGCTCCCCGATTGGCTGTTTGTCGATCGGATGCACATTCTGGTGCTCGCCGCGGTCGAGCGTGACGACGAAACCGGAATGCGGGTCGGCCTTGGCCACCTTGGTCTGCGCTTCGCGCATGCGGGCGTAGGGATCCTCGTGGTCGGGCCAGTTCTTTGTCGGCGAGGAAACCTGCGCGATGAAGAATGGCAGCGCCGGTTGGCTCCAGTCGCGGCGCATTTCCGCCATGAGTCCTGTGAGGAGGGTCGCGTAGTCGTCCGGTTTCGCCGCGTTGTTCTCGCCCTGATACCAAAGGGTCCCGCGGGCCGTGTAGGGCGTCACGAGGGACAGCATCGCGTCCCTCAACCCGGCCGGCCGCGACTTGCTGCGGAAGCCGTAGGGTTCCTTGGGTTCGGGGCCCAGCTCGGCCGCCGGCACTCCCGCCTTCTTCTTCTCCTCGAACGTCTTCTTCGCTTCCTGGAACTCCTGCCACGCCTTTTCGTAGGACGCGGCGTCCGGGAACAAGGCGCGCTTCTTCTCGTCCTCATCAAGCGTGGCCTGGAACCCGGCTCCGGCGATGGCCTCGCGGCTCATCCACGCCTCGATCGGCGTGCCGCCGTAGCTGCAGTTCACCAATCCCACCGGAACGCCGAGCTTCTTCTGCAGGGCGTCGGCGAAGAAATACCCGACGGCGCTGAAATGCGGGGCCGAGGCCTTGTCGAACAGCTTCCACGCGAAGGCGGGCAGCGGGTCGCCGCCATAGGCGCGCAGCGGGATCTTCAGTTGCCGGATGCGCGGGTTGTCCGCGGCCGCGAGCAGCGCGTCGGTGAGGGGGGCGCACTGGTTGAGTCTCCATTCCATGTTCGACTGTCCGGTCAACAGCCAGACTTCGCCGACGGCAACATTCTTCAACTCCACGACCGAGTCGCCCCGGAGGATGAGCGTCGTGGCATCGGTGGCTGGCATCGCGGGCAGGTTGATCGACCACTTGCCGTCGCGGACTTCGGTGTCAACCTTGCTTCCGAGCATCTCCAGCTCGACCTGCTCGCCGTCGCGTCCGGTCCCCCACACGGTGACGGGCTGGTCGCGCTGCAGGACGGCGTTGTCGGTGAAGACCGGGGCGAACTGCGCGGCGTGGGCCGCAGCGGCGAGGGAGAGGAGTGCGATCAGGGGTTTCATCAATTTGTCACCAGGGAGGGGTCGGAGAGGTCTTCAACGTCGGCTCGCCCTCGAGCCAGCCGAGCGAGGCGAGGAAACGGTCGGCTTCGGCAACGGCCGGGACGACCACGGACTCGGGCCATTTGTAGCCGGCGATGGCGAAGGCGTGGCCGATTTCCAGACCGTAGAGCACAAGGTCGCAGCGGTTGCCGGCGGCCTTCATCGCCTCCGCGAAACGCTCAACCTGCTCCACACGGACCACCTTGTCGCCCCGCCCGTGGAGCACAAGGGTGGGCGGTTGGCCCGGCCCGACGTGGAAGAGCGGGGAGAGGGACCGGGCTTGCGAGACGGATGCGGGGTCGGCGGGACGCGGCGAGGACTTGTCCGCCAAGGCCGCTCCCCCCACGGCGTAGCGGATCCAGTCGTCCTCGGTCATGTCGACAATCGGATTGTAGAGCACCATCGCATCCGGGCGGGCGGACACGGACGTCTCGTCGTCCGGATGGTCAAAGCCGTCGATTGTGCCGAGGGACGCGGCGAGGTGTCCGCCGGCGGACTCACCGACGACGGCGATGCGGGCGGGGTCGACCCCGAGTTCCTTCGCGTGGGCTCGCACGTAGCGCACGGCCGAGCGGCAGTCGGCGAGACAATCCGCCACGCCGGGGCCCTCGGGCTTCGCCTTGCGGTAGGTGATGACGAAGGTCACGGCACCGCGCGAGGCGAAGTAGCGTCCGAACGGCAGCGATCCCTGCGGGTTCCCTCCGACCCAGGCGCCGCCGTGGATCCAGATCACGGCCGGCCGCCGGTCGCCCGGTTTCCAGTCCGCGGGCTTGAACATGTGCAGGACGAGATCCTGTCCGTCGCGCTGCGCGTAAACGATGTCCGTCGCCGCGGGCGATGTCATGAACTCCGCCAGCGGCGCGGCCCCGGCGGAAGCGGCGAACACGGCGAGCACGGTGGTCAGACCGGCCCTCATGGCGCGGCTGGGGCGCTGACCTTCAGTCGCATGAAACGTTGTTTCGGGACGAGAGTGGAGATGTCCGCCTCGTCCGTCACCGTGACCGGACCGGGGATGTTGGCGTTGCCGGAGGACTGCCAGACAGGCGACCAATCTGTCCCGGGGAACGAGGTCGCCTCGACTTGATAGGTCACGCGGGGATCGGCGATGCGGTTGAAGGTGAGGGCGAGCCGGTCCTCGCTCACGAGTTGGCGGAGCACGTTGGTCTGTCCTGCGGCATTCGTCGGCGAGGTGCCGAGCGCGTATTCCATCACGTTGGGCATGCCGTCGCGGTCGGGGTCGGCGCCGTCGGCCGCGTAGCCCGCGTTGTTGGTCGAGCCGAAGTTAGTCTGCCGCCACGTGTCGCGCGGCGCCACGAACGTGATGTTCTCGAAGAGGTTGGTCGCCGCTTGGCCGCCGGTGCGCGGTGCAACGAAGAGCCCGACGCTGAGATTGGCGCCGGTGAGCGGGTTGGTGCGCGCGGGGCCGATCTGCGTCCAGTTTGTGCCGTCGGGCGAGCGGAAGCAGGTGAAGACGTCGCCTTGGCGGACGAGGCGGACCCACTCGGGGATGCCGACGCCGTTGGTCGAACTGCTGAAGAAGTTCACGTTGGTCGAGCTGCCGCTCTGCGCCGTCTTGTGCTGGGCCCAGGCATTGCCGCTGCGGAGCATGTAGGTCGCGCTGTAGCGCGCGCCCATGGCGGTGGACTCGCGGAAGATAATGCCCGCCTTGGCCGATGAGTCGGGAGAGGTGAACGTGGTGAGCTTCGCGGTGAACACGCCGTCGCCCTGCCACGGCTGCGAGACGTAGGTGAACGAGTCGTTGTTGCCGGTCCACAGGTCGGCTGTCGTCCCGCCGTTGGTCGCGCCGCCGCGGCCGACCACGAGAATCCCGGTCCCGTTGGTGATGGCGGCGGAGCCGGCGGGGGCACCGCTGTAGGGATGGACCTGCTGCACGGTCCATGGCGCCGGCAGCGGTGGGACGGTGACGGTCACGGTGAAGCTGGCGGTGCTCGTGTTGCTGGCGGCGTCGGTCGCGCTGACATTCACCGTTGTGGTGCCGAGATTGAAGAACGAACCGGATGGCGGGGTGACCGTCGGGGTGACATTGCCCGAGAGCGCGTCCACGGCGAAGACGTCGAAGTCGACGGTGGCTCCGGTGGCCGTGGTGCCGGACACATTGATGTTGCCCGGGGTGGTGATGACCGGGCCGGCCGTGTCGGGCGCGACCTGCGGGGTGGAGAACTTGAGTTCGGCGATTTGCAGCATCAGGGGGTCCCCGTTGTTGGCGGTGACGTTCAGCCGGTAGAGCCTGAAGGCCGCGTTGTTCGCGAAGTTGAAGACAAGGGTCTGCCCGCGCTCGGTGAAAGAGACGTTCGCCCGCGTGTCCAGCACTACCCAGGTGATGCCGTCGTAGGATCCGAGGAACTGCCAGTCGCGCGGATCGGCGGCCGGGTTGTCCGCCGAGCTCGTCACCTCGTAGCGCGTGACGCGCACGGCGGCGTCGCCGTCGAATTGGTAGTCGAGGCGGGCGGTGGTGGTTCCGGATTGCGACTGCCAGGAGGTTGCGGAGTTGCCGTCGAAGGCGTTAGACGCGGGCTGCCCCGCGCTGTCCGTCGAGGCGGTGCCGCCGGGTGCGGCGGTCAGGGGGAACGTGGTCGTCGAGTTCGATTCCTCGGCCCAATGCTCGCCCGCGCTGTTGACCACGTAGAACCGGAAGAAGTAGCGCGTCGACGGTTCAAGGTTCACCGCCGTGAAAGCGATGTGCCCCGAGCCCGGGGTCCCGAGGTTGGCCGCGAGCTGCCAGCCGGCCGCGTCCGTGCCGCCGTCGGTCGTGCCGTAGTAGCAAAGGACGGTGGCGTTGGCGTCGAACTGCGGGTAGGCGAGGGTTCCGGTGAAGGTCGCGGTGTTGGCGCCGACCGCGCTGGCCGTCCGCGTGACCGCGAACGGCGTGCGGACTGGGGCGTCCGAGCGGAACTCGTCGTTGTAGAGGCCCGCCATCTCGTGGGGGATGGGCACGAAGCCCGGCATGTTCGAGTAAATGATGGAGTCGGGTCGCAGGCGCAGGTCGTCGTCGGCGAAGTCGATGAAGCCCGGGTCCGTGGCGTAGCCGATGTTCGGCCCCGAGCCGAGCGCGGCGGAGCTGGAGGTGCTGACCGTGTGCGTGAGTGTGTTCGTGTCCGTGGTGACGCGACGCCATTGGAAGTCCGCGCTCAGCGGGCGATAGGCCACGTTGTTCTGGATCACGCCGTTGGTGGCCGAGTGGAGGACGAAGTTGATGCGGCTGTTGGCGATGATGTTGTTGAAGACGTTGAGCCGCATGTCCACGCCGGCTACGGCGCCCCCGGCGGTGGTGGGCGTCGTGGTCCAGAGCCCGTAGCCGCGGCCGGCCGAGGCCGGTGTGCGCAGGTTGGCGACATTGCCATAGACGGCCACTTTCACGTGGTCGAAGTCGTTGTAATAGGCGTCGCCGACGGGGCTGGACCCGACGTGGTTGTAGCGGATGACCGAGTTCGCCTGGTAGTTCGGGCCGAAACGGTAGATCGCCCCCATGTCCTCGGAGACGCGGACGTGGTCACGGATGTCGTTGTATTCGATGATCTGGTTGTGGCCGCCCCAGTAGACCGCGCCGTGCGGGGTGGTGCGGACGTCGTTGTGGGCCATGCGGGTGCCGACCGAGTTCTGCGACCACGAGCCGATGGGGCCGCCGAACCCGCTGTCGATCGCGCCCTGATAGACCCGGACGACCTCGCCGAAGCTGCGGAACTTGTTGTTCACGACGAAGTGGTCGGTGTTGACGAAGGTCGGGTTGGTCTGTCCGCCACGCATCATCACGCCGCCGCCGCCGAGCTTCTCGAAGTCGCAGGAAACGACGCCGTTCGAGAGCCCGCCGTTGATGTCCACCGCCATGTTGCCGGTGCGTCCGAACTTGGCGCCGAGGATGAGGTTGTTCGTGCCGTTGCCGATCTGGACGGAATGGCCGAGCTGGCGCTGGAAGCTGAGCGACTGGAGGCGGATGTGGGCGGCGTTGGTGATCTGGATGAGCGGGGTCGAGAGGTCGGAGATTTCAATGCTGCCGTCGATTGGCGCGTTCGTCGTATCGCGCAGCAGGTAGAGGCGTGCGCGGCTGAAATCGATGCACCACTCGCCGGGCACGTCCATCTCCTCAAGGAGGTTGACGGCCCAGTAGGGCTCGCCAAGGCTTCCGATTGGCCGATGATATTTGCTGCCGATACCGTTCGGCACGATGGCGTTCGTGGCCACCGTGTTGGTGATGAAACCAATGGTGCGTTTGGCCCCGGTGTCGAGAACGCTGACGCGCACGCCGTTCACCTGCCACGGCACGCGCCAACGCCCCTGCAGCCAGATGCCGCCGCGCGCCATAGCCGTCTGCCACCGGGCGATGCGGGCAGTGTCCGAAGTTCTGAATTGGAAGGCTCCGCCGACGCGGTTGGTCGCGCCGTTGCTGTCGGTGTAGATGCCCGCGCCGTTGAGGTAGCCGGTGCCATCGTCCGCCGCGCCCGTGGCCACGCCGTCCATGGACATGTCCGTCGTCAGCGTGTCGTCCGTGGGGTCGGTGTTGGGGTAGCGCGAGAGCGGGAGTCGCTCGCCGTCCTGGAAGACCTCGAGCAGCCCGCCGTTCTGCGAGGAGCGCTGGGCGTTGAAGATCGTCCACTCGTTGAACAGCGAGGGGAAGTTGCTCGCGCGGGGCGCTCCGGCCACGCTCAGCTCGAAAATCTGGGCCGGGTTCACGCCGGGGGCCACGCGGTTCGTCTCGCTGGCCGCCAGCGGGGAGAACTGCGAGGAGAGCATGGCGCGCGCGCCGGTGAGGACGGGGTTTTCTCCGGGTTGCGCGGCGTAAACAATGGGGGCGTTTGTGCCGCCGGAGTCGGTGGCGTTGAGGACGAAACTGTTGGTCCGACGGTGGATGCCGTTGCGCAGGAAGACCGTGACGCCGCCGGCGGGCAGAGGGCGGGGGAGGAGGCGGATGGTGTCGCGGGCCTTCTCCAGCGTGCGGAACGGCGCGCCGAGCGAGCCGCTGTTCGTGTCGGACCCGGATGGCGAGACGTAGTAATTGACTGTGCTGGCCGGCAGCGGGATGCGGACACGGACGAGGAAGTTGCGCGTGATCGTTGGGCCGGAAGGATAGGTCTCCACCACGCGCAGCCAGTGCGTGCCGACGGCTTTGGTGACCGGGCTGTAGGTGAACGTCTGCCCGGTGCCAACCGTGTCGCCGTCGAGGATCCACTGGTAGGAGGCCGCCCCGGGTGCGGCCTCGAACGGAAGGCTCCCTCCCGCGTCCACGACGAAGGCGGCGGTGGTCGGCGGCGTCGTCACCCGGAGGTTGAATGTGCGCGTGACCGTGCCGGCTGCATTGCTGGCCGTGACCTCGTAATTGCCGAGGTCGGACGCCTGCAATCCGATGAGCGTGAGAGCGCTGGAAGCAGCGCCGGGAATGACGACGCCGTCCTTGCGCCAGACGTAGGCGAGGGGGCCGTTGCTGCTGGCCGTGATTCCGAGGACGACTGAATCGCCGAGCGAAACCTCCGTCGGCGCGTTGGTTGCGACGACGACCGGCGCGGTCACGCCCTGAAACTGGCTGAGGGTCACGGTGTTCGAGGATTGCGACACCACGAAGGTCTGGAGTCCGTCCGTGCTGACCACGCGCGATCCGAAAGGCACGTTGGTGAAAGCCCCGGTGAGGCCCGTGCTGGTGAGGATGGTGAAGCAGTGATTCGTCGCCGGGGTGAAGCCGGGCAGGACGTTGACCGAGAGCGCGCCGCCGAGGACGGCCGAGCCGGTGACGACGAGATTGTCGTGGCTGGGCGCGTTTGTCTGGAAGACGGCGGCCGCGTTCGTTCCGCCGAGGTCGATGGCGAGGGTGCCGCCGCGAACGTTGTAGTTGCCGTTGATCGTGGTGCGTCCGGCCGTGCCGGTGGCGCCGGGGGCGACGGTGCCGCCGTGGTTGTAAAGCGTGCCTTGGCCCACGGAATTCGCGCCCGGGTCCGCGTGCGGCGGTCCACCGGCCACGCCCGTGGCGGACGCGTAGCCGAGGTTGGTCGCGGTGAAGGTGGACACCGAGAGCGTGCCGCCGAGGAAGTTGAAGTTGCGGACGTTGTTCGTCCCGGGCTGGATCACGGTGTTCGGGTTGGTGGCGCCGGGTCCGTTGGTTGAGACGGACGCCGGGGTGGTGCCTTGGATCGGCCCGGCGACAAGCAGGGTGCCGCCCGTGAGCGTGTAGGATGCGGACAGGTTCGAGACCGGGGTGTAGGAGAGGTTCGTGCCGCTGCCGGAACTGGTCATGCCGCTGTGGCCGATGGTGAGCGAGGTGGATGTGCCGCCGTTGGTGCCTCCGCCGGCAAGGAGGCCGATCTGCACCGTGCCACCGGACTGGAGCAGGCGGGCGCTCATACCGACGCCGAGGGAATTGCCGCCGCTGACGGCGTTGTTGGCCTGGGCGAGATCGAGCAGTCCGCCGGTGACGTTGACCACGGCGGTGCCGGTGGAAGCGGCCGAGCCGGGGGCAAATTTGCCGCCATTGACGTAGACCGAGGCGTTGTTGGCCGCACGCAGGACGCCGCCGTTGACGTTGATCGTGCCTGCGCCGAGGAAGCGGGCGCCGCCGAAGGTCACCGAGCCGCCGTTGACTGTTAGGATGCCGGAAAAGAAATCCGTACTGCTGTTGCGCCCCAGGTCACCAGCGTTCCACGTGCCGGAGTTGACTTCGATGATGCCGTTGCTGGTTGCGGTCATGGATCCGTGCGGGCCGTTGTTCAGGATCGTGTTGGTCGAGTCCGTGACCGGGCCGTTTGCACCGTTGCCCCCGAGGCGCAGAGTTCCGCCAGTGCGCACCGCGATGGCCATGTTGCTCGCGCCGCCGCTGAGGCTGACGCTGCGGCCCGTCGCGGGACTGAGGATGACCGTGCCAAGGTTGCTGGTCGTGCTGATGGTCAGCGGGAAAGCGTTGGTGCCGGTGACAGAGCCGCTGACCAAGAGGGCTCCGCCGGTGCCGGCCGACCAAGTCTGGCCTGCTCCAAGGAGAAGGTTTGCGGTGATGGTATTCGTTCCGCCCGTCTGGCCTGCGCTCGCAAGGCCCGCCCCGCCGAGCGTGAGAGTGAGCGACGGATTCGTGGCGCCGAGAGTCCAGCCGCCCCCGGGTGTGCTGAAGAGCAGGCCGCCGATGGCGCGGCTGAAGGTGAGTTGCGGTTGCGCCACCGCGGTCGCGCCCGCGAACGTGCCGGTGTCGGTGGAAAGATCATTGGCGGGAAGGGACGACCAGCTTCCGGGATTCTCGAAATCGCTCCCGGCCAGCCCTGACCACGTTACTGGCGACGCTTGCATGGGCTGTGTGACTCCAACCAACAGACATACTAGCCAAGTGCCCTTGCTCACAAAACCGTGAGGGCTCAGCCATGTTTCGAATGGCTGAAGCAACCGGCGCTTGCGGGATCGGAGGGGCATGAAGGGGGGGAACCGGCTTGGATCGGCCGTTATCGTCCAACAGAGTAGCTCTTCTGGTGGATCTTCTCCTTGGTAAATAATGAGACGTGTTTCATTGGAATTCCGGAAATCTACCCGCTTCCTGTTTCCGGGCAACAAGTGGCCCCGGGCAGGTGGAGGTCTGCTTAGAGCGAGAGCAATCGCAGGCGGAGAAACCGGTTGGGCACACTGCCATCGCCGAGATCCACGTTGTCGGTCGCTGTCACGGGGCCGGCCATGTTGTTGGTGCCGGTGGACGTCCACACGGCTTGCCAAGGACCGGTCAAGCCATCGGCCCCTTGAACCAAGTAGGTGAGGGCCGGGTCGGCCACGCGGGTGAACGTCAGGGTCAAGAAGTTGCCCTCGCGGCCCATCTGCCCTCGATCGGCCGACTGCGGAGACCACGGGTCCGTGCCCGTGCCGTATTCGAAGAGGTTGGCCAGGCCGTCGCCGTCCGGGTCGGCATTGTCGGCCCCGTCGCCGGTGTTGTCCGCGCTGCCAAACTGGTCATCCCGCCAGCTTTGGCGTGGGGTGAGAAAGCTGATGTTGTCGAAGACGACGGTCGCGGGGTTGGTGCCGCTGCGCGGGCCGACGGCGAGGCCGACGCGGACATTCGTGCCCGCGAGGGTGTTCGTCACGGTGGAACCGACTTGGGTCCAAGTGATGCCGTCGCCGGAGAAGAAGCTGCGTGAGGTGTTGTTCGAGCGGACGAGGCGGACCCATTCCGGGATGCCGCGGCCGGAGGACTGGGTGGGCGAGACGTTGCCGTTGGTGGTGGTCTTGTTCTGGTGGAAGCCGCTGCCGGACCGGGACATGTAGGTGAAGCTGTTCTTGGCCCCGACGTTGAGGGTTTCCCGGATCATGATGCCGGCCTTGGCGGCGGAGTCGCTGCTCGAGAAGCTGACCACGCGTGCGGTGAAGACGCCGTCGCCGTTCCACGGGATGTGGGCGAAGGTGAAGTTCTCGGTCGTGCCGCTCCAGATGTCGCCGCCGCGTCCCTGGAAGGTGAAGGCGCCGGTGCCGAAGTCGTAGCTCACGGTGCCGTTGGCTCCATTCGTGGCGGAGGTGACTTGCGAGATGGTCCACGGGGCGGGCGGTAGCGGCAGGACGGTGACGAGCCAGACGAGTTCGGCTGTGTTGCCCGCCGCATCGGTCGCAGTCGTGGTCACGGGCGTGGTGCCAATGGGAAAGAGCGTGGCGGAGGCGGGCGTGTTCACCGTGGCGAGGGCGCCGTCCACGTTGTCGAGGGCGCTGGTGGCGAAGTGCACCACGGCACCGTTGGCCCCGGTGGCGGGGACGGAGAGGGCGGTGGGGGCGGTGATGACGGGTGCGGTGGTGTCCGTCCCATTGGCGTCGGCCACGGCACCGGTGACGATGGCGTAGTCGGACAACCCGGCCGGCGACACGCAGCGCACCCGATAATCGTAGCTGTGGCCGGGCTGGGTGGCGGTGTCGAGCCAAGTCAGCGTCCCCGCCGCGAGGGTGGTGGCCACTGGGCTCCAATTGCCCGCGCCGGCCTCGGAACGCTCCACCACGTAGGCGGTCTCGGTGGTGGCGTTGTCCGTCCAGTTGAGCCGGATGGCCGCGGCGGGCTGGCTGGTCGCGAGGAGGCTGGTCGGCGCCGCAGGGAGCGTCGTGGCTGTCCCGGCAGGGGTGCGCGATGGCGCCGGCTCGATCTGGTTACGATAATCGAGGAGGCGCGTGCCGTTCCGGTCGAGGGTGAACTCGTTCATCGTCACCGTCTGCCCGGCCACGGTGGCAGTGCGGGGGACGAACGTGAAGGTGTCCGTCTGCGCGCCGAGGGTGACGGTGAGGCTCGAGCCGGACAGTGAGGTGGACGGCAGGGCGTCGCCCTCGCGGAAGGGGAAGAGGAGAATTCGATACTCCGGCGCCGCGGTCGCCCCGCGCTCGATGACGAGGCGGTTCCAAGTCTCCGAGGTGGTGGGGCTGTTGACCGTCTCGATGTAGGCGAGGGGGCTGCCTGTCGTGCCGGGCGCTTGCGCGGGGGTGCCCTCGGCCCGGAGGATGCGCACGAGCAGGCGGCGGTTACCGGTGTCGGCGGGTTCGGTGAGCACAACGTCGGTCGCGGGGTCAGCGCCGGCGGGGAGTCCCGTGCCGGTGAGGATGGTCAGGTCCTTCGGCAGCGAGGCGAACCACTTGTAGGTGCGCGCGGTGTCGTCTTTGCGCACGTCGTCCACCACGAGCGCGTAGGGTTTGGCGCCGCGGACGAGACCGATCGTCCGGTAGACCTGGCGCATCGGATTGAACGGCTTCGCCTGGATGCCCTCGAACTGTCCGGGGTTGACCCAGTGAGGGAAGGCGCGGAAGGGCGTGTTGCCGAACGCCTCGGCGATCTTGTTGCCCGCGCGGCGGAACGTGTTGTGGTGGTTCTGCTCGAGGGTGAAGCCGCTCGTGATGGTCGGCGTGGTGGTGTAGGCGTTCCACCGCCATTCCTGGCTGTAAGCGTAGGTGGCGTCACCCGTGGCGAAGACCGCGTCGCCGCCGGTGGCGGTCCACGCCGAGAGCTTCGAGGGGATGCGCTGCTTGTCGCCCTCTTGGTTGGTCAGCTTCATGCTGAGGCCGTCCACATCGATGATGCTCTGGAACTTGGCCTCCTGGATCATCGAGTCGCTGCCGCCGCTGTTGTAGTTGACGAATAGTCGTCCCAGAGCCGAGAGGGTGAACGTGTTGCGGTCTGCGAACGTGTGGCCGCCAAAGTCCTGCCGCACGTGGAAGAGTAGCGTGGCGGCATCGGTGTCGTAGCCCGAGCGGGCGATGACGCTGCCACCATCGGGGTCGATGTAATCGAGCGTGCCCTGCGCCTCGGTGTTTTGCGCGGTCCAGGAACTCGTCGAGGTCACGTCCGTCACGTAGACGGCAGCCGGTAGCAGCATGTTGAAGTAGATGCTGCGCGGGGAGAACTTGCCCTCGCGGAAGTCGGGGAAGGTGCGCCACTGGCCGGAGGAGTCCTTGTATTCCGTGCTGATGTAGTTCCGCCACGCGAAGTCGGCCTGCGGGCTGTCCGGATACATCCATTTGAGCGCGATGTAATCGAGGCCGTTCATGAACATTCGGCCCTTCTCGGGATTCGGCCCGCTGCCGCCGAGGAGGTCGTAGAGGATGAACGAGTAGCCGAACGGTTGGGTGGACGCGGGCATCCATTCCTTCGCGTAGGCGCGGACGTGCGGATGGGCGAAAAAATTCCAGCCGCGCCGCGCGAACGGGATCATGTGGGCGCCGAAGAGGTAGTTTTTGCCCTGCCCCTCGAGACCCGAGCCGGACTTGAACCAGCCGTAGGTGAGGAACTTGTGGTAGGAGCCCATGGCGCGGGCGAACCAATCGGCCAGTTCCTGCGAGGAATACCCGGCGTCCGCCGTGGTGACCTCGCCCTCGATGGCCATGGCGGCAAGGAGTTTCAGCGAGTTGATCGCCACCCAGTTGGTCGCCACCGCCTCGGCGGCGCAACCCACGCCGGTATACTCCGTGCTCGACGCGTCGCTGGCGAAGTAGCCACCCATGAGCTTGGCCAGCGCCTGGCGCACGGTGTCGCGCTGGGCCTGGGTCATGGCGTTGAAGACCATGTCGTAGGCGAGCGCGGTGTGGTGTCCGCCGAAACGGTGCTGGTTGATGCGCTTGTTGTTGTTTGTCGCGCCAGGCGGTCCGGGAAAATCGGGGTCAGCCAGCACGTCGGCGGCCCAAATGGCGAGGGCCGCGGCGAGATTCGCCTGCCGCTGGGCGATGCCGGGCTGTCCTTCGAGGACAAGGCATTCGAAAGCCTCCAGTGCCATCGAGCTGCCGAGGACGTAGAGCCCGGTGCTGTCATTGGCGGCAATCATCGCGTCGAGGGTGGCGGTGCTGCCGGAGGCAAGCTGGTTGTAAGCGGCCGACTTGTCGTAGAGGCCGGCGTTGGCCCGCGAGGTGCCGTCGGGCATGAGTTTGAACGAATTTGGCTTCGGGTCCCACGCGACCGTGCGTCCGTTCCGCAGGAGGTCGGTGTAGAGCTGAATCTGCTTGAACGCCTCGATTCCGGCTGTGGTGCTGGCCAGGCGGTCGCGGATGTCAGGCAGGTCCTGGCTGTTGAAATAGACGCGCGGATGGACTCCCGCCGCCGGCGCGGGGGACATGGTCCGCAAGCCAGTATAGTCGTAAGTGATCGAGCGCTGGCCCAGCACCTCGGGGCCGAAGAGCGTGCCCGGTTGCGTCTGGGCCAGCGCGGTGCCGCACGACGCGGCGATAACGCCGAACGCCGTCGTGCAGGCCAAGACCATGGAGCTTCGCAAAGGGTTCACAGGGGGGGGGCTTGGGGGATAACCCATTAATCTGACACAAATCCGGGTCGCAGGTTGCAACTCGGTCCGGCAAAATATGGCAGTCTTGTCAGACGCAGGCAGTTATCAGTTCTTCGCGCCCTGCGCGGGAATCAGTCCCGGGTCGGCGAGGTCGAGGCGGTAGAGGATCTGGTTGTATTCGTGGCGCGGGGTGGGTGTGGCGCCCTCGGCGAACATCGCGGTGTAAGTTCCCTCGAAAAGAACGAAAGAGGCGTCCGGGTCGGTCAGTTCCGGATGCAGGCGCACATTGTAGAACGTGTGCTTGCGGTGGCTGAGCACCTTGACGGCCGGGCCCCACGGACCGAATGGCGATGCCGCCTCGGCATACCAGATCTCGCCCCCCTTCGAGGGCGCGCCATCGGCTTGCTGGAACACGGCGACCCATTTATTGCGGTATCTGCTCCACGCGACGGCCCCGGTGTGCGGGCCGTCCGCCGGCTTGACCTCGCCGCTGCCGTCAGCGGCTTGCAGCGGTGGAGGCGTCGCCAAGCTCTCCCACTGCGCAGGGTCCGACCACGCATCCAAGGTAGGGGGACATTTCAGCGTCGGGAAAGGATGGCCGAAAAGCATCCACTCCCGCCCTGACTCATCGGTCCAGCGCACCGCGTGGCCGAGGGGCATCGCGGGGGGCTGCGGAGATTCGGCCGACCTTTTCCAAATCGTGCGATGCGGACGGAAATTCTCGCCGTCCCACACGGCCAAGCCCCATTCGTAAATGTCGTCGAGCGAGCGGAGCTTGATGTAAGTCGCGCCGAGGCGTTCGCGACCGTCCTTGTCGGGCAGGCTGACCATCGCGGTCAGCCAAGTCGGGCCGTCGCCGGGCATTTGCGCGATGTTGCGAGGACGCCCATCGCCGTCGCGGAAGAGTTCAAAGTTCGGCCGCAGAGGCGGCTCGAACGAGGTGAGGGGGCGCGTTGCCGTCTTGGCGCCCGAGCAGTGGAAGAGTCCGAGGGCACGGTCGGGCAATGTCGTGTCACCCCAGAGCCAGAAGAGCTTTCCGCCGAAAGGCGCGACCTGCACGCTGTCGCAGCCCGTCACGCCGGATTCCTTCCACCCGGCCTCCGCCCCGGTCTTCTGGCTCTCGGCGAACAGGCCGGCGCCGGTGAGGCGTCCGAGGCGTTTCGCCAGGGACGTTCGCTGCACCTCGACGCGCAGTGTCCGGCCGGGCTCTGGCTTCAGCCTGACCCCGCGGAACCCGAAACCGTCCACCGGCACCTCGTATCCATCGGCCAACACCTCCAGCCAGATCTCGCGCCCCATCATTTCGGGCAGGTCGAAGGCCACCACCCCAGCATTATCCGAGAAGAAGCTCGTTCCGTGCGTCGTCTTGAGTTCAACCAAAGGCACCGGCCATCCGCTCTCGCGGTCGACAATCTCCACGCGGCATGGCTCGACCGCGCGCGCTCCAGCCACCGCGGCCAAGACCAGGAACAGAACCGCCCGTGTGTTCATCCGACCCTCAACCATGCGCTTCGCGCGCGGCCAAGTCAGGGGGAAAAGGTGAACGGCCCGAAGTCGGCGAAGCCGGTCGCAGCGGCTTCCGTGCCCAGATGGAACAGGCCGACTTTGGCCCCGATCCAGCCGCCTTCCTTCGCGGTGAAGCGGCGGGATTCCAGCTGCGGACATGCAGCGACGAGGAAATGAAATGATCCATCTGCTCCGACCTCCACGGATAAATCGGTCTCGCCGGAATCCGCCGTCGCCAAGACCTCCAGCCCGGACGGTCCGCCCAGCAGCAGATCAAAACCAGCCCCCGCCCTCCGCAAGCCGACAAATTGCGCGCCGGCGCCGCTGATCAGGCCGAGGCCGGCGACGGAACCGATTGCACCGCTCCGGAGGTCCAAGGTCGTTTTCACTCGGAACGTCCGGGCGGGAAACTTTTGGGCGACGAAGCGCGGGTAGGTGGTCAATTCGTCCACCGCTCCGGGTTGCCGGAAAAGCCGCAGCCACCCCGCTCGCTCGCTCAGCGAATACCAAGCATCCTCATGGTTGGCCTGCCATTGCCACTGGAGTTTGAGGGTGAGGGAGGAGAAATCGTCGCTGGTCGCGGGGATCTCGGGACCGAAACCCTGCACTGGCTTCGGCCAACGCGCAACGGGCTGGCTCACGCCGTTGCGCACTTCGCCGCAGAGCGGCCACCCGTCGACCCAGTTCACCGGTTGGAGGTGGGTGATGCGGCCGAACGGGCCGCAGTCCTGAAAATGCACAAACCACCACGAGCCGTCCGCCAAGTCCACCAGCGCTCCCTGATGCGGTCCATTGATCGGCGTGTCCCCTTGGGCCAACACAACCTTCTCCTCGTAGGGGCCCCAGATGTCGCGTGAGCGGAAGGCTACCTGCCATCCCGTTTGCACCCCGCCTCCGGGACACATGATGTAATACCAGCCGCCGAGTTTGTGGATTTTCGGACCCTCGAGGTAGAGGTGGTGCGGGGTGTGGAAAAGCTCACGCCCTTCACCCAGCAGAGTTCGCGCGTCGGGCGACATGGGCCGGAGGTGGATGCGTTCCTTGAGCCCGCTGCGCGAGAACGCATAGGCGTGGGCGAGATACGCCAAGCCGTCGTCGTCCCAGAAAGGACAGGGATCAATCCAGCCCTTCGCTTCGTGGAGACACCATGGTTCCTCCCAGCGGCCGGCTGGGTCGTCCGCGCAGGTAACGTAGATGCCCTCGTCCGGCATGGGAAACACGATCCAGAATTTTCCGGCATGGTGGCGGATCGCCGGGGCCCACACGCCTCCGCCGATGCGCACGCCGGCGTAGGATGGGTGGGGGACGTTGCGGATGGCATGGTTGACCAGTCGCCAGTTCACCAAGTCGCGCGAGTGCAGGATCGGCAGGCCCGGGGTGCAGTTGAAACTCGACGCCGTCATCCAGAAGTCGTCGCCCACGCGGATCACATCCGGGTCGGAATAGTCGGCGTGGATGATCGGATTGGAAAACGTCCCCTCGCCATTGTCGGGGATCCACGGGTAGCGGCCGGCGTTCTTCATCGTTCGCGCAGCCACAGCCACGAGGTCACGCCCCGAGGGTAATATTTGCTGCCGCGAGCCTCTCCGGCGACCATCTGGTCGCTCCAGGCGAAGTAGGCGTTGCGAGGGTCTAACAGCCAGGCACGGTGCGCCGCGTCCGCCGCTTGGTCCGGGCCGAACCCGAGAACCTCGCGGGCGACATGCTGGCAGAGGTAAATCTTGCTCAACCACGAGTTGTCATTCGTGGAGCTGAGCTTCCACCCGCCGTCTGCGAATTTGCAGGTGCCCTTGACCAGAACCTTGCGCAGATGCCGGGCCAGCGTCTCCCGCAGGAAGCCGAACTCGCCACCGTCGGCGAGCAGCGGGCCGAGGCCCCAGAGGAGGGGAAAGACCAGCCCCTCGACTGCGGGGATGATGCGCGACTCATTGCCTTCGCCCATGACGGCCGGGATGTAGCCTTCCGTGCCCAGATGGGAAACGATGGTTTGCGCGCAACGCCCGGCCTGCCGGGCCGCCCGGGCGGACTCGCGGGTCTGGCCGAGCCGCGCCAGCATCTCGCGCAGTCCCACGTAGGCCGCCCACGTTTTGACCGCAAGATAGAGGTTGTTGCGGGCTTGGCCCAAGGAAACGTCGAGGCTGTCGTAGGTCGTGATCTCCGCGCCCCCGCGGCAGCGGGAGGAGTCTGCGCTCATCACGCCGTCCCGTTTGCGCGGATCGGGGTGATCGCGGTTAAGCAGGCTCGCGAGGCAACGGCGGAACACGGACGCGTTGGCTCGCAGCCATTTCACGTCGCCCGTTTTCCACACGTAGCTCGTGGCGCAGCAGACCCAGTTGACGAGCTGCTCGTGCGTCATGTGCGAAAAGCAGCCGGTCAGCCCGAACTGTTCGTAGGACGAGTGGCCCGGACGCGACACGCAGTTGCCGATGCCCATGTCGTGCGAGAAACTGATTCCGCCCGGGTATTCCCGCGGATCGCCCGACAATCGGACCTTGTCGGTGTAGCTGTATCGGCGGACGAACCAGTCCAGCTGGTTGCGCACGACCCAGGGATTGCGATCGAGCTCGAAAAACAGGTGATCCACCGTGAGGTCGAAGGTGTTGAGCATCCGGTATTCCCCTTCGTTGACACACCAGAACGGCTCGCCCCTTTTCGTCAGGAGAAACTCGGTGGCCCCGAGATAGCTGCGCGTGGCCTGGGTGAGGTGAAACTTCTGGTCACCGGAGAGCCGTGACTTGCCGACCAGGTCATCCGCTTGGAGGGCCAACTTCTTCTGGTCCTCCCAGTGCGCGAGGGCATACGTGGCGACCGCCTCGATCGAATCAAAGAGGCTCGTGTAAAAATACCTCGCGGGCATTCCGCTCGTAACGATGCCGTCGCGATAGAAACAAATCGCGAAGCGGAACCTTTGCCGTTTGCCCGCGGGCACCACCGCCATGAGCGCGCCGACGCCGCCGAGGCCGAAGCTCAGATTCTCCGCCACCTCCGACTCGAGGCACTGATCAAGGGTGAACCCGCATCCGGAGTAGACTCCCGGCGAGTCGCTGACGATCGCGGTCACAGGGCCCTGCCCGATGCCGGTGAACTTCCCCCGGGAAACATCGTCGAGCCGCCGGGTGTTGTGGACCGGACTCGACCCCTCGAAGCCGAAGAATGCCTTGCGCTCTCGCGTGCCTCTGCGGTTGTCGATGGTCAGCTCGGCAAATGCGGATGGCACCAGGGCGGCACGCAGCTGCGCGGCGCTCGCCGTCCGCGGATCGGGCACGCTCTTCGGCGCCGAGTAGATGGCAAAGGTCAGGTCTCCCGCCCTCCAGGTGTCGCTGCCGAGCGAGAAGCGGCGGGGGATGCTCTCGGCGTCCCACGGCTCAACCCGGCCTGGCTTGAGCGCCGCCTCGGCACTCACGTCGTAGCGTTTGGCCGAGTCCGCGCTGCTGGCGAAGAAGGGCAGTGCCTCATAGCCCCGTCCGCTTCGTTTCTCCACCCCGATGAAGACGCTTTCGTTCGCGGGTCCGCCCAACTCCAGTCCGAGGCCGCCCATCGGTCCGGGAAATCCGAGAGTGAAAGTGGCAAACGCCCCGATCGGTGCATGGTGCGCGTTGAAAAGCGCCGCGCCTCCCGTCATGGAGTTCACGGCGCGGCCTGCGGGCGGTTCGACGCGTTGACGTCGGTTTGCGAGTCGAAGCCGCCATCGGTTTCGCCCGTGCGCAAAAGTTCCATGTTGCGCGGGGGAACGGACGGGCGGTAGGCATCGGCAAAAAGGCCGATCTTGCCCATGGGGATTTGCTTGAAGTTGGGGATCTCGGTGAAGACGGCGGCGTCCGGCTTGAGCGCGAAATCCAATTCCTCAGCGTTGACGAACTGGCCAAGGTCGCCGCTGACCGCGTTGGCATTGAAACTGAGGCCGTCGAAGTCTTCGGCCGCTCCCGACTTGCGCAACGGGGTGCCGCAGCGGACGAAAAGGTTCTCCTCGATGACAATGCCACTCGGCTTGTCCGTCTGGGTTTCGAGGATGCCGACCAGTTCCGGATAGCGCTCGCTCCACGGCGGCTGGTTGTAGGGCACGGAGTCGAGGTCGCCACGCAGCCGCTTGTCCGTTGCGGTGTATCCGCGGGCCAAGCCGCGCGAGTCGATGTGCATGGCGCGCGGACTTTCCACGATGATGTTCTGGATGAACGTCTGGTCATGGCCGCCGCCGATGAAGCCGCCCGACTCGGTCTTGTAGGCGACGTTGCCGATGAACGTGTCGCCGCAGTCGCCGTCGTCGACATAGAAAGCGTTGGCGTTCATCGAGTGGTGGACAAAATTGTGGCGGATTATGTTGCCGCGCGAGGTCCAGCCCGAGTTGGTGTAGAAGCATCCGAGGTCGCTCGATCCGAGGCCGACGCGGTAGATTTCGTTGAATTCGAAAACGTTGTCGTTCCCCGCGTAAACAATCCCGCTGTTCATGCAGTCATGGATGCGGTTGTGCGCGATGAGCGTGCCGACCGCCTCGGCACGGGGCCCGAGGCCGCCGTTGATTCCGGGGGCGGGAAAGAAAAGGCCGGCGCGGCGAACCAGATTGTTGACGATGCGGTGGCCGCTCGGGGTCAGGCTCGCGCGCTCGCCCCCGGTGTAAGCGATGCCGGAATATCCGGTCTCTGCCGTGTCGCAGGATAGAATGGTGTGATCCCGTCCTCCCTCCAGCACGATGCCGTCGCGGGCGACGTTGGAGACCCGGCAACCGGCGATGAGCACGTGTTCGCCGCCGGTGACGCGAATGCCATCCCCCAATCCTCCGTCTACCGACAGGCCCTCGAGCGAAACGTGCGAGGCGTTGTTGAGGTGGATCACCGGCTTGGTCACATCGGTGACCAGCAGGTCGCCGCCCTCGGCCGGGGGCAGGAGGTAAAGCGTCTGGTCGGTGAAGCGCACGGCCCACTCGCCGGGCAGGTTGATTTCCTCGACGAGGTTGATCGCCTCCCATGGCTCCTCGCCCGAGCCCCCGCCGACGCCATCGCCCGGTGCCCGGTGGTATTTTGAACCGATGCCGCGGGGCACGGGCGCGGCCAGGGTGATCGTGCGGGCCTCGGCATCGATCTGCCCGACGCGCACCGCTTCAATGACCCAGGGCACCCGCCAGAACCCGCGGAGCCAGAGCCCTTCCTTGACCGCCTCCTGCCAGCGGGCCGGATCATCCTCGCGGTAAACAAAGGTGCCGGTGCCCGGGGGGGCGATGCCATTGTCCAAAACTTTGACCATGCGCGAGAAGGTCCCGCCGTCCGGCCAACGCGAGATCGGCAGGCGCCGTCCGTTGGCCTGCACCTCCAACAGGTCGAGGCCCTTGAAATTGTCGGGAAACATCCGGGTCTGCAGACCGACCTCGGACAGCGGGATCTGGCGGATGCTGTCCCGCGCGCCCTCTGGCAGACGTGCCCGCACCGCCTCGTCCGTCACCTCGCGCAGGGAGGCCGCCGGTATCAACACCCCCGATGAAATGCGCACGTTCTCGCCCGGCGCGGCCGCATAAGTGATGCGGCGTCCCGGGGCGCCGGAGTCCTCATCGGTCAGGACCAATCCGTCGCGCACCAAGTAATGGCCTTCGCCGATGACCACCCGCACCGGGCGGTCGCTCACGCTGCGGACCGCGTCCCGCGCCGCCTCAATCGTCGAGAAGGGCCGCGCGACCGAGCCGTCCCCCCCGGCTGGAGCCGATGCCGAGACATGGATTTCCATGGCGTCGGCTCCTCCCTCGGGCATCGCAAACGCGGGCGCATCCGCCGGGGGAGCCGGAGCTGCGGGCTTCTC
>JBGSSV010000060.1:0-1501 GCA_041736875.1 Chthoniobacterales bacterium | reverse complement strand
CAGCGAGGTAACTGGAAGCTGCTTCGTCGGTGATGTTGGTCCACCCCGTTTCGCCGTCGTCGCTGATTTGCCACTGGTAGGCGTAGCTCGTCGGGCTTCCCGTCCACGTTCCAGTTGTGGCACTGAAAGAGTAGTCTCCTGAAAGCACAGGAACCGTGATATTCAACGGCTGTGTGCCAGAGGTCAGGATGCGCCAACCGGTATCCCCACCTACGAACAAAGCGCGGAAAAATGTTCCCGCCGCGTTGTTTACGAAGTTGGACTCCTGCCCCTCGATGAGCCTGTTCGCCGTGAGCGTCAGCGGGGATTCGTCCCATGTCCCGTTGGTGTCGGCAAAATCAACGACTTGGCCTTCGCTCGGATCGGCAGGCAGCGTGGCGGTGATGCCTGCGAAAGTCGCCTCGGAGCCGCCAGAGAGAGTGCCGCCGTTGTCCCCCGCCAGCTCAGATCCAAAATCTCCATCGAGCTCCAAAAGGGTGATTCCGCTCCCGTTGTTTTCAACCTCGGCAACTACATCGGCCCAAGTCGTGACACCGACGTTTACATAGATGCCCAGACCGCTCGCATCATCTTGTTCGATAGCCAGAGTGTCCGCCTCCAAAATTTGAATCAATGTCGCCTGATTCCATGTCGTGCCGCGCGCCAACAAGCGGGCAAAGGCAGCAGTCGGCATCACCGCTGCCACTGACTTACGGCCCACCGCATACGGCTCTCCCGCTTCTGCGGTGAAGTCGTCGGTCTTGAGGATGTAGGGCCGAAGCTCGGGAGTGGTCCCGTGCAGCGCGCCCCGGAATTTTTTGAGTGTGCTCATAGTGGTTTAATCAACAAGGGTTGGGCCGTAGATTTCCTGCAGCGTCCAGAGGTAGCCGACGCACGCGAACTTGAGGACGTAGCTGCGGCTGTTGGTAAGCGTGATCGGAAGCAAGGCCGAGGCCTCGGCGGACATCTGGATGCCGTAGAAATTCAGCGTCCAGTCACCTCCGTTCGTCCAAAAGCTCAAGGTGATCTCCTTGCCCTCCGGGTTTCCGCTGCTCGTGATGGAGATCGTGGTGTCGGCGACCATCATGCCGCGCTGGAACGTGCCGTTTTCGAGCGACAGCTGCACACCCTCACCGAAGTTGCCGAGGTCGTAGGGGGTGGGAGATTGAGCGTGGGCCTGCGCCGTCCGCAACGGGGTCATCCATTTGTCGTTGTCCGTCCCCGCCTCGGCTTCGGGCTGGCTGGCCTTCATCGACGGCACGGCCACGGGCGTTTCCTCCTCCCCGCGCCACACGTCGCGTGCCACAACGAGATCGAAGGTTTGCGACGACCGGACCGCGCCATCGAGCGTCCAGGTGATCTCGGCCATGAGCACCACCTCGGCCTTCTCCCCGGTGAAAAGCGCAGCGATCTCCTCGGTGTTGAGCGAGAGGGAGAAGAGATACCCCGCGCCCTCGGTCTCCGGCGCAGTCCAGGCTGAGTCCAGCGCGACCGCCGCGCCGGAGTAGGCGCCCTTCTCCTT
>JBGSSV010000044.1:0-3883 GCA_041736875.1 Chthoniobacterales bacterium | reverse complement strand
TCCATGCGCCGCCAAACCATCGCCTGGCAGCTGCATCGCAATACGCGTGGTGCCCCGATTAACTGGCGCTTTACCACCGAGGACGCCCGAATCAAACTGACCAGACTTTACCCGAAACTTTAGCTGTTACTGGATACTAGTTCCGCTATTGAAGACGGCGAATGCGAGGAGAGCAAAGGCACCGCCGGCAGCCAGCGCCATCCTGACGAAGCGCTGCGTCTCCAGGCGCCTGAGATTCTTCCTAGCGGCGGACAGTAAGGCCTTCAGCTCCTTGTCGCTATATGTGTTTTCAACAAGTCCACCCAGTGATGCAAAGAAGCCACCAGCCCTCCGACCGGCGCGGATGGTAGCAAGCTGCTCCTCTAAAGCGCGAACGGCAGCGGCTGCTTCCTCGATCTGCGTTTTGAGGCTCATGATCGAACTTAGTTGATATCAGCAGTGAAGTTGTGATGTCGAGCGCAGCCACACCAAAGAACACGCCGCCCCGCACCAATTTCGGCTTAAGGAATCTTTTAGTGGGACGCAAAAAGCCCGGGTTGCGCCGTCCCCCGGCCAGTTTGAGAGGGAAATCATTTTTTCCACTTCCCACATTTTGCGGGCCGGGATTTACCGCGAAAGCCCCTTCAAATCCGGCATGCAGGACGTGTGCCAATAGCGGCGTAACCCGTTCTTTTCCAGTGAAATAAAGATTCAGAAGTGATCGCTGATTCCCTTCCCATCACGGGCTTTCAGAGCGAATGACACACACGATGAAAGCGAGAAAAACACCCGAAAAAACCAACCAGCAGAACGCGCTCGACGCCTTTTGCCACAACGCGTCCAGCGCCCGCGAATTGGTCACCCTGATCACCCGCCACCTGGACGACCACATGGGGGTCGCCCCCGACGAAGTCACTTGGGCCGACACGGGCAGCGCCGCCCACGCGCTTGAGGAACTCAAGAACGTGGCGCGCTTCATGAACCTGATTGGCGAGGAGGCTTGAGCCCCATGAGCACGAAGCAAACCAACGCCACCATCGAGAAGATCGCCCGCGAAGTTCTCGGGTTGGAAACCCTCGAAACCCGCAACTCCGACCGCCTCGATTTTCATGACCTGTCGGTTTGGCAAATCCAGAAAGACCTGCAGGCGGCGTTCGCCGCGGGCCAGCAATCAACCACCAAGACGAAAGGAAACTGAACCCATGAACACGCAACACGAAGAAAACTACGCCCGCTTCGCGGCCCGCCCAGACCGCATCGACGGCTCGCTCAACAACACGGCCAAGGCCCGCTTGGGCCCGGCCTTCAACTACGGCATCCACGATGAAGTGCCGTCGGTGGAGATCGCCTTTAGCAACGAGCCCCACGGCAACGTGCGCTCGATCATGGTGGTCAACATGGCCGCCGCCCGCAGCCTTCGCGACCAACTCAATGCCCTCATCTACGAGCACGAGCGCAACACCTGCCGGGCTCGGCGGAACAAGGCCAAGACCTACCGGGCGCAGCGGGCCGACGGGCGCGTGGTGCGCGTCACCATCCCGGAGAACGAGGAATGAGCGCCCAAGCCGCCACGGGCGCCGTCCTCGCCGTAGCCGAATGCATCAGGGATCTCGGCGCCGTCCCCAGCGGCCACCTCTACGCCCGGCTCATGGGCCACATGAGCGCCGACGCTTACCAGGGCGTCATTGCCGCGCTCGTCCGCGCAGGCCTCGTCCGCCAGCACCCCAACCACCTTCTCGAATGGATTGGCCCGAGCGGGCCGTCCGCCAAACACCAACAACCGAAAGGAAACCAAGTCATGAACAACACAGTCACCATCCCGGCCAACGCAAACGCGAAGGCCATTCTTGAAACCAACAAGCCACCACGCGGTTCGACCCACTTCCGCTACACCGAGGGGAAGCGCAAGCCCGTCATCGACAAGCTGGCCAACATCGACACCCTCGCCGGCTGCACCGGCAAGCTGGAGTTCGGCAAGGTCACCTTCGAGGGCCGCGGCAAGCACTCCAAGGTGAAGGACTTCACCCCCCTCGCAGATGATGTGCCCGCGCCTGCCACACCTGCGGCACCCGGACCTGCTAAGCCCTCGCCGACAGGCACCGCCCGCAAAAACAAAATCCACGGCTTCTCGGCCTGCGCCGTGGCCAAAGCGCTCGGTGCCGCTGGCATCAAGTGGGAGGAGGCCGACAAGATCATGCGCGCCCACGGGATCGAGATGCCCAAGGCGAGTCTCTCAGTGCAGCTCGGCTTCGGGCGCAACCGCGAGACCTGGGAAAAGCGCGGCGAACCCGCGGGATTGACCCCCGAGCAAATCGCCGACCTGCGGAAGGGGGTGGGGGTATGAGCGAGCCCACTGGAAACGACCAGCGGCACTTTCTTACACAATCTCACGTTGCGTTCAGCTTGTCGGACGAGTCGGCTTTAACAGAACAGTCACCGGCTGTGCTGCTTGTCCTTTGGCGCCCATGGGCCCGCAGGCTTCCACGTTCCCTCGAAGTCCTTTGCCGAGTTCAGAGCATGATGGATAGGTTCCAAGAATCTGCGGATCGACGCGACGGTTTCGGGAAATGCTGGTGGGGTTTCCGACGGGCGCATCCGTTTCACAAAGCCTTGCCACTGTGATTGCTTGGATGGATCAAGGGCAAAATCCTGCTCGAACATCTGAGGCGTGGCGACAAATTCGGTCCCTCTTTGGCGAAAGGTGGCAAGGATCGCCGCGCTCAGTTCGGCTCCGTCAAACCCCGAGGTATTCGCCAGCATCCACACATCGAAAAAGTCTTTCATCCTGCTGTTAAGTCTTCCCAAGGAAATCATCGCCTCGAATTTTTCGGCGATGGCTGTCTCCCGATTGTAGGCGCGAAGGACTGGAGCGGGAAAATCAAGGATGGTCGGGTAACTGATTTCGACCGGTCCTGGAGTCACCACGTCGCTGAAACCCATATCGATCTGCATGGACAGTCGTGTGGTGCCGAGGAGTCCGGCAAAGGTTGCCCGAACCCCCTCGTAGTCTGCGTCCTCGGCGATTCTCGTTGTGCTTACGGTATCGGAATCGAAGAGAACTCCATCATCCGGCACCTCCGTTCGACAAATGCCTGCAATGATGGCTTTGACTCCGTCGAGATCGTTGCTGGTTTTTGCCAGCAGATCGATGTCTCGGGTGGCTCGCAGAATTGGCGCACGCCACGCCACCAGCATCAGCGCCCCTTTGAGCACGAAGGTTTTGTCGTGCCCAGACTGGGAAAGACGGTAGAGCCATCGTTCCAGCGCATAGTATTGGACGAGATCATTGAACGAACGGCCTGATTCCTTGGCTGAATTCTTGAGCCGCTGGTGAGCCGACGCACCGACATTCTTGAGCGCGCTCACGCCACGGCCTCCAGATAGGGGCGCATCACGGCTTCCACCCGGCACACGCGGGCGTAGTCCAAAACCTTAGCGAAACGCCGTCGTTTACCTCGGGCATAGTTTCGAAGCGCTTCGGTGGCGACTTCCATCCCGATCCGGTTGCGGAATTTGAAAACGTCGGCCAGGGTTTTTTCCCGGCTGAAGACGCGGACGGTCACCCCGTCGACCAGGTGATCCTCCACTCCGGTGGAGAGGGATTCCGGTGAAAAGTGGAAAATCTCGATCGGCGGATGCGCGATCTTGGGGGGCCAGCTTCCGGGACGCAGCGCAATCTGCACCGTGTGCGGAATCTGGGTGGTCAGATCATGAAAGGCGAGGGCGCTGATGAGGCAAATTACCGCCGCGGGAACTCGCTTGCCCGTCAGTGCCAGATCGGGATTGGTCAGAGGGGGGAGCCCTGCCAGGCGAAAAACCCCGCGGTCGACTTGTTCCACGAGCCCTCTGTCCCTCATTGCATAAAGCGTTCGGGGATGCACGCCCCCCTTGATCGTGTCACGCG
>JBGSSV010000033.1:0-7377 GCA_041736875.1 Chthoniobacterales bacterium | reverse complement strand
GCGGCCGGCGAGCCCGTAGCGGTGGCCCGGCTCGGGACCGAGGTGGGGGCCACGGCGGCCACGCTCAAAACTCTGGAGCGCCGGGGGTTGATCACAATCACCAACGAGTCGGTGCGCCGGGCGCCGCGCGGCGTCCACGAGTTCGTCGCCTCGACGCCGCCCGAACTCAGCGCTGAACAGGTCGCTGCGCTGGACCGCATCAGACCGGCGCTGTGCGAGCCTGCGACCCATCGACCGATCGTGCTCAAAGGCATCACCGGCAGCGGCAAGACCGAGGTCTACCTGCGTGCCATCGCCGAAGTCCTCGAGGCGGGGAAGACGGCGCTGGTCCTGGTGCCGGAGATCGCGCTCACCCCGCAGACGGTCGAACGTTTTGCCGCCCGCTTCACGCCATTGGGCATCGAGGTGGCCGTCCTGCACAGCCACTTGAGCGAGGGGGAGCGCCATGACGAATGGCACCGGGTCCGCGATGGTCGGGTGCGCATCGTCATCGGGGCGCGCGGTGCGGTCTTTGCTCCGCTGGAGAATCTCGGGCTCATCGTCATCGATGAAGAACACGACACCTCCTACAAGCAGGACGAGGGGCCGCGCTACCACGCGCGCGATCTGGCGGTGGTGCGCGGCACCATGGAGCCCTGCGCCGTGCTGCTCGGCTCGGCGACGCCGTCGCTGGAGAGTTTTGAAAACTGCCGCAAGGGAAAATACGATTTGTTGGAGCTGACCCACCGGCATGACGGCTGTGTTCTGCCCGTGTTTCGTGTCGTGGACATGCGGTTGCGCAGCAAGGACGGCGAGCGGAACGACCAATTTCTTTCGCCCAAGCTCTGCTCGGCTATTGAGTCCCGCCTGGCCAAGGCGGAGCAGACGATTCTCTTTCTCAACCGCCGCGGCTTTTTCACCGTGCTGGCTTGCCGGGCCTGCGGGAAAAAGGTGGAGTGCCCGCATTGCAGTGTCTCGCTCGCCTTGCACAAAAAGGAGGACCTGGCCCGCTGCCATCTTTGCGGCTACGCGCAAAAGCCGCCGCGACGGTGCCCGCAATGTCAGGACCCGCAAATCGCCTTCAGCGGGGTGGGCACGGAGAAGGTTGAAGCGGCCGTGCGGAAAATTTTCCCCCAAGCCCGCGTGGCCCGTATGGACTCGGACACCATGACCGGCAAGAACGCCTATCACGAAACGCTCGGCGCCTTCCGCTCGCGCAAGATCGACATTCTCGTCGGCACGCAGATGATCGCCAAAGGCCTGCACTTTCCCGCGGTCACCCTCGTCGGGATCATCAGTGCAGATTCCGCCTTGCACTTGCCGGATTTTCGCGCCGGCGAGAGGACCTTCCAACTCCTCGTCCAGGTCGCCGGCCGCGCCGGGCGAGGGGATGCCGAGGGCGAGGTCATCGTGCAGACTTTCACGCCCTTCCATCCGTCGCTGCAGTTTGCCAAGTCGCACGATTTCGATGGCTTTGCCACGCAGGAACTGGAGATGCGCATGAATTTCGGGCATCCGCCGTTTTCCCACCTGGTCCTGTTGACGGCGCGGGCCGATACCGAGCAAAAAGCCGAGTTCGCCGCGCGCACGCTGGGGCAACATCTTGCGGCCACGGTGCCATCGTCGATCATGATCAGTCCCGCCGCCCCGGCCCCGTTGGCCCGGGTGCGTGGAATGTATCGCTTCCAAGTCGTGGCCCGCGGGGGAAAAATCCGCGAGCTGACCCAGGCCATCCGCAGCACCCTCGCGTCACTCAAACTGCCCAAGGACACGCATGTGGCGGTCGATGTGGATCCCGTCGCCCTGCTCTGATCGGCGAGGCGGGTGGGGCGCCTCACGTTGGGTCAAGCGCTTCAACCCAAGGCCAGCTCGGCCACGCGACGGGCGAGCTTCTCCGCAGAAAAATACTCCTCAGCCAAATGCCGGGCCGCGGTGCCGTGCGCCTCGGTCTCGGCCACCACGCGATCGAGCGCCGCGGCCGCCTCTTCCGCGGTGCGGAAACGGAGCAATCCTTCGCCGGACGGCACATCAATCGGACCGGTGTCCTGCACGATGCAGGGACGTCCGCTGGCCAGATAGCAAACCGTGCGGTCGCTGATCCATCCGGTATTCATTTTCACGTAGGCCGGCTTGGCCACGCCGAATTCGCCTGCGCTGCCTTGGATGAAGCGGCGGTAGTCCGGCGGCGTCGAAGTGACATCGTGGCTGTGCACGACACTCCAGCCGAGTCCGCGCAGGCGGTCGGTCTCTATCTCGTCGTCGCGTCCGAAGCACAGCGCCAACTCGAGCCGCGCCCGGGTCGAGGCGGGCAGTTCAAGGAAAGGCGCGAAGGCCGCTTGCTTCGAGTTGTCGTAGAAATTGTTTTCGTCGATCATGACATACTCAGCCGCGTTCCAATGCGAAATGGCCGTGAAGGCGCTGGCCGGAGCAGATGGCAAGACCGGCCACGAGGGCAGGTGCACCGCCGGTCGCACGCGCTCCCAAGTCACCCCGAGGTCGGCCACGTGCGGATTCGCGGGGACGACGTTGCCGCCCACCGTGGCGTAGACATCGTGCGGCGCGATGCGGAAGTAGCCGCGATCCACCCAGTGATGCAGCAGCCCGGGGTCGATGTCCATCAACACGGACCGGCGGAATTGCCGCACGCCGCTGGCCGGGAAGCCATAGCGGAAGTTGACCAGAAAATCCGCCCGCTCCGCCGCCTCGCGCAGCGAGATGGCACCCAGCTCGGGCAGCCCGTCGATGCAACCTCCGTCCTCGGCGGTGAGGGCCACATGGAAAAGCGTTTCCTGCGTGGCCAGCCGGCGGCGCAGGCCCAGAACCGCACGGCGCAGCGCTTCGGGCGCGCGCAGTTTGTCGTCGACCGTCTCGAGCCAGACGACGCGGAACCCGGCGGAGGCGAAGCCGAGCGCCCAATTGTAGTAGCACCAGAAATGCCCCCCGCCGTCGGGATAGCCCAGCGTCTGGGCCAGCAGGCAAACGGTCGCGCGCTGGTTGCTCATCGGTCAGGCGGTGACCAAGGCGCCTGCGCGCGCGGCCGGACGCGGGTTGGCGGCGTAAAGGGTGAAGCCGGCGGTCTCGGTCACGTCGACGTCCACCAACTCCCCGGCCAGCGCGGCGTCGCCCTCGAAGACGGCGATCTTGTTTCCGCGGGTCCGGCCGGTCAGCCGCGCCGTGTTGTGCCGGCTCGCGCCCGTGCAGAGAACCTCGACCGGGCGGCCGACGAGCGCTTCGAGTTTCTGCTGCGCGTGGCGATTGACCACCGAGAGGAGGTCGTGGTTGCGGGCCTCCTTCACCTCCTCGGGCAACGCACCCTCCATCGTGGCGGCCGGCGTGTCTTTGCGGGGCGAGTAACGGAAGACAAAAGCGTTGTCGAAACCGATCTCATCGACCAGCGCGCGGGTCGCGGCGTAGTCCTCCTCGGTCTCGCCGGGAAAGCCGACAATGATGTCCGTGGTGATCGCGATTTCAGGACAGTTGGTCCGGAGTTGGGCCACCAGCTTGCGAAACTTATCTGCGGTGTAACCACGGTGCATGGCCTTCAGAATGCGATCCGAACCGGATTGCAGCGGCAGGTGCACATGCTCGGCCAGCTTGGGCAGACGGCCGAAACAGTTGACCAGATCCTCGCGGAAACCGATCGGGTGGGGGGAGGTGAAGCGCAGACGTTCCAGGCCATCCACCTCGTGCACGGTCTCAAGCAACTGCACGAATGGGCTGCGTCCGTCCACCTTGGGAAACTCATGCCGCCCGTAAAGGTTGACGATCTGTCCGAGGAGCGTGACCTCGCGGCAACCGCGCCCGACCAGTTCACGCACTTCGCCCACGATGCTGCCGAGGCGCCGGCTGCGCTCGGCGCCGCGCGTGTCGGGCACGATGCAGAACGTGCACCGCATATTGCAGCCCTGCATGATCGAAACAAACGCGCTGGCTGGCACGGTCACGTGGTCGCGGATGGTCTCCTGCGAGCCGGCTTCCTCGTCGGTGTCGACAATGGAAAACCTCAGGTCGTCCATCGCGGGTGCGTGGGCCATTTTGCGCCGCAAGATCGCATCCACATGGTCGGCCACCTTGTGGAATTTCTGCGTGCCGACGACGAGGTCGAGGTGCGGAATCTCGGCCAGCAGGGATGATCCGCGGCTTTGGGCCATGCAGCCGAGAAGGCCGAAGACGGTATGCGGTCGCTCTTTTTGCAGCCGGCGGAGAAACCCCATCTTCCCGATGGCCTTCTGCTCGGCCATGTCGCGCACGCTGCAGGTGTTGAGCAGGACGACATCCGCCTCCTCGGCCTCGGTCGTCAGCTCATAGCCCCGTCCGACCAGCATTTGCGCAACCTGCTCGGAGTCGCGCTCGTTCATCTGGCATCCGTAGGTTTTGAGAAACACCGTGGGCATCGCGGCGCGAGGATAGAGACACGGGTCGATCTTGGCCAGCGTTCCGCCGCATTGACACCCGGGCCAAGCGCCCTCCATTTTGGTCGCCGTGCGAATCCTCAGCAGCCTCATGATTGTTGCCCTGGCTGTGTCCCTCGCCGGCGGCCAAGTGCTGGGCGGGGAGGTTCCCTCTTTCGACGTCTCGAGCGGGTTCCGATACAACAGCAACCTGAGCAATGCGGACCAAGCGTCCGATGTGGAGGACGACTTTTTCTGGCGGGCCGATGCGGGTGCGACTTGGAGCCGCCAACTTGATCGCGACTGGCGAATTTCCGGCCGCCTCTTCGCCGGGACCGAAATCCCCTTCCAATATTCGGCCTTCACCCTGGCTCGGGTCGGCGCGGACGCGCGGGTGACGCGCAAGTTCGGCCTCGGTCGCACCGCGCCCAAAGCCACCGCGGGCCTGGCTTTCGAGCGCGATTTTTTTGAGGACGAGGACATGACGAAGTGGTTGCTCCAGCCGTCGGTGCGCTACCAGCATCCGTTTAGCGCGGACTGGTCGCTGGAGCTGCTCTACCGTTTTGACGCGAGCTTCGCCCGGTCCGGGTTGTTCGACGGGACCGGCAACGAGGGGGCGCTGACCCTGCGCTGGGATCCGGAGGGGCGATGGTCGTTCTTTGCCGGCTACCGCCTGCGCTATGGTGACGTGGTTTCCTGGGCGACGCCGCCGCGGCCCGATCTCGTTTCGGTCGCCTCGGTGGTCGAGTCCGGCAACACCGTCTTCGGGCGCCCGCTCACGGCCTATCGCCTGCAGGCGCTGACGCAGACCCCGCTGGCGGGGATTTCTTTCGCGCTCACCCCGGATATTTCTCTCGAACTCTCCGGCGAGTTCCAGCACACCTCGCGGAGTGCCATCACTTATGACGCTTTTCTCGCGCACCTCGGGGCCAAAGCCGCATTTTAAGTTAGGCGCCCTCGCCGCACTGGTGCTGTCCGCCGCGCTCTCCTCAGCCGCCGCCTTCGATCTGACGGTCAAGGTGACCGATGAAAAGGGCCAACCGGTGGGCGACGCGGTCGTCACGTTCACGCCGCGCGGCGGTGCGCCGGTTGTTCCGGCGGGCCAGGGCGAAATTATACAGGCGGGACGCCAGTTCACCCCGGCCGTGCTCATTGTCCCGGTGGGCAGCCGGGTGAAGTTCCCCAACCGTGACGAGGTGGCGCACCATGTCTATTCCTTCTCCGACGCGAAGAAGTTCGACCTCCCGCTCTACATCGGGGAAACGGCAGCGCCGGTGCTTTTCGACCGGCCCGGAGTTGTCACCCTCGGATGCAACATCCACGACTGGATGGTCGCGCACATTTACGTCAGCGCCACGCCCTTCTACGGGCTGACCAGCACGGGCGGCCAAGCCTCGTTGCGTGGCCTGCCAGCGGGTGGCGGCGTGGTTGAGGTTTGGCATTCCCGGTTGCGCGGGCGGCCGCTCAGCCTCGAGTTGCCGCCCGGCTCCGCCAGCCTTCCTCCCGTCGCCCTGCGCCTGCGTCCCGAATTCCGTCGCCGTCAGGCCCCCGCGGCCGGGGATGCTCCGAGTGGTTACCGCTGATGCCGACACGATTCCGCGAACGTCTCCTGCTCCTGCTGCTCCTGCTGCTGACGGCGGTGCTGGGCTTCAACTATTTCCTCGTCCGTCGCGCCAACCTGGAGAATGCCCGGCGAACGATCGACGATGACTTGCAGTCCGCGGCGCAGGTGTTCGAGCGCGTGTTTCAAATGCGCATGGACAAACTCCAGCTCGGTGCGCGCCTGATGTCCGACGACTGGGCCTTCCGCCAGCTTTACGGTGAGACGGACGATTTTTCCGATCCGGTCAAACGGCGCACCCTCGTTTCCGGTCTGGAAAACTACCGCATGCGCATGCGCGATGCAGCCTTCCTGCAACTCGTCTCGCTCGAGGCGGAGTTGCAAGTCGACACGATGGCGCCCGATCTTGCCGCGCCCGGACCGTTTGCCTTTCCCGACCTCATCCACGAGGCCGAGCAGGCCGAGGATTACACGGCCATGCGTTTCGTCGTGCTGGAGCAGGGCACCATCGCCCTCCTCGTAGCCGTGCCCCTCCTGCTGCCGGACCCATCCGGCTGGATCGTGGCCGGTTTTCGGGCGGACGACCGTCTGGCGGCGGACTTTCGGACGATGACGGGTGTCGAGGTGAGTTTCGTCGTCGATGCTCCGGTCGGCCGGGTCATGGCGGCCTCGAGTTTGGCCGACTCCATTCGTCCCGCCATGGCGGACGCCCTCCGGGCGGTTACGGCCGACCGCGGCGTGTTCGACCTGTCGGCCGGAGGTGACACTTGGATCAGCACATGGACTCCGTTGCCTGGTGAGGGGACCGCTCATGCCCTCCTGCAGCGTCCGCTTTCGCAGGAGCTTGCGCCCTTCCGTCGCCTGGAGAACACCCTGCAGTGGCTCACCTTTCTGGCTCTCATTCTTTCTGCGCTGCTCGCCGTCTGGCTGGCCCGCGGCATCAGTCGCCCCGTGCAGGACCTCACGCTGGGCGTTCAGCGTATCGGCGAGGGGCGTTACGACGAGCCCGTCGCCGTGCGGGCGCGGGACGAGTTGGGACAACTGGCCACGGCGTTCAATGGCATGGCCCGTGGGCTGGCCGAACGTGACCGCGTGCGCGACCTGCTTGGCAAGAATGTTTCGCCCGAGATCGCCGCCGAGTTGATCCGCCGGCCCTTGGCGCTGGGCGGCGAGGAAATGGAGGTGACCATCATGTTCACCGACGTGCGCGGCTTCACCAGCCTGAGCGAATCCGCCGCCCCGGCCGATCTTCTGGCCACGCTCAACGAGTATTTCACCGAGCTGACCCGTGTGATCGAGGCCCACGGGGGCATCGTGGACAAATACATCGGCGACGCCGTCATGGCCGTCTTCGGTGTGCCCCTCGCGACCGACGACCACGCGCGTCGGGCCGTGGCTTGTGCCCGCGAGGTGCGCCGTGTCCTCGGGGCCTACAACGCAGCCCGC